>NZ_JBEAIU010000051.1:0-143881 GCF_040065135.1 Klebsiella sp. CN_Kp066 | reverse complement strand
TGCAGGTGACCATCAAAGAGGCCGACGGCAGCAGCCAGGTCTTCACCGTCCCTTATTCGTCCGTGCCGGTGCTCCAGCGCGAGGGCCATACCCGCTATGCGGTCACCGCCGGGGAGTACCGCAGCGGCAGCAATCAGCAGGAAAAACCGAAATTTTTCCAGAGCACCGTAATGCGCGGTCTTCCGGCGGGCTGGACCCTGTACGGCGGCACCCAGCTGGCGGACCGCTACCGCGCCTTTAACCTCGGCGTCGGCAAAAATCTGGGCCAACTGGGGGCGCTGTCGCTGGATATCACCCAGGCCAACGCCACCCTGCCCGATGACAGCGAGCATCAGGGGCAGTCGGTGCGTTTCCTCTATAACAAGTCGCTGACGGATACCGGCACCAACATTCAGCTGGTGGGCTACCGCTACTCGACGCGCGGCTATTTCAGCTTCGCCGACACCACCTATAACCGGATGAGCGGCTACAACGTCGAGACCCAGGACGGCGTGGTGCAGATGAAGCCGAAGTTCACCGATTACTACAACCTCGCGTACAACAAGCGCGGCAGGGTACAGCTCAGCGTCACCCAGCAGCTGGGGCGTACCGCCACGCTCTACCTGAGCGGTAGCCACCAGACCTACTGGGGAACCAGCAGCGCCGACCAGCAGCTCCAGGCCGGGCTTAACGCCGCCGTCGACGATATCAACTGGACCCTGAGCTACAGCCTGACCAGAAACGCCTGGCAGCAGGGGCGCGATCAGATGCTGGCGCTCAACGTCAGTATCCCGTTCAGCCACTGGATGCGTTCCGACAGCACCTCCGCCTGGAGAAACGGTAACGCCAGCTACAGCATGTCCAACGATCTGAACGGCAGGACCACCAGCCTTGCCGGCCTGTACGGCACGCTGCTGGAGGACAACAACCTGAGCTACAGCGTACAGACCGGCTACGCCGGCGGCGGCGATGGCAACAGCGGCGGCACCGGATACGCGGCGCTGAACTACCGCGGCGGCTACGGTAACGCCAACGTCGGCTACAGCCGCAGCGACGGTATCAAACAGCTCTACTACGGCCTGAGCGGCGGCGTGCTGGCCCACGCTGACGGCGTCACCCTGAGCCAGCCGATGAACGACACGGTCGTGCTGATCAAAGCCCCCGGCGCGGATGGCGTGAAGGTAGAAAACCAGACCGGGGTACGGACCGACTGGCGCGGCTACGCCGTTCTGCCCTACGCCACCGAATACCGGGAAAACCGGGTGGCGCTGGACACCAATACGCTGGCCAATAACGTCGACCTTGATGATGCGGTGGTCAGTATTGTGCCCACCCACGGGGCGATTGCGCGCGCCGAATTTAAGGCCAGCGTCGGCATGAAGCTGCTGATGACGCTGACTCACAACGGTAAACCGGTTCCTTTTGGCGCCATAGCCTCCGCTGTCGACAGCCAGGGCAGCAGCATCGTCGCCGATAACGGCCAGGTCTACCTGAGCGGGATGCCGCTGGCGGGCAAGGTGCGGGCGAAATGGGGCGAAGGTCCGAACGCCAGCTGTGAGGCCAGCTACAGCCTGCCGCCGGAAAGCCAGAACCAGGCGTTAAGCCAGCTGTCGGCAGCGTGCCGCTAAGGAAACCATGATGATGAGAAAAAACCTGTATCTGCTGGGCGCCATACTCTCTCTGGTCTCCTTCAGCACCCCTGCCGCCGATAGCACCATCACGATTAGCGGATATGTCAGGGATAACACCTGCGCCGTCGCAGGTGAGTCAAAAGATTTTACCGTCGATCTGATGAATAACGCCGCCAAACAGTTTAATGCCGTCGGCACGACCACGCCGCTGGTGCCGTTTCGCATCGTGCTGTCGCCCTGCGGCGGCTCCGTCACCGCGGTTAAAGTCGGCTTTACCGGCATAGCGGACAGCGACAACACCAGCCTGCTTAAGCTGGACAGTGGCGTATCGGCAGCGTCCGGCATCGGCATGCAGATCCTTAACGGCAGCCGGGCGCCCCTGGTACTCAACGCCCCCTCGTCAAACATCGCGTGGACCACGCTGAAACCCGGGCAGACCAACACCCTCAACTTCTACGCCAGGCTGATGGCCGCGCGCGTCCCGATTACAGCAGGACACGTTAATGCCACCGCAACCTTCACGCTTGAATTTCAGTAACCGGAGGCTGAAATGAAATGGACTCATGCACCCTGGCTGCTGGCGGTAATGATGGCCTTCGCCAGCGCCCCCCGCGCCGCCGACGTGACCATTACCGTTAACGGTAAAGTGGTGGCCAAACCCTGCACCATCGCCACGCCGAAGGCCACCGTTGACCTTGGTGATTTATACACCTTTAACATGCTTTCACCCGGCTCGGCATCAGGCTGGCATGACGTCACCCTCGATCTCAGCAACTGTCCGGTCGGCACCTCGCGGGTCACCGCCACCTTCAGCGGAACGGCGGACAGCACGGGCTACTACAAAAATCAGGGAACGGCGGGCAACCTCCAGCTGGAATTGCAGGATACCAGCGGCGCCCGGTTTAACAACGGCACAAGCAAAACGGTGGCCGTCAACGATGCCACGCAATCCACCCGCTTTCCATTGCGCGTCAGGGCGCTGACGGTTAACGGCGGACCAACGCAAGGAACAATCCAGGCGGTGATTAACGTCACCTACACCTGGCTATAAGGCAGGAGAACGTTATGAATCAGCGGATTACCGCTCCCCGTAGATGTCGTATGGCGCTGGTCAACGCGCTGTGGCTGGCGCTTGTGTTAGCGGGCTTTTCCACCAGCGTCAGGGCTTATACCTGCTACGACTCCACCGGCACCATATTAAACAGCGATACCGGCGGGAAAGTATCCAACGTCTACGTTAACCTGCAGCCAAGCCTCGGAGCGGGGCAGAACCTTGTCGTCGACTTATCCAGCTCGATTTTTTGTAAAAATGACGCGCCGGACAGGCGAAACGACATGGTAAGCATGCTACAGGGCTCGGCCTATAGCGGCCTGCTGACCAATTTTACCGGTTCTTTAAAGTACTACGGAGTTAGCTATAGCTTCCCGCTAAACTCCCCGACCGCCAGCCATAATTTTACTTCCGGCAACTACACCAGCTGGAATACCCAGCTCTACCTGACGCCAATATCCACCGCCTCCGGGCTGGCGATAAGCGCCGGCTCGCATATCGCCACGCTGGTCATGTATCAGGTGGGTTCGGATATCAACGGCGGCGGTAACGTTCGTACCTCTAAATTTACCTGGAACATCTATGCCAACAATAGCGTGATTATCCCCACGGGCGGCTGCGATGTTTCCGCTCGCAACGTCACGGTAACGCTGCCTGAGTACCCGGGTTCGACCGCTGTTCCGCTCACGGTACGCTGCGGGCAAAATCAAAAGATAGGTTTTTACCTCTCCGGCACCACGGCGGATAGCGCCAACAGCGTGTTCACCAATACCTCTTCCGCCTCACCGGCCCAGGGGATAGGCGTTCAGCTATTGCGCAATGGCACTATTCTGCGCTCAAACAGTACCGTCTCTATGGGAACCGTGAGCACCTCCGCGGTCAACCTCGGACTCACCGCAACCTATGCGCGAACCAGCGGCCAGGTCACCGCGGGCAACGTGCAATCCATTATTGGGGTGACCTTTGTTTACCAGTAACGCGCCCGCGGCGCGCGGCAGAGCGGGAGTGGACTATATCCTTTCGCCCTGCTCGCTGGTCGCCGATGGATTAGTCAAAGTGATGATGGCCAGCGGCATGCGGCCCGTTGTGCTGCCGTCGGATACGCAGATGCTTCCCGGCGACACGGACATTCGCCGCCTTATCGTTTTTCTGCCGGAAACTCCGGCCAGGCTGCTCACCACCCTGCAGCAGGCCGCTGCGTTTCTTGAACACTCCGCGACGCCGCTGCCGATGCTGATCCTCAGCCGCAGCCCGGCCAGCTGGCTGTGGCATACGCTGCTGCATCAGGTCATCGATCACCGTTTGCTTGCCGAAGTGCGCACCGCCGCCTCGGACCTGCCCGTCCCCAGCCTGACCGCGGTGCTGCAGGACTATATTTTGCAAAGATATCCTTCACTTAAACAGCTGGCCGACGAAGAGATACGCCTCGGCGGAAAGCGCCCTGGCGGGCTCACCCGGCCGGAGCTAAATGCCATTCTCGGTCTACTCAGCGGATACAGCGTCAACGCCCAGGCAAAGCGCCGCGGCATTAGCCACAAAACGCTTTATAACCAGCGAACGGCAGGACTGAAAAAAATGGTGGAACATCATCCTCAGCTGGCAACCCGATTCCCCGGCAGCCAGACCAAAGGGCAGAAGAGCCAACCGGATGCTGCGCTTTCCGCCTTCGAGCGCGAATTTGTCCACGCCATTCACTGTCGGCAAATTTTCCCGGTATTCCAGCCCATCACCGATGGTCGGATGCAGCTAAAAGGGTTGGAGATCCTCTGTCGCTGGCGGCAAAAGGGACAGGTTATGCTGCCAGGCGAGTTTTTGCCGCAGGTACATTCCGCGTATGCCTGGCTGGTGTTGACCGCCTTTGTGCTTCGCGAGGCCGTGGAGAATATTAATCTACACTCCGGAGAGTTTTATTTCTCGGTCAATATTCCCGCTGCTATCGCCAGCAATGACAACCTGCTCCGGATGGTGGAGACCGCGCGCCAGCAGCTGCGTCAGCCCCATATGTCTTCGAGGCTGGTACTGGAATTTGCTGAAACCCTGGACCTCAACCTGCAGAGTAAAATTGCCGACAATATTTCCCGGCTACGCAAGCAGGGCTTTACCATTATGCTGGATGACTGCTTTTCACAAAGCAGCGTCATGTTTCCGGTACGATCGGTCAGGTTCAGCGCCTATAAGCTGGATATGAGCATCGTCAACGACATGCAGCGCGATCCTCACGCTCTGGCCCTAATCAAAAGTCTGCTCTACTACTGTCAGCTAACCGGTAGCCGCTGTGTTGCCGAAGGCGTGGACAGTCTGGATAAATTCAACCGACTGAAGGCGCTGGGGATCGACCGTTTTCAGGGTTATTTCATCTCGCCGCCGGTGGAGCGGGAAAACGTCAGTGACCTTATCCACCAGCTTTTATCCGGCCGCGATCTGAACCTTATCGCCGGGTAACACGGCGTCAGATAAAAAAGTGGCGCCAGCGCGCTGGCGCATTTATTTCAGGCGCGAATATCGTCGTACTCGCGGGTATGATCAAATTCATGTTTGGCAAACGGGCATAGCGGAATAATTTTACGCTGCTCGCCGCGCATTTTTTCCACCACTTTCGCCACCAGCTTTTTTCCCACGCCCTGGCCTTTCAGACTGGGGTCGACGTCAGTGTGTTCAATAATGCTGAGGTGCTCGCCCGTAGGCACAAAAACAATTTCCGCCACCTGCTTCCCGTCGGCGTCATTGACGTAAAACTTGTTATGACCTTCCAGTATTTCCATCATTTCCTCGCTTATTTTTGGCGATACTTCAGCGCGCCGCTCGGGCAGGTATCAATAACCTTGACCACCGTGGCCACGTCCACTTCATCCGGGACGATCCACGGTTTGCGTTTCAGATTGAAGAGCTTCGCGCTACCGCGTACGCAGTTACCCGAGTGCTGGCAGATATCGGTGTTAAAGTAGACATCTATTTTCTCTCCGGTATAGGCGCGATAGCCCGCTTGCAGTAATTCTTTATCCATGACATTGCCTCAGTTCTGACTATTTTTTATAGTCCTGGCTCTAAGCATAGCCCTGCCAGCCACCGCCGACTATCGCTGACACGCGAAATTTTATTTCGCCCACCGCTGGTCGTTAATGCAGAATGAATGATTTTCTATGCAGGTGTTATCCATAGAAAATATCCTGTTTATTGATGGAATACAGACGCTTCTGTTCTCTCCGCCTTTTATTTCCCCGACAGTGAGATTAAACTCATTTCACCTTAATCCGAGCACTCAGGTATTTCGTCTTGAATCGCATTGTTAAGCTGGCGGGCCCTGCGCTCTTATTTTCGCTATTTACGCTCTCCGGCTGCTCATTATCCCCGGCGATTCCGGTTTTAGGCGCAGCATTTCCCGGCTGGTTCTTCTGCTTATTAGGCGCCGCGCTGTTACTTATTCCCTGCCATATCCTGATTGTGCGTCAAGGATGGCAATCGCGATTTTCTCCACTGGTCTTCAGCTATCTGGCGCTGATGTTCCTGTTCGCCACGATTCTGTGGTTCCTGTTCTTCGTAAACTAGATCCCTATGACCCAATCCCGCTCAAGCGTTATCCGCAAAAAATGGCCCCTGCTGGCGCTCGTTCTCGCCGCGATCGTGGCGCTGATTCTGGTTATCTGGCAGCTGCAAACCTCGCCGGAAACCAACGATGCTTACGTTTATGCCGACACCATCGACGTGGTGCCGGAAGTGAGCGGGCGGATCGTCGAAATGCCGATTCGCGACAATCAGCGGGTGAAAAAAGGCGATCTGCTGTTCCGCATCGACCCGCGTCCCTACCAGGCGATGCTTGATGATGCCAAGGCGCGGCTGACCACGCTTGATGCGCAGATTATGCTGACCCAGCGCACGATCAAAGCGCAGGAGTACAACGCGCAGTCGGTCAATGCCGCCGTTGAACGCGCTAAAGCGCTGGTTAAGCAGACCACCTCTTCACGCATACGCCTTGAGCCGCTGGTACCGCAGGGGTTTGCCTCACAAGAAGATCTGGATCAGGCGCGAACGGCCGAAAAAGCGGCGCGCGCCGAACTGGAGGCCACCCTGCTGCAGGCGAAACAGGCTTCCGCGGCCGTGACCGGCGTTGATGCCATGGTGGCGCAGCGCGCGGGGATCCTGGCGCAAATTGCGCTGGCCGAGCTGCATCTCGAATTTACCGAAGTGCGCGCGCCGTTTAACGGCGTGGTGGTGGCGCTGAAGACGACGATCGGCCAGTACGCCTCGGCCCTTAAGCCGGTCTTTACCCTGCTGGATGACGACCACTGGTACGTGGTGGCAAACTTCCGCGAAACCGACTTGCAGAGTGTTCGGCCCGGCGTTCCGGCCAGAATTACCGTAATGACCAACCATGGCCGCACCTTCGAGGGCGTAGTCGACTCGGTCGGCACCGGCGTTCTGCCCGACGGCGGCAGCGTCATTGAAGGCCTGCCGGTTATTCAGAAGAGCATCAACTGGGTCCATGTCTCCCAGCGCTTCCCGGTTAAAATCGCCGTCAAAGATCCCGACCCGAACCTGTTTCGCATGGGCGCTTCCGCCAGCGCCGTTCTCCAGCCGCAATAAGGAGACGGCATGCAAAGCTTGTGGCCGTTTCTGACCCGGGAACTCCGCGATGCGCCGGGGCGGGCGAACTATACCCTGCGCCTGACGCTCAGCTGTGCGGTGCTGATTGTGCTGTTTATGACGCTGCATATTCCCTTCCTCGCCGTGGCGCTGATCGTGGTGTTTTACGTCAGCCAGCCTAACGTCCTGATGATTAAGCTGGTCAGCGTGGTTTTCGTGGTGACCGTCAGCGTCGCCCTGGGCGGCGTACTGCTGATTATTAAGTGGACCTATGACTATCCGCTAATTCGCCTGGTTGCCTCGGTGATCCTGTTCTTCTGTGCGATTTACCTGATGCGGGTCCTCGGCAAGCTGGGGCTGGCGTTTTTCGTGGTGGCGCTGGCAGTCATCTACGCCCAGACCTTCCCGTCGATGACCAGCCAGAGCGAAATTCTGGTACGCCTGCTGCTGTGGCTATGGGTGGCGATTAACACCGCCATTCTGGTGACGTTGCTGGTCAACGCCTGCTTCCAACAGGCGTTCCCCGGCTATCAGTTTAAAGCCCGGCTGGTGGTCATGCTACGCCAGACGGCGCGGATTCTTAGCCAACCGGATGGCGGGGCGCCGCACCCCTCCTTTAAAGAGATCGCCGGCCAGTTTAACCAGTTGCAGTCCCTGTACCAGCAAGCCGCCCGCGCCACGCCGGAGATTGCCGCCAGCCCGCAGGCCTGGCAATCGCTGATGGCCGCCGCGCTGCGCTGCTACCATTTAACGGCGCTGCTACAACCGGGCCGCGACCATTCCGATGTGCGCCAGCGGATAGCCCGCGAGCTGAACGCGCTGGCGGATAATCTGCCCAGCCCCACGGCGGCGGATATGGAGCCGTTAATGGTCCCACGCGATAGCGATAACAGCGCCATTTTGCAGGAGATCGCCGAGGTGCTGTCGCGGCTGGCGCGCGGCGAAACCATCGCGTTACCGCAGGGTGAAGTGGAAAAAGCGCCGCTGCTGCTGCCGGACGCGTGGTCCAATCCAGTCTATCTGCACTTTGCCCTGAAAACGCTGCTGGCGACGCTGCTGTGCTACGTTTTCTATACCGCCGCCGACTGGCAGGGCATCCATACCATTATGCTGAGCTGCGTCATTGTCGCCCAGCCGGGTCTGGGCGCTACCATGCAGAAAACGTGGCTGCGTATCGGCGGCGCGCTGCTGGCGACGCTGATTGCGCTGCTCCTGATCGTCTTTGTGCAGCCCTGGACCGACTCGCTGAGCGGCCTGCTGGCGATGACCCTGCCGGTGTTCGCGCTGGCCGCGTGGATTGCGGCAGGCTCAGAGCGCATCGCCTACGCCGGGATCCAGATAGGTTTCACCTTTGCGCTGGCGTTCCTCAGCTGGTTTGGCCCGCTCAGCAACCTTACCGAACTGCGCGACCGGGTTATCGGTATCCTGCTCGGCGTGCTGGTCTCCTCGATTGTACATCTCTATTTATGGCCGGATAGCGAAGCCCCGCAGCTCAAAGCGCGTCTGGCGCAGCTTTATCGCCAGCTGGCGCAGACCCTCTCCTCAAGCGACGATGAGGTTCAGTTGGTACCGCTATTTGCCGCGCTGACCGAGAGCGAAACCTTAATCAACCGGGTAGCCGCCGAGCCGCTGGGAACCTACGCCCACCCGTGGCCGGAAGCCAAAAACTGGCCGGTGCGGGCGACGTTCCATCAGGCGGAAGAGATCCTGCGCCTCAGCGAAGGCTATCGTCTGTACGCCGCGCCGGGGGATACTTTTTTACCCCGCTGCGCCCGGCGGCTTGAAGGCTACGCTGCCGATATCGACGCGCAGCAAACTGCCGTAGAACGCCCTCAGGCGCTTCTCCCGGACCCGGCGAATCCATTTGGCGCGCCGCTGGTCAACGCGCTGGCCGCTCTGCCGGCGTGGCCATTTGCGTCTTCCGATATTCCGCGACAGGCAATGCAATCATGATTAAAACCTCTACTCTCCCGCGCGCCGCGCGCTCCCCGGTGTTTGCCTTCGCCCTGACGCTGTTAACCGGGTGCGCATTAATTCAGGACGATCCCGGCCAGGTTCCGCTGGTCAATCCGCAGCAGGCCGAGCTGGCGCAGGTGATCCATCTGGCGAATAGCGGCTGGCCGACGGCGCGCTGGTGGGAAGGCTATCAGGATCCGCAGCTAAATATGCTGGTCAATCGCGCGCTGCAGAACTCCCCCACCATGCAGGCGGCGCGGCTGCGTATTTCGCAATCGCAGTCCACGGTCGAGCTGGCGCAGTCGGCAATGGGCGTGCAGGCCACCGCCGTGGCGGCGCAAAACCGTCTGCGGGTCACCAATAAACAGTTCACCTGGCCCTACTCCTTCTCCCTGCCGGTGGATAAAAACGGCCCCTGGTACACGCTGAATACGGTTGGCGTCGGGGCGACGCTGAATATCGATTTATGGGGCGCCGACCGCGCCCGCGTTGCCGCCGCGATTGGCGAAAAGAACGCCCGCCAGGCGGAGACCGCCGGCATCGAGCTGGATCTTGCCAGCAGCGTGGCCCAGCTCTATTTCGCGATGCAGGCAACTTTCCAGAAAATCGCATTACTTAATCAGCTGGAGGCCATCGCCAGGCTCTCGGTGCAGGCGCATGAGCATCGTACCGCGCGCGGCGTGGAGGATAGCGTCGATGTCGCCAACGCCCAGGCAGAGCTGCTGGCGGCGCAGCAGCAGGTGATTACGGCGCAGGGGACGCTGACGCAGTATCGGGAAACGCTGCGGGCGCTGATTGGCGCCGATGCGCATAGCATGCCGGAGATTCATCCCGTGCCGCTGCCGGCGCTGCAGGAAACGCTCCCGGATTCGCTTTCGTTTGAACTGCTGGCCCGTCGCCCGGATCTGCAGGCGCTGCGCGGCTACGTCAGCGCTTCGATGAACCAGGTGGACGCGGCAAAAGCGGCGTTTTACCCGCACTTCGATATCAAAGCCTTCTGGGGCTACAACGCGCTGAGCGTCGGCGATCTGTTTAAGTCCTCATTCCAGCAGATCAACCTGCTGCCGGGGCTCTATTTGCCGTTGTTTGACGGCGGGCGCTTAAACGCCAACCTGAAATCGACGCGTACGGCGAGCAATATTTTAATTAAGCAGTACAACCAGGCGGTGCTGGACGCGGTGCGCGACGTGGCGATTAGCTCCAGCCAGTTGAACGATTTGAACCAGCAGGCCGCGCTGCAGCAGCAGAAAGTCGCGGCGGCGATGATGACCACCCGCAGCGCCAGCGCGCACCATCAGCGCGGACTGGTCAGCTACTATGCGGCGCAGGAGGCGCGTCGTCCGGCCATCGCGCAGCAGCTTTTGCTGCTGGATATCGAGGCCCAGCGGCTCAGCACCGATATCACCTTGATTAAAGCCCTGGGCGGCGATTACCGCGGCCCGGCGGTGGCGTCCGCAGGGAAAGAAGTGGCGCAATAGCCGTGAATTTCCCTACTCGCGCCAGGCTCTGCTCCCGGGGGCGGCGCTTAACGAGCCTTGCCCGGGCTACAGGTTCACCGCCGTCTGTAAGCCGGTAACCCCACAATTCATCGCCGTCTGCGAGCCCCACTCACCGCCGTCTGCTGTTGGGTAGCCCGGACAGATGCGCAGCATCGCCTCCGGGAAATTCTGCCGCACTGCGCCCTGCTCCCGGGGGCGGCGCTTAACGCGCCTTGCCCGGGCTACGGGTTCACCGCCGTCTGTAAGCCGGTAACCCCCACGATTCACCGCCGTCTGCGAGCCCCACTCACCGCCGTCTGCGTGTCTGGTAGCCCGGACAGATGCGCAGCATCGCCTCCAGGAATTCTGCCGCACTGCGCCCTGTTCCCGGGGGCGGCGCTTAACGCGCCTTGCCCGGGCTACAGGTTCACCACCGTCTGCGGACCGGTAACCCCCACCATTCACCGCCGTCTGCGAGCCCCACTCACCGCCGTCTGCAGGTCTGGTAGCCCGGATAAGGCGCTTCGCGCCGCAATCCGGGGTTTGACCAATAAAAAGCCGGCGCAGAGCGCCGGCTTTTTATTTACCGCTTTCGCCGTCAGGCATTCGCCGCCGGTTTTTGCTCGCTGGATTTGGTGTTTTCCAGCATCCGCCGCACCGGAACAATCAGCAGGCACAGCACCGCGGCGCAGATCAGCAGCGCAATGGAGCAGCGTGCGAACAGGTCAGGCAGCATATCCAGCTGATCGGCCTTCACGTGACCGCCAATCAGACCCGCCGCCAGGTTCCCCAGGGCGCTGGCGCAGAACCACAGCCCCATCATCTGGCCGCGCATTCTTTCCGGCGCCAGCAGAGTCATGGTCGCGAGACCAATCGGACTGAGGCACAGCTCGCCCAGCGTCAGCATCAGAATGCTGCCCACCAGCCACATCGGCGAAACGCCCGCGCCGTTGTTGCTCAGGACATTTTGCGCCGCCAGCATCATCAGGCCAAAGCCCGCCGCCGCGCACAAAATACCGATAACAAACTTGGTGATGCTGCTCGGACGTACGTTTTTGCGCGCCAGCGCAGGCCAGGCCCAGCTAAATACCGGCGCCAGCAGAATGATAAACAGGGCGTTAATCGACTGGAACCACACCGCCGGGATCTCGAACGAGCCGATCGTACGGTTGGTATAGTCGTTAGCGAACAGGTTAAACGAGGTCGGTTTCTGCTCAAACGCTGACCAGAAAAAGGCCGCCGAAATCAGCAGGATAAAGCATACCAGCAGGCGGGCGCGCTCTTTACGGCTCAGCCCGGCGAAGACGAACAGGTAGATAAAATAGAGCACCACCGACGCCGCAATCACGTAGACCAGCACGCTGGCCACCGCCACCGGGTTAATCACGATAACGCCCTGGGCAATCAACGCGACAATAACCGCTACGCCTACCGTCAGCGCCAGTAGCCATGCGCCGACGCCGTTTCGTTTCACTACCGGGCTATTCCAGGTGGAATCGAGGCCGACTTCGCTGTCATAGCGTTTCATCGCCGGGACGGCAAAGACGCGGAAGATTATCAGCGCGACCAGCATCCCGATGCCGCCGATGCCAAAGCCCCAGTGCCAGCCGTGGGATTTGATCAGCCAGCCGGAGATCAGCGGGGCGATAAACGAGCCCATGTTGATGCCCATGTAGAACAGCGAGAAGCCGCCATCGCGGCGCGCATCGCCTTTCTTGTACAGCGTACCAACCATCACCGAAATACAGGTTTTGAACAGGCCGGAACCGAGCACGATAAACATCAGGCCGATAAAGAACAGGCTATCGCCCATCACCGCCGACAGCGCGATGGAGAGATGGCCCAGCGCGATCAGTATCGAACCATACCAGACCGCTTTTTGTTGCCCGAGCCAGTTGTCCGCCAGCCAGCCGCCGGGCAGCGCGGCAAGATACATGGTCCCGGCAAAAATCCCGACGATGGCCGAAGCGTTCTCACGCGCCAGCCCCATCCCGCCGTCATAGACGGTGGCCGCCATAAACAGGATCAGTAATGGACGAATGCCGTAAAACGAGAACCGTTCCCACATTTCGGTGAAAAACAGCGAACCGAGCGGGTAAGGATGACCGAAAAAGGTCCGAGATTCATTTTTATTAACAGAGGAATGCATAACTTCTCCCAAAGATGTCCGCAGCGCTTTAGCGCAGCGGAAAGCGTGTTGGCCTTTTATACACAAGGCCAATCATTCACATTTAATGTGACGTTATTTAACCATTTGATAACCTAATAATGGTCCTGTCTAGTCCCTTCCCCCAACTTTTTAGATGAAAAGTCGACAAACGTCTACTTTTACAGATTTAAAGTTGGCGAGAGAGGAAATGTGATTGACATCATAAAACAGAGCATCTTAGATGATATTTTATTTATAAAACAAACAGTTAAATATAATTATTTTTGTAGCTATCCGTGCCGTTCAGCCGACGCTGTTGTCTACCAATAACCTTAATAAATACATGCCTGAGATGCTCAGCGAGGGGAAAGAGCGATAAAAAGCACAATTGTCATTGTGAAAAAAACGTTACCCGCAAGAACGGATAAGCCGCTATCCGCTGCCAGCAAGCGAAGGTGGCGCACCGCCCGTCCCCGCGTGGCGAAGAGAAGAATAAATTCGGCTATAAAGTCGCTATTCCGGGCGCCAGAAAGGCGAAGAAGGGATTACGACGTTTTAAGCGACAGAAAGAGGTTTTACTGGCATATAAAACAAATGCGTCACGAATCGCTCCCGCTCCTGGCGAAGAACGGGCGTGACGCAGAATAGTTAAGACTCCCGGTCGCTATCGGCTGGATTATTTAATCCAGCGATCTTTAATTTCGCTGTATTCAGGGGAAGCCATCACTTTCTCCAGCGCCTGGTTGATCTCCGCCAGCAGCGGATTGCTCTTACGCAGCGCAATGCCCAGCCCTTTGCCGTAATACTCCGGGTCGGTGGCGCGCTCATCCATGATGACGAAATCCGGGTTTTCCTTTAACCAGTTTTTCATCGCCGATACGTCGCCAAACACGCCGTCCAGCCGCCCGTTACGCAGATCGACAAGCGCGTTCAGATAGCTGTCATAGGCCTGCGACGCAATCTCACGATGGCGATCCTGAAGGTAGCGCTGATGGGAAGTGCCGTTCTCCAGACCAAGCTTCTTGCCTTTTAAATCGGCAAAGGTGTGGAAGGTATCTTTGCGCACGACCGCCACCGCCGACAGTTCGTTGAAGTACGGCGTCGAAAAATCCACCTGCTTCTCACGCAGCGGCGTGATATCCATCCCGGCGATCGCCGCATCCATTTTCTTAAAACGCAGTGCCGGAATAAGGCTATCAAAACTCTGATTGGTGAAGCTGCAGGTAGCCTGTAGCTCCTTACATACCGCTCTGGCGATATCAATATCAAAACCCGCCACCTGATTATTGCCGTCGACGAATTCAAACGGCGGATAGGTTGCGCTGGTGCCAAAATGGATCACCCGCTCGGCCGCCAGCGCCGAACCGGTAAATAAACCGAGCGCAAGTGCGAGATAAGCGCCTTTCATAGTCATGCTCCCTGTGATGCCCTCACGATAATTCAGCGTTCTGAAAGATGGTCGGGATTGTTATTTATCGTTGGCGATGAATCATATTCTTCGCCTGAATCATTATCCGCAATGATCGACCGCTCGGCGCGCGGCCGGTGAAAATCAGCGCAGCCGCCCGAACGGGGAGAAAAATCATACATGAAGTGGCGCGGGTTCTGTAGATTACCCCCGGCTTTTCGGAGGAAATTCGTTAATCATATCCGTGGGTTACCGCAGGCATCACAGCAGAATATGCCAGAGAAGAGGCGCTGCCCCCAACCCAGACAGGTCGTTACGCATTTAATAAAGAGAAAAGTTTTACCACAGAGGCAACGCGTAAAATAAAACGTCTTCTCCCGCTAAATTAGCGCCGCCGGAACCGCACGCTAGAGATGCGCCTCTTCATCCAGAGAGATCACCTGAATGCCGGCATTACGATACGCCTGAACGTCATCAGGCAGACGATCCACCACCACGGTATCAATACGATCCGCGGCGGTAAACTGGGCAAGCGAGGTATTATTCAGCTTGCTGTAGTCGCAGACGATAATCACCTGACTGGCGTGTTCAACCATGCCGCGTTTCGTTTCTGCCAGCATGATATCGGCCACGCAGGCGCCGTGTTTCAGCGACAGCGAATTGGCGCCCATAAACGCTTTATCGACGTTCAGGGTATCAAGTATGGAACGTCCGTTGATCGCCACCACGCAGTGGTATCCCTTCTTGACGATCCCACCCAGCAGAATGGTTTGAATAGAGGGGCTGGCTTCCAGCTCGCGGGCGATTTGGTAATCATTGGTGACCACCGTAACGTTCTGTCGGTCGCGAATATTGCGCGCGATATGCAGAGTCGTGGTACCGGTATCCAGCACGATAATGTCGCCATCCTCAACCAGCGCCGCCGCGCGCTGGCCGATCCGCTCTTTCGCGCTGAGGTTAACAATTTCGCGCGCGTCCGACGCCTGTTCAAAGCTCGCCCGCGTCCGAAGAACGGCGCCGCCGTGGGTACGGGTCAGCAGCCCCTCCTCTTCCAGCTGGCGGAGATCGGCACGAATGGTGGCGCCAGATACATTAAAGACGTCACACATCTCAGAAACAGCCACTTTGCGTTTTTCCCTGAGAATACTGAGCAACTTCTCCTGTCTTTCTTCTGCAAACATTCTGCCTCTCTCTTATTTACGGCACGTTACGCGCGATGCGGCGCTGGCTTACCTTTGCGTATCAGTCGGGTCCCACGCTGAGCGCATCCAGCCTGTCGTATAAGGCGGCGGATTGCCGGTACAGCGTATCAAAAAGCTCGCTGCAGGCGTGGTAATAATCCCGCAGACGGGGATCTGGCGAAATCAGTTTGTCGAACTGCACCGTCTGCTTCACGCCGCTGGCAAAATCGGCGTACAGCCCCGCGCCAACCCCGGCGATAATACCGCATCCGGTGACGCCATTCTCCTGATTGCGCGTAGATAATATCGGAAGATTGTACGCCGCGGCTTTGATTTCAAGCCACAGCGGGCTGCGCGCGCCGCCGCCGGAAGCGATCATTTGTTGCGGATATTGCCCGCACGCCTGCAGCTGGCGAAGATTGCGCCAGGACGCAAAGGCCACCCCTTCCAGGACCGCGCGGAATAAATGACCGCGGCGATGCTTACGCTGCAGGCCGAAAAACTGCGCCCGCGAGTTCGTGTGTTCGGCCAGGCGTTCTCCGGTCAGATAGGGAAGAAAGAGCAGCCCTTCCGCGCCCGCCGGCACCGCTGCCGCTTCCTGCAAAAGCTGCGGATGCGTAATCTGGTTATCGGCCAGCGCCAGCCGCGCCCAGCGGACGGCATCGCCGCCGGCGTCGAGAATCGTAAATCCGCCCCAGGCCGCGTTAGCCAGATGAAGGTTATTGACCAACGGATGGCGCAACGGCCGCGGCGATACCACCGTAATCAGCGTCGACGTGCCGGTAGAGTCGGACGCCATCCCCGGTTCATACACTCCCGAACCCAGTAAAGAGGCCGCCATATCCGACGTACCGGCAACCACCGGGATACCCGCCGGCAGGCCCGTCAGGCCGGCTGCGCGTGGGGTCACCTGGCCGATTATGTCGCTGGAAAGTTTAAGATCCGGTAGCTGATCGACCCGCAGACCAAACGTTTCGCAGGCTTGCGAAGACCAGGCGCGGGTTTCGCTGTCCATCAGGAAATAGCAGGACGCCTCGCTATAGTCGGTCGCCAGGGCGCCGGTCAGCATGAAATTAATATAGTCCTTCGGCATTAACACTTTGGCGAGCTGCGGCCAGCGCTCCGGATGATGTTCACGCCACCAGGCTAATTTAAAAGCGGGCCACGCCGCCGCGGGTGGATTATTTAAATGCGCCAGCCACTTCTCCCGCCCTTCGCGCGCGCTAAAGGCATCCACCTGCGGCTGGCTACGCTTATCATTCCACAGCAGCGCCCTGTCCTCCACCAGCTCGCCGCGATCGTCCAGTAGAACGGTACCGTGCATTTGCCCGCAGGCGCCAATAACCGCAATCTGCGCAGCCGTTTCAGGATAGCGGTAAAGCACCTCGCGTATGCAGTCGCAGGCGGCCTGCCACCATAGAGAAGGGGCCTGTTCTGACCAGCCCGCACGCGGCGTGGTTTGCTCATACTCTCTTTGCGCAAAGCCGATCATCGCGCCGTCAATGCGCAAAATAGCGGCGCGGGTGCTGCCAGTGCCAACATCAATCGTGAGTATTTTATCTTTCATCACTGACTCCGGTGACGTCTTAAAGCGGGCCATCAGGCCCGCGGTCTCTCAGTTTAATCGGCGTTCAGCTCGGGAAAACGTTCCGGATGCTGCTCCAGTTCAGCCAGCACCTTTGTTACTGCGCCATGGCTCATGCCAAAGCGGCGGACGCCAAGCTGGTAGAGCGCGCGCACCGTGGCCAGATCGCGAATGCCTCCGGCCCCTTTGATATCGATTCGGCCTTTAAGCTGGTCGGCAATGATGCTGACTTTTTCCACCGTGGCGCCGGTGGGCGCCCAGCCGGTAGAGGTTTTGACCCACTTCATCCCCACCTCTACGGCGATATCGCACACGCGGCGAATCTGCTCCTCATTGAGATAGTGCGTTTCGAGGATCACTTTAGCCGGTACCGGGGCGGCGGCTTCCACCACGCGGCGCAAATCTTCGCGCACATAGTCATAATCGCCGGATAACACTTTGCCGATATTCACCACCATATCCACTTCGCGGGCGCCGTCGGCAATCAGCTGGCGCACCTCCTGAACCTTGGTGTCGGTGGCATGCCCGCCGCCGGGAAAACCGACCGGCCCGCCAATCATCACCTCTCCCGTGCCCTGCTGCGGCAGCAACGTACTGAGAAAACGCGTCCAGCAGGGCAGAACGTGGACGGAAATAATGTTGTATCGGGCAGCCAGCTCGGCGCAGGCGCGAACGTCCGCTTCGGTACTGGTGGCCTGGACTGCGCTCAGGTCAACTAAACGTGCAAAACGACGGGTTGTTTCATTCATGGTCTTATCCTGCTCTTTGTTTTTAATTGCTTTCATTTAATGCTGTTATTCGGCTTGAATCCATTTAAAAACGCATCAAATGAAAATAACGTGATCGATTTAGCATTTTTTTATTTTCATTTGTTTTTAATTAGCAGGCAAGAAATGAACAGTGCCCTGGCAGAGCGGGCGCAAACGGTCATAAACGGGCGCAAAGGCAATATTGCATTTATTTTTGTTTGTTTTTGTTTATGCCTGAATAGCGGGCGAGATAGCAAAAACGCTGGCGGCAGTGCAGCCGAAATGCGTGCGCTATCACACTGTCCGGCAGCGAAAAGCTCGCCTTCGCCGGACATTCCCGAGGTCTCAACGCCCTGCGCAAGGGAAAGGTAATCTGATTATGTACTTCAGGAGAGAGCTATGTTGCCGCTGGAACGTCATCGTTTGATTGTTGAACTGCTGGGCCAACGCGGCGTGATGCGGGTAAATGAGATTGCGCAAGCGACTCGGGTCTCAAGGGAAACGATTCGCCGCGATCTGAGCGAGCTGGAACGGAAAGGGATCTTAAATCGGAGCCACGGCGGAGCGCTGGCGGCGGAAAACCCGCTGCCGACGACCCGAGCGGCAGCGTCCGCCCTGCCGGTCGAAGATAGCCAGGGAAGCTTTCAGCAAAGAACGCTGCTGCACAGCGAAGGCAAAATGCGCGTTGCCCGTAAAGCGCTGCAGTTTCTCCAGCCGGGAAAGACCATCGTCCTGGACGGCAGCAGCACCAGCTGGTTTTTGGCCCGGCAGATGCCGGAGATGGCGTTAACGGTTATTACGCCCTCCATCCGCATCTTACAAACCCTGATGAGCCGACGCTCGTTGCATCTCGTGGGGCTGGGGGGCGACTTCTCCCCGACCGAAGAGTCGTTCTTCGGTGAAACTGCCTCACGAACGCTGCGCGAGTATGCCATCGATACGCTCTTTTTCTCCTGCCAGGGTCTGGAGCGCGATAGCGGCTTATATGCGGGTACGGAAGCCCACGCAGCCCTGCTGAAACAGATGATGCTGGCGGCCCGTCAGACCGTGGCATTGGTCGACGGCAGCAAGCTGGGGCGAACAGGCGTCGCGCGCATCGGCGGATTGGGCGAGCTGGACTGTCTGGTGACCGAAAAGTTTGTCGATCCGCTGCTGGAAAAAGAGATGACCTGGCATAACGTCGGCCTACAAATCGCCTGAGTACGCCGTCATGACGTGACGGTTAATACGCGCAATGTCGAAACGCTGCTTCCCGCGGCAGGGCCAGACTTTGCCTGAAATCAGCCACTACCGGAATAAATGAGGCCTTATGCGTTATTACCTTTCTCCCTCGCTCATGTGTATGGACATGATGAAGCTGACGGAACAGCTGCACTTTTTAAACGGCAAAGCCGACAGGCTGCATGTCGACATAATGGACGGCCACTATGTCAAAAATCTGGCGCTATCGGCCAGCTTTGTGGCGCAAATTCGTCCCTACACATCGCTTCCCATCGATGTCCACCTGATGGTCGAAGAGCCCGCCTCGTTTATCCCGTCGCTGATAGAAGCCGGCGCTGACGCTATTTCACTGCATCCGGAAACCATCTGCCGCGAAGCCTTCCGGCTCATCAATATGCTTCGCCAGGCGGGGAAAGAGGTGGGCGTGGTGCTCAATCCCGCCACGCCGGTTGAGAGCATCCAGCACTATCTGCATCTGCTCGATAAGGTGACGGTGATGACCGTCGATCCAGGCTATGCCGGTCAGCCTTTTATTCCCGAAATGCTCGCCAAAATCGCGCAGCTTCATCAGCTAAAAGAGAGCGGCAACCTCAGCTTCTTGCTGGAAGTCGACGGCTCATGCAATCGCAACACCTACCGCGAGCTGCTGGGAGCCGGAGCGCAGATATTGGTCATGGGCAGCAGCGGTTTATTCCGCCCGGATATGCCGCTTGAGCAGGCCTGGGAAAAAATGTCCCGCGATCTGTCCGCCGCGCTGCACTCCCCCGAGCTCGTATAAAGGAGCGAATGATGTCAGGAAAAGTCTGTGTTTTTGGTTCATTCAATTTCGACATGGTTGCCAGGGTGGAGCGCTTTCCGGTACCGGGCGAGTCGTTAGTGGCCTGCGGGAGTATGACCAGCGCCGGGGGGAAAGGGGCGAACCAGGCCACCGCCGCGCTAAAAGCGGGGGCGAATGTCCACTATATCGGCAAGATTGGCAATGATACCTTCGGCCATTTTGCCCGCCGTCATCTGAAAGGCGTGGGCTTCAATGCCGTGACGCTGCTGGTCGCCGAAGACGTCCCCACCGGCAACGCGCTGATTTATGTGGCCGGCAATGATGCCGAAAACATGATTGCCGTCGACCCCGGCGCGAATATGACGGTGACTGATGATGAAATCGCCGGCTGCATTCCCGCTATCGGCTGCGCGGATGTGGTGCTGGTTCAGCTGGAGAACAATCTTTCCGCCATTGAGCAGGTCGTTGACGCCGGCAAAGAGGCCGGGGCCTTCGTGGTGCTCAATCCTGCGCCCTGGCAGCCCGTTGAGCACGCCTTTCTAAGCAAAGTGGATCTGCTCACGCCGAACGCCACGGAGGCCGGGTTAATGACCGGGCGCCGGGTTGACTCTCTGGCGGCCGCGGCCGAGGCCGCCGATGCGCTGCATGCTCAAGGCGCGCGCAACGTCATTATCACCCTCGGCGCAAAGGGCGCCCTGCTGAGCGAGCAGGGCGTGAAATCCCCTATTCCGTGCTTTCCTTCTCATCCCCGCGATACCACCGGCGCGGGCGATGCCTTCAACGGCGCGCTGGCGGCGCGACTGGCCTGCGGCGAGCCGCTGCATGCCGCAGCCCGATTTGCGGCGGCCTACGCCGCCGTCAGCGTCGAAAAGCAGGGCGCATCATCTTTACCTGAGTACCAGGAGGCACGAGAACGGCTTTTGCGTGCCGCCTCTGATTATGAAATGGCATAAACCCTACTGTATAAAAACCATTAAGAGGATAGCTCAATGAGTACGCTAATCACGGATAAGGTCGATAAAGCGGCGGTCCACAATGAAAAACTGGACACCAGCGCGTATTTACCGCATACCCCCTGGCTGCAATTTTTACTGGTCTGTTGCCTGTTTGCGCTATGGGGGATGGCGGGCAACCTGAATGATATTTTGATCGCCCAGTTTAAAAAGGGCTTCGATTTAACGGATACCCAGACGGCGCTGGTGCAGTCGATTTTTTTCCTCGGCTACTTTTTTGTCGCCCTGCCTGCGGCGGCGCTGATAAAGCGTTATTCCTATAAAGCGGCGATCATTATTGGGCTGTGCCTGTACGCCCTCGGCTGCTTCCTGTTCGTTCCGGCCGCGCAGATCATGACCTACGGCGCGTTCCTCGCCT
Source organism: Klebsiella sp. CN_Kp066 (assembly GCF_040065135.1). Classification (NCBI taxonomy): domain Bacteria; kingdom Pseudomonadati; phylum Pseudomonadota; class Gammaproteobacteria; order Enterobacterales; family Enterobacteriaceae; genus Klebsiella; species Klebsiella sp. CN_Kp066. The sequence continues at coordinate 122,763 of NZ_JBEAIU010000051.1, read as the reverse complement.
GCCTGGGGGTGATCGCCTGCGGACTCTCTTTTCTGGAAACATCGGCAAACACCTATTCAAGCCTGCTGGGCCCGATTCAATCGTCCACCCAGCGCATTAACTTTTCGCAGATCTTCAACTCGCTGGGCGTGATTTCCGGCGTGCTGATTGGCCAGGTGATGGTGTTTGGCGAGAACGATCCGAGCCATGAACAGCTGCTGGCGATGCCCGCCGCCGCCGCGGACGCTGCGCGCCATCAAATGGTCGGCCAGGTGGTCGGACCCTATCTGATTATCGGCTCCGTGCTGGTGGTGCTGGCGCTGGTGTTCGTGTTTATTAAATTCCCGTCGTGCAAGGGCACGCCCTCTCAGCAGCAGCAACTCCCGACGGAAAGCATGGGACCTACGCTGAAACGCCTGTTTGCTATCCCGCGCTTTCGCCTCGGGATCCTGTCGCAGTTTTTGTACGTCGGCGCCCAGGTTGGCGTATGGAGCTTCACGATTCGCTTTGTGCAGCTCGTGCAGCAGGGCACCAGCGAGCACTCCGCGACCTACTGGCTGCTGGCTTCTCTGGTGATTTACGCGGTGGGTAAAACCGTGGCCACCTGGTTGATGAACCGCCTGAACCCGGCGCTGCTGCTCGGTAGCTTTGCCCTGGCCGCCACTGTCCTTTTATTGGTTGCCGTATTCAGCAGTTCAATGCTGGCGGTCTATGCGCTCATTCTGGTCAGCTTCTGTATGGCGCCATGCTGGCCGACGAACTTTGGTCTGGTCATCAAAGGGATGGGGAAAGATACCCAGACCGCAGGCTCGATCGTGGTGATGTCGATTATCGGCGGGGCCGTTATTCCGCTGGTGATGGGCATTATCTCGGATATGAACGGCGGCAATATGCAAATCGCCTTTATCGCTCCGCTCCTGTGCTTTGTGTATGTCGCTTTCTACGGTTTCTGGTGCGTGCGTAAGGGGGTATAACATGCGCGAACTTATCAACACGATTGCTCATATTGGCTATCAGGTCAGTGACTTAACGCGTTCGCTTGCCTTCTATGAACCGCTGGGCTTTCAGCGCCAGCAGCGGTTTAGCAAGCCGTCGCCGCAGGGCACTATTGAAGTCGCGTTCCTGGAAATGGCGGGCGCCGTCCTCGAGCTGTATCAGCTTCCCGCAGGAACGCCCTTTGACGCTCCTCGCTGCGGTATCGATCATCTGGCGCTGGAAGTCCGCGACCTGGATGCGGTGCAGCAGCGGCTGGCGGCGCTCGGTTATCCGCTCGATGAAGGGCCGATAGAAGAAGACAACGTGCGCTTCCTGCTTATTCGCGGCCCCGATGGCGAACGGCTCGAGTTCGATGCCTTTAAGCGCTAAGCGGCCGGCCTGATCCCCTTCTCCCTTTTAGGCCCGGTTAATACGGGTCTAAAAGCGGGCTTCCTCAGGCTTTACAAAAGCCTGCCTGATTCCAGATTTTCTCCCCCCCACCCGGCCTCTCCTGCCTATTGTGCAATGTTACAAAATTGCTTCTGTTTTGTTGATTTTCTATTGTGAGCCATTCGGCAATTTCCTCTCCTGAATTTCCCCAGACTACTTCCAGTCAATACGCAATATCAGGAGAGACAAATGAGCAGCACCTCCGCCGACTTCCAGAATCTGTACCAGGCCCTGAGCCACAGCGCCGCCCGTAGCCCGGATGCCCTGGCGCTGGCGTTTGAGGATCGGCGCTATCTGTACCGCGATTTTCACCTGCGGGTACAGCGAGCGATGGCGCAGCTTGACCAGGTCTGGTCGCTGCGCAAAGGCGACCGAATCCTGCTGGCCTGGGGGAATCATCCCGCTTTTTGCGAAGTCCTTTTTGCCGCGCTTGGTCTGGGCATCGAAGTGGTGCCTTTCAGCACTAAGCTTAAGCAGGCCGAGAGCGAGGAGCTGGTGGGCCATATCGCCCCGCGGGTCGTGCTGTTCGATGCGACCGTACAGGACTGGCTGAAACACACCCCCGACGCGCGCGCGGTTTCACTCAGCGAATGGCAGGCGCTCTCACTTCCCGAACCGCTGACCCGCCAGCCGGTCCCGATTAACCGCGACGATACGGCGGTGATGATGTTCACCTCCGGTACCACCGGAGAACCGAAAGGGGCGATTATCACGCACAATAACCTGCTCTGCGCGATTGACGCCTATACGCAAAAACTGAATCTCACCGCCGCGGATAGCACCATTCTGGCGGTACCTATCTATCACATCACCGGCCTGTCGGCGCTGCTGGCGCTGTTTATTAGCCTCGGCGCGAGCATCTGGCTTCAGCACCGGTTCAACGCCCCGCAGGTGATCAACACCCTGCGCGAGAAGAACATTACCTTTCTGCACGGCTCGCCAACCATTTTTATCCTGCTGTGCCAGGCCGCGCGCGAGCAGAGCGCCAGCCATCCGGGCGATTTTCCCGCGCTACGCACGATTGCCTGCGGCGCGGGCCACCTGAGCGACGGACTGATCAACGAGTTAAAAACCCTGTTTCCGCATACGGCGATTCAGCCGATCTACGGTCTCACCGAAACGACCTCGCCCGCGACGATTTTTCCGGGCGACGTCTGGGGCAGCGATAAATGCGGCAGTTCGGGCCAGGCGATCCCCGGCCTCGCCATTACGATCCGCAACGATCGCCAGCAGCCCCTCCCCGCCGGGCAAATCGGGCATATCTGGCTAAAAGGCGATGTGGTGATCCGCGAGTACTGGCAGCACAGCGAACGACGCCCGAGCTGCGATGCGCAGGGCTGGTTTTGTACCGGCGATCTGGGCTATCTCGACGACGAAGGCTGGCTGTACATCAAAGACCGCAGCAAGGACATGATCAATCGCGGCGGAGAGAAGATCTACTCGCTGGAGCTGGAGAACATCCTCTCTACCTATCGGGGAGTGCGGGAAGTTGCCGTGATCCCGACCCCCAGCCCGGTCTATGGCGAAGAGCCGGTGGCGTTTATCGTGCCGGACGGCCAGCACCACCTGACCAGCGAAGAGATCCTCGGCTGGCTAAAGATCAAAATCGCCCGCTTTAAGCTGCCGGCGCGCATTATTTTCACCCGCGTTTTACCGCGTACCCATAACGGAAAAGTGAGCAAACAGCAGCTCAAAACGCGCCTCGCGGAATCCATCATCACGCTATCAACGGAGGATAAAAAGTGAGCAGCAAATTTATCGACGCCCATCAAGCGGCGCAGTGGGTCGCCAGCGGCGACACCGTCTGCACCGTCGGGATGACGCTTATCGGCGCGGCGGAGTCCATTTTAAGCGCTATCGAAGCGCGCTTTCTGACCGCGGGCGAACCGCGCGACCTGACGCTGCTGCATGCCGCTGGGCAAAGCGATCGCCAGCGCGGCATCCAGCACTTCGCCCATCCGGGTATGGTGACGCGGCTTATCGGCTCGCACTGGGGCCTGGCGCCGCGCTGGATGGCGATGATCAACAACAACGAAGTGGAAGCCTGGTGCCTGCCGCAGGGGCAGATCGTCCATCTCTATAGCGCGATGGCCGCCGGGCTTACCGGGCGGCTTTCCCCCGTCGGGCTCGGTACCTTTGTCGATCCGCGCATGGAAGGCGGGCGGATGAACGCCCGCACCCGCGAACGGTCCGATCTGATCGAGCACGTGACGTTTCGCGGCGACGAATATCTGTTCTACCCGGCCATTCCGCTGGACGTGGTTATTGTGCGCGGCACCCATGCTGATGAAGAGGGCAACCTCACGACCGATGAAGAGGTGATGAAGCTGGAAGTTCTGCACGCGGTTCTCGCCGCCAGACGCTATGGGGCGAAGGTGCTGGCGCAGGTGAAATATCGCGTGGCGAAAGGCTCGCTGCATCCGAAAAGCATCACCGTTCCCGGCAACCTGATCGACGCCATTGTGGTGTGCGAAGAGCCGCAAGCGGATCATCGCCAGACCTCCAGCTGGGACTTCGATCCGGCGCTGTGCGGCGATATCCAGCTACCCGCCGCGCAGAACGCGCCGCTGCCGCTCGACCTGCGCAAGCTTATCGGACGAATTGCCTGCCGCTACCTGACGCCAGGCTGCGTCATCAATCTCGGCACCGGCATTCCCAATGATGTTATTGGCGCCATCATTCACGAAGAACGGCTCGGCGAGCAGGTCACCATCACCGTGGAATCAGGGATCTACGGCGGGCAGCAGGCGGGCGGCGTTGATTTCGGCATTGGTCGTAACCTGAGCGCGATGATAAGCCACCAGGATCAAATGCTTTATTACAACGGCGCGGGGGTCGATATCACCTTTATGGGCGCCGGCGAGATGGACCCGCACGGCCACGTCAACGCCACGCGGCTCGGCGCATCCTGCCCCGGCGCGGGCGGTTTTATCGATATCACCCAGAATGCCCGCCACGTCGTGTTCTGCTCCTCTTTTACCGCCAAAGGGCTGGAGATCGCCTGTGAACAAGGGGCCCTGCATATCCGGCACGAAGGCGAGGTACGTAAATTCGTCGCCGGGGTTAATCAGATTTCTTACAACGGCGAGCTGGCCCGCGCCAAAGGACAAACTATGCATTACGTCACTGAGCGGGCAGTTTTCGAACTACGCCCGGAGGGGCCGGTGCTGACGGAAATCGCCCCCGGTATCGATCTTGAGCGCGACATCCTGGCGCATATGGATTTTCGTCCGGCGATCGCCGCGGATCTTCAGGTTATGGACAGTCGCTTGTTCACCCCGCAGCCCTGCGGCCTCGCGGAACATCTGTCCCGGAATTCATCCTCTGACTCACAAGGAAATTAGCTATGAAACTTGCCAGTAAAACCGCCATTGTTACCGGCGCCGCGCGCGGTATCGGCTTTGGCATTGCTCAGGTGCTTGCGCGGGAAGGCGCGCGAGTGATCATCGCCGATCGCGACGCGCACGGCGAAGCCGCCGCCGCGTCCCTGCGCGAATCGGGCGCACAGGCGCTGTTTATCAGCTGCAATATCGGTGAAAAAGCGCAGGTCGAAGCGCTGTTTTCCCAGGCCGAAGAGGCGTTTGGCCCGGTGGATATTGTGGTGAATAACGCCGGAATCAACCGCGACGCCATGCTGCACAAACTCTCCGAAGCGGACTGGGACACGGTGATCGATGTCAATCTGAAGGGCACTTTTCTCTGTATGCAGCAGGCCGCCGTCCGCATGCGCGAGCGCGGCGCGGGCCGCATTATCAATATCGCTTCCGCCAGCTGGCTTGGCAACGTCGGACAAACCAACTATTCGGCGTCAAAAGCCGGCGTGGTGGGAATGACCAAAACCGCCTGCCGCGAACTGGCGAAAAAAGGCGTCACGGTTAACGCCATCTGCCCGGGCTTTATCGATACCGATATGACGCGCGGCGTCCCGGAAAACGTCTGGCAAATCATGATCAACAAAATCCCTGCGGGCTACGCCGGGGAGGCGAAAGACGTTGGCGAGTGCGTGGCGTTTCTGGCGTCTGACGGCGCGCGCTATATCAACGGTGAAGTGATTAACGTCGGCGGCGGCATGGTGCTGTAAGGAGAAAAACGATGACACAGGCTAATGATATTGTGGTTGTCAGCGGCGTCCGTACCGCTATTGGCACGTTTAACGGCAGTCTTAAGCATACCCACCAGCATGACCTCGGAGCAGCGGTCATTCGCGAAGCGATCGCCCGCGCCGGACTTGCGCCGCAGGATATCGACGAAACGATCGTCGGCAACGTCGGGCAAATCGCCGAAAGCGGTTTTATCGCCCGCATCTGCCAGCTGCGGGCGGGGATCCCGCAGGAGAGCACCGCGTATTCGGTTAACCGCCAGTGCGGCTCCGGACTTCAGGCCCTGGCGGACGGCATGATGCAGCTGCAAAGCGGCCAGGCCGAGGTGGTCGTCGCCTGCGGAACAGAAAATATGACCCAGCTGCCCTACTACCTGCGCAAAGCGCGCGATGGCTATCGCATGGGCCACGGCGAGCTGGAAGATGGACTGATCTCCATCCTCACCTGGCCGGAAGGGCCTTATCACAACGGCATCACGGCGGAAAACGTTGCGCAACGCTTCGGTATTACCCGTGAAGCGATGGACGATTTCGCCTGGTCGAGCCAGCAGAAGGCGCTGAAGGCGATCGCTGAGGATCGCTTCCGCGAGCAGATTCTGGCCCTTGAGGTGCCGGACGGCAAAAAAGCGACCCGCCTGTTCGCGACCGATGAACACCCGCGCGACACCCCGCGCGAAAAGCTCGCCGCGCTGCGTCCGGCATTTAAAGCCGACGGCGTGGTGACGGCGGCCAACTCCTCCGGCATTAACGACGGCGCGGCCGCGCTGGTGATGATGACCCGCCAGCAGGCGGAACAGCGCGGCTTAACTCCGCGCATGCGCATTCGCGGCTGGGCGGTCGCCGGCTGCGGCGCGGAGATTATGGGGTTTGGCCCCTCTCCCGCGACCCGACGCCTGATGGATCGTCTCAATATGGATGTTCACGCCATCGATTTAATTGAACTCAATGAGGCCTTCGCCGCCCAGGCGCTGGCGGTGATGAACGATCTGCGTCTCGATCCAGCCCGCGTTAACGTCAACGGCGGCGCGATCGCCCTCGGCCACCCGGTGGGCGCCAGCGGTGCGATCCTGCCGGTCAAACTGATGTATGAAATGGCGCGCAGCGGCGCGCGCACCGGTCTGGTCACCATGTGCATCGGCGGCGGCCAGGGGATTTCTATGCTGTTCGAGCGCGAAGGCGCTTAGGAAAAGACGGCCCGAAGTGGGGCTTCGGGCCGGGCGTCGTTCGGGTCAGCACCCGGCGACAACCTGTGAGCTGACGAACGGGATCGTCTCGATCCCGGCAAGGCTTCTGACCACGAATACGGGGAAATAATAACCATGTCCGCAATAAATGAAAAGGCGGTAAACGGGACGCCGCTACAGCGCACCCATAAAAAGATCTACCGCCATTTGATGCCGCTGCTTATCGTGGCGTACATCATCAGCTTTATTGATCGCACCAATATTGGCATGGCGAAAGCGACCATGTCGGTGGATATCGGCCTTTCCGCAACCGCATTCGGCCTCGGGGCCGGGTTGTTTTTTCTCACCTACGCGGTGCTGGAGATCCCCAGCAACCTGTTTTTAACCCGGATTGGCGCGCGGCGCTGGATCGCCCGCATCATGATCACCTGGGGGATCATCTCCTGCGGTATGGCGTTTGTCACCGGGCCTACGTCCTTTTATGTGATGCGCCTTTTGCTCGGCGCCGCCGAAGCGGGGCTCTATCCGGGCATTATTTACTACCTGACCCTCTGGTTTGGCCGCGAAGAGCGCGCTAAAGCCACCGGTCTGTTCCTGCTGGGGGTCTGCCTGGCCAACATTATCGGCGCGCCGCTGGGCGGTTTGTTATTAAGCCTTGATGGAATGTCCGGCTGGCACGGCTGGCAGTGGATGTTCTTTATCGAAGGGCTGCCCGCGATAGCGCTGGCTTTCGTCGTCTGGCGCAGACTGCCGGATAAACCGGCCGACGCCCGCTGGCTGGACAGCGACGACGTGCAGGCTATCAACGCGGTACTGGAGAAAGAAGCCGAGGAGACGCGCCATACGCCAAGCCGATTTTCCCTGAAAACCGCGCTCACCACCCGGGTGTTTTTGTTACTGGTGCTGATTTACTTTACCCATCAGTTTTCGGTTTACGGCCTGAGTTATTTCCTGCCGGGGATCATCGGTAGCTGGGGCCAGCTTACTCCGCTGCAGATCGGTCTGCTGACCGCCATCCCGTGGATCGCAGCCGCCGCTGGCGGGATCCTGCTGCCGCGTTTCGCCCGGACGGAACAGCGTTCGCGCAGCATGCTGATGGCCGGATATCTGGTCATGGCGACCGGCATGGCGATTGGCGCGATTGCCGGCCACGGCGTGGCGCTGCTTGGCTTCTCGCTGGCCGCCTTCATGTTCTTCGCCATGCAATCCATCATTTTTAACTGGCTCCCCTCGATCATGAGCGGGCATATGCTGGCGGGCAGCTTCGGCCTGCTTAACTGTCTCGGGCTGTGCGGGGGCTTTCTCGGGCCGTTTATTCTCGGCGCGTTTGAGGATCGCACCGGCGCGGCAACGTCCGGCTTATGGTTCGCCGTCGCGCTACTGATCATCGGCGCGCTGGTGTCTCTGTTCATCAAAAGTTCGTCATCCCCTGGCAGAGCATCGGCAAAACAAGCCGGCGGCGAAAAAGCGTAATCAGGAGGTCCTTATGCGCATCGAAGTCTTACTGGATTTAAAAACTCGACTCGGCGAAAGCCCGGTCTGGGATGTCGAACAGCAGCGTCTTTGGTGGGTGGACAGCCTCGACGGGCGCCTGTTCGCCTGTAACGCGCAGGGCGGCGCGATTAAGAGCTGGGACGTGCGGCAGAAAATTGGCTCGTTCGCCCTGCGCCAGAACGGCGAAGGCGCGGTGGTGGCGCTACAGAATGGCGTGCATCTGCTCGACTTCGCCAGCGGCGAGCTGACGCTGCTGCACCACCCGGAAGCGGACCGGCCCTTTAACCGGCTCAACGACGGCAAAGTCGATCGTCAGGGACGTTTTCTGTTCGGATCGATGGATATGCGTGAAGAGGAGCCGAGCGGCGCGCTATATCGCCTGGACGCCGATCTGTCACTACACGTGCTGAAGAAAAATATCATCGTCTCTAACGCCCCCTGCTGGAGCCCCTCCGGCGAGACGTTCTATTTTGCCGATACCTGGACGGGCGAAATCTGCGCCTGGGACTACAACACCGCGACCGGCGATCTCTCCGGAGAACGAGTCTTTTGCCGTGTCGATAGCAGCGAAGGCGGCGCGGCGGATGGCGCCACCGTGGACAGCGAAGGCTATCTGTGGAACGCGCTGGTCTACGCGGGCAAGCTGGTGCGCTACACGCCGGAGGGCAAGATCGATCGCATCATTGAGATGCCGGTGAAAAAAGTGACCAGCGTTATGTTCGGCGGCGAAAACCTCGACGTGCTGTACGTCACCTCAATGGCGCAGCCGCCCCTCCCGCGCTTCCCGGAAGATAATCAGCTGCGCGGCAGCCTGTTCGCCCTGTACGACCTGGGCGTGACCGGCGTAGCGGAGCGGCGTTTTGCCGGCTAAGCGAACCTCCGGCTCGCCGCGATAACAATAATACCCGGCGAACTGACTCTGACCCTGACACCAGGCGGCGCGCATCATGCTGTCGCGACGCCGCGGAGTAAACACGACTATGACAACAATCAATCACACACCTGCCGGCGAACAAGGTGGAAAAAAGCGGCTGATACATCGTTTCTCCTGGGTTTCGCTGCTGGTTTGCTGGCTAATCTGGGTGCTTAACGCCTACGATCGCGAGATGATCCTGCGCCTTGGCCCGGTCATTTCTAAAGAGTTTTCGCTCTCGCCGGAACAGTGGGGCAACGTCGTCGCCCTGATTATGGTTGCCCTCGCGGTGCTGGATATCCCCGGCTCCATCTGGAGCGATCGCTACGGTTCAGGCTGGAAACGAGCGCGCTTTCAGGTACCGCTGGTGCTGGGCTATACCGCCCTCTCTTTTCTTTCCGGTATTAAAGCGATCAGCCACGGGCTGACGGCCTTTGTGCTGCTGCGCGTTGGCGTCAACCTCGGGGCCGGCTGGGGCGAGCCCGTCGGCGTCAGCAACACCGCAGAGTGGTGGCCGAAAGAGAAACGCGGCTTCGCGCTGGGGGTGCATCATACCGGCTATCCGATTGGCGCGCTGCTGAGCGGCGTGGTGGCAAGTCTGGTGCTTTCCGCATTTGGCGAAGGCAGCTGGCGCTACTGCTTCCTGCTGGCGCTGATCGTCGCCATCCCGCTGATGATTTTCTGGGCGAAATATTCCACCGCCGATCGCATCAACACGCTTTATCAGCATATCGATAGCCAGGGGATGACGCGCCCGGCGACCCAGGAAAGCAGCCATGTTGCCAAAGGCGAAGGGATGAAGACCTTTTTACGCACCCTGCGCAACCGCAATATTTCGCTAACGGCGGGCAATACCCTGCTGACGCAAATTGTCTATATGGGCATTAACGTTGTGCTGCCGCCGTATCTTTATCACGTCTCCGGCCTGTCGCTGGCAGCATCCGCCGGGCTAAGTATTATCTTCACGCTTACCGGTACCCTGGGCCAGATAATTTGGCCCTGGCTGTCCGATAGCTTTGGCCGTAAACGTACTCTGATCGTCTGCGGTCTGTGGATGAGTATCGGCATTGCGCTGTTCTATTTCGCCACCAATATGCCGCGTCTTATCGCCATTCAGCTATTTTTTGGCCTGGTGGCCAACGCCGTGTGGCCTATTTACTACGCAATGGCTTCGGACTCCGCCGAAGAACGCGCCACCTCTACCGCCAACGGCATTATCACCACGGCGATGTTTATCGGCGGCGGCATTTCGCCATTGCTTATGGGCTGGCTCATCCAGTTCGGTGGGGGATGGGAAAATCCGGCGGGTTATATCTACGCCTTCTTTACCATGGCGGGATGCGCGCTGCTGGGGATGTTATTGCAGCTCATGACCACCGATAAAACGCCGCGCAAAGCGCATTAACGCAGGAGAACGCATGAAGATTGTTATCGCGCTGGATTCGTTTAAGGGTAGCTGTAGCGCGCAGGCCGCTTGCGCAGCGGTAGCACAGGGGTTGCGCCGGGTTGACGAGGGGCTGGAGCTGGTCGAAATGCCCGTGTCGGACGGCGGAGAGGGGCTGCTCTCGGCCCTTGCGGAAAGTCCGCAGCTGAAGGGCGCAAGGTGGCAGCAGCAGCATTGCACCTCGCCTTACGGTCTCTCCGTAGAGGCCGCGTTTCTGATCCTGCCCGGCGAACGGGCCATTATCGAGATGGCGCAAAGCTGTGGGCTGGAGCTCACGCCGAAAGCGCAGCGGGATGTGCGTCTGGCCAGCAGCTTTGGGCTGGGTGAGCAGGTAAAAGCGGCGCTGGATGCCGGATGTCGGCATTTGATTATCGGGCTGGGCGGCAGCGCGACCAACGATGGCGGTATCGGTTTTGCCCAGGCGCTTGGCGCCCGCTTCTGGCGCGAGGACGGCACGCTGCTGCCGGTTCCCGCGGCGGGTCAGGATCTTGCGCATATTCAGCGCATCGATTTAAGCGCCATGGATCCGCGCTTACGACAGGCCGAAATACAGGCCTCCTGCGACGTCACGAATCCTCTGCTTGGGGAAAATGGCGCCACCTGGGTGTATGGCGCGCAGAAAGGCGCGGACGAGGCCGCGCTCAGGGAACTGGAGGCGGGTATGGCGCACTACAGTCGGCAGCTTACGCAAACGCTCGGCTACGACGTCAGCGAACGGCCCGGCGCCGGGGCCGCGGGCGGTATGGGGGCCGCGCTGATCGCTTATGCGGGCGCCACGCTGCGCCCGGGCATTGACCTGGTGCTGGAACTGCTTAACGCCGACCGCCATCTTAGCGATGCCGCGCTGACCATCGTCGGGGAAGGCTGGCTCGATCGTCAGAGCGCCTTTGGTAAAGCCCCGGTGGGCGTGGCGGGCAAAGCGGCGCGCCACGGCGTACCGGTTGTGGCCCTTTGCGGCGGACGCGATGAGAGCAGTCGGCAATTGTATCAACACCATATTGACGCGATGTGGTCTATTTGCCAGCGCCCTATGCCGCTGGCGGAGTCGATGAACACATGCGAACAGCTCCTCGCCGACGCAGCGGAGAATGTTCTACGAACCTTTCTGAGCGGGCGGCGCGGAGAGGCACATAAGCGGATAACTGTATGATTATTACGACGGCGCTGGCTAATGAAATTGTCGCCCGGGCAATGGCGATAATTCATCATAACGTGAACGTGATTGACCATCATGGACAGATCATTGCCTCAGGTGAACGGCATCGTATCGGCGAGCAGCATGAGATCGCCCGTGAGGTGATACGTACCGGTAAACGCATTTGTATTAACAACACCGCGGAAGCCGCGCGTTTCCAGAATGTGCATCCCGGTATTAATCATCCCATTATCTATGACGATCGCGTGGTGATGGTGGTGGGCATCAGCGGCGATCCCGCAGCGATCAGCCGCTATGCTGAACTGGCGGTACTCACCGCCGAGCTGCTGGTCCGCCAGGCCATAGAGATGCGGGAAACCAACTGGCGACAGCGTCTGCGCGATACCCTGTTTGGTCAATATCTTGATCAAGGCGCTTCGCCCGCCGGACAGGAAGCGCTTCATCGCCTGGTTGAGCTTGGCTTCGCTTTTGATGCGCCGCTGGTGCCGGTCGTGGTGACCGTGCAGGTTGAACAGCATCAGCTAAGCGAAATACTGAGTACGCTGCTGCGAGAATTCTCGCAGTTGGCCGGGGTAAGAGACGTCATTTTGCTGGGCAGCAATGAGATCCTGATCCTCAATACGCTGAGCGAATCCCAGGAAACGCTGCTGCGGGGCATCGAGTTTGTCCTCAGCAATCAGATCAGCCATTACCATATCGGCATTGGCGTGCAGGCTGACAGCGCTCCGGATATTCGCGAGGCCATCCGATTCGCCCGTTCGGTGATTGAGGTGGGGAGCAAAGTGCAGCCGCAGCGGCAGATCTACTACTTTCGCGAAATGGCGATGCTCTGCCTGTTCCGGGTGCTGGAAGACAGCTATATGGTCAATTTTTTTATCAATAACGTACGCCAGCTGCTTGAGCATGATTCCGGCGAAGTGCTGCTGGATACCCTCAGCAGCTTTATTGCCAATAACGCCGAGCCGGGAAAAACGTCGCTGCTGTTGGGGATTCATCGCAATACGCTCACCTACCGGCTGCAGCAGATTAAAAAGCATATTCAGCTCGATCCGATGGTTTTCACCGACCTGACGCAGCTGGCGGTGTCGGTACACTGCTATCGTCGGCAGAACCCGCGCCAGAGCGAATGGATTGATACCTTAAGCTAACGTGCGCCGGGCGAGCAGGCCGGTACGCGCCCTCGCCCGCCCTTCACAGCAAACACCGTGCCGGTCGCGTTCTGCTGGCCAGCAGAGGAGAGCGCTGACGTCAAAGACGCTCAGCGCCGCGCGCCATCGCCACCTCGCACCGCGTATCACTCTGAGATCGACGTTTATCAAAATAATAGCGCGCCCGGCGATTTTATCCCGACAGGCGCCTTCGTTGCCGAGGGCTGGCTTTTCGCCTCATCCCTTCAGCGAAGCTTGCTCGCTTCAGTCGCCATTTTTGTACACAAATTAATCAAATGGCACCTTTCTTGCCTTTTATCTACGTTCCCCGACCGCAGCATTCGTCGGCCAATGTAGATAAAAAGGACAGGAAAATGGCGCAAATGAATGAAAACATCGCGACCGCACCGGTCTCTCCCCTACGCGATTTTTTCGCGAAACCACGTATCATCGCCAGGCCCGGTTTTAACCGCTGGCTGGTGCCACCGGCCGCACTGGCCGTTCATCTCTGCATAGGTATGGCCTATGGGTTTTCCGTTTACTGGCTGCCTATGTCGCAGCTCATAGGAGGAAGCGAGTCCCTTCAATGCCCCGTCAATATGTCGTTCTGGCAGCAGCTGTTTACCCGCGATTGCGACTGGAAAATCTCCATGCTCGGCTGGACCTACACGCTGTTTTTTGTTTTTCTCGGCTGTTCGGCGGCGCTGTGGGGCAGCTGGCTTGAGAAGGTTGGACCGCGGCTGGTGAGCTTTATTGCCACCTTATGCTGGTGCGGCGGCCTGCTGCTATCCAGCGTCGCCATCTATTTCCATCAGCTATGGTTGCTGTGGCTGGGGGCCGGGGTCATCGGCGGAATCGGTCTCGGACTGGGCTATATTTCACCGGTTTCGACGCTGTTGCGCTGGTTCCCTGACAAGCGCGGAATGGCGGCCGGGATGGCGATCATGGGTTTTGGCGGGGGAGCGCTGGTGGGGGCGCCGCTGGCAAATGGTCTGATGAATTACTTCGCCGGTCCGACCGGCAACGGGGTATGGCAAAGCATTCTGGCGCTGGCGGCGATTTATGCGCTATTTATGCTTGCCGGTACCTTTGGCTATCGCCTGCCGCCCATGGGCTGGCACCCTTCGGGCGAGAAGGCGCAAAAAACGATCCGCAATAATCCCACGATCCAGGTGCACGTCCGCGTCGCCTGCCGTACCCCACAGTTCTGGCTGCTGTGGATGGTGCTATGGCTCAACGTCACCGCGGGGATCGGTATTCTCGGTATGGCTTCGCCGATGCTGCAGGAGATCTTTGCCGGAAAACTGCTGTCGCTCGATCTCAGCTGGCATGAGCTGAACGGCGAGCAGCTGAAACGCATTGCTACCATGGCCGCAGGATTTACCGGCCTGCTCAGCCTGTTTAACATCCTGGGACGGTTTTTCTGGGCATCGGTATCCGATCTGTGCGGGCGAAAAATGACCTTTGCGATCATTTTCTGCCTGGGCGCCGTGCTGTACGGGACGTTGCCGCTGGTGAATCACGGCGGCTATATCGCGCTTTATGTCTGCGCGATGTGCATTATCATTTCGATGTACGGCGGAGGTTTTGCCAGTATTCCCGCCTATCTGGCTGATGTCTTTGGCTCACAAATGGTGGGCGCGATTCATGGACGCTTGTTAACCGCCTGGTCGGCGGCGGGGATCAGCGGCCCGGTTCTGGTGAACTATCTGCGCGAGTATCAGTTGACGCACGGGGTCCCGCCCGAGCGCGTCTACGATATAACGCTGATGGTCCTGACCGGCCTGCTGGTGTTGGGTTTTATCTGTAATCAGCTGGTGCGTCCGCTGACGGAAGAGCATGCGATGACCGCGGAACAGCAGCAGCAGGCGAAAGGTCTGTATACCATCAATAAGGATGCTCAGCTCACGTGGGAGGCCCGCCCGTCCACGCTGCTGTTAATCGTAAGCTGGTTAGCGGTGAGCGTGCCGCTTTTATGGGGCGTCGGCACCACCCTCCAGCAGGCCGTGAAGTTCTTTATGTAAAGTCTTGCCGCCGATGCCGGGCGGCATCGGCCAGACGAGAGAAAGCGCACTTTGCAGCACGTAACATAGTCAGCATCCATCGATAAAGTTATTCTAACGACTCAGGTGAATAGACTAACTGCCTATCAGGGAAGAAGACTGTCAGGCGAACTTTTACCGGTCGACTGCAGCTTTCAATGAATCTTCAGGAGAATCGATTGATGGTAAATATTTATATTGCGAGTCCTTTTTTCAGCGACGACCAGATTGATCGCGTCCAGCGCGTCGAACAGGCGCTGACCGCCAATAAAACGGTAGATAAATTTTTCTCACCGCGCCTGGCCGATGCGGAGAATCTGGAATACGGCACTTTACCCTGGCGCGATTTCATCTTTAAGAACGATATCAAGCATCTCGACGAAGCCACGGTGGTGGTTGCCGTTGTTGATTTCTTTGACGATCACGTCGATAGCGGTACGGCGTACGAAATCGGCTATGCCCACGCGTTTAAAAAGCCGTTGATTATCGTTCAGGAAAAAGGGAATAAGCTAAACCTGATGATTTCAGAAAGTCTGACTTACTATACCCAAAGCGCTGAAGAGCTGGCGACTTACGACTTTACTCAACTGAAAAAGAATATCTTTACCGGCGACGTTTTCTGATACCACGCGGTCGTCTGAGCGACCGCTTTTTTCCCTCGCCTGGGGAGTGTTCATAGGCTTACCGGCGGTGCGACCCAATATGCGCAACGATCCGCTCTACCGCCTCTTCGGCGCTCAGTACTGAGGTATCCAGCACCAGGCTGGCAGAATGCCAGGGTTCGTAATCACGGGTGATGACCTTTTGCCAGTCCGGCAGGATATGGCCGCGAATGTCCGCTGCGCGGTTTTCCACGCGATACCGATGCTGCGTTTGGTCGGAGCAGGTCACTTCTATCTCCAGATAAGGCGCGGCATTCTCGGTCGCGACCTCTCTCCAGGCCTGGCGGGTAATGGCGATGGGATTCACCGCATCGGCAATCACCACGTTGCCCAGCCTGAGGTTATCCGCAGCAATGGCGTACGCCGCCAGATATCCGGCCGGTCCTATATCGTGCCGGGTGACGGTTTCGGCGCGGATCAGCGCCTGCTCAATCGAATCGATTCGTAACCAGACGGCCCCCAGCCTGGCGGCCAGCAGGCGAGCGATGGTTGATTTCCCGGTACCGGGCAGGCCGCCAAAGATCAGTAACATAGATATCCCGTTATTCAAGAGCCTTTAATGGATGACAATTTCCGCACGTTGATGACAATAGAGCGCCGATCGCCTCACGTCCAGCGCTGATGTGCGCACGTGGTACAAGGCCAAAAAACCACACAAAAAACAGGATTATTTTATCTCCGTTTAGGGTCGGTTGAGTTGGTTTACAGATACTAAGATGCAGGATGGCAGATTCCCCGGAGCCCGCATGAATACCCCGCCACGGCGTTTAATCCAGTACGGCAGCGTCATGTTGTTTCCGCTGGCGATGATTATTTATGATTTTTCGGCTTACCTGACCACGGATCTTATTCAGCCAGGCATTATTCATATCATCAACGAGCTTCAGGCTGATGTCACCCTTGCTCCGGCATCGGTCAGCCTGTATATGGCTGGAGGCCTGGCGCTGCAGTGGCTGCTGGGCCCTCTGTCAGATCGTATCGGCCGCCGCCCCGTTCTGCTCACCGGCGCCCTGGTTTTTGCTCTCTCCTGCCTGAGCATGCTGTTTGTCGCTTCGATCGCGCAATACTTCGTCGCCCGCTTTATCCAGGGAACCAGCATCTGTTTTATCTCGACCGTGGGCTATGTGTCGATTCAGGAAGCGTTTGGGGAAACCGATTCAATCAGAATCATGGCTGCGCTGACCTCTATCGTCCTGCTTGCGCCGGTTATCGGACCGCTGGCCGGCGCGGCGCTAATGACGGTGATGCACTGGAAACTGCTGTTTGCCATTATTGGCGCGCTGGGCCTGGTGGCCTGGGCCCTGCTGCTTTTTAAGATGCCGGAAACCGTTATCTCTCAGGGGCGGGGATTTAAACCGGGGGAAGTGCTGGCTGATTTCATCGCGGCGTTTCGTCATCCCGTGGTGCTGACAGGTTCGCTGGCGGTGGCCTTTGGCAACGTGCCGATGATCACCTGGGTGGCGCTCTCTCCGGTGATTCTGATTGAGCACGGCGGCATGTCTCCCGCGGCATATGCCTGGACTCAGGTGCCGGTGTTCAGTGGGCTGATTATCGCCAGCGCGATCGTGGCGAACGTGGTAAAAGACCCCACTTCGCCGCGCTTTATCTGGCGTACCGTTCCGATACAGCTGACCGGCCTGCTGATCCTGCTGGTCGGTAATCTTCTGTGGCCGCATGTCTGGTTCTGGTCGGTGCTGGGTACCAGCATTTATGCGCTGGGGATTGGGCTACTTTACCCGGTGCTGTTCCGCTTCACGCTCTTTTCCCATCATCTGCCAAAAGGCACCGTGTCCGCCACGCTGAATATTCTGGCCCTGAGCGCGTTTGCCGCTTCCATTGAGGCAACCCGTTGGATCTACTTCCATGCTGGTGGCAGAATCGCCTTCCACTGCGCGGCGCTGATGGCCGGTCTCGCCGTGGTAATACTGGTTTCCCGGCTGCTGAAACTGCGTAAGCGGTATCAGGATAGTTCTGCGCCGCCGCAGACCGACGCTCAGAAACTGTAGTGCAAAACGAGGAGGTCGTATGCCTTCCTGCGAGAGCGGATGCCAGCGATTTGCCGCGCGCAGGCTCTAGGATCTCCTGGCATTCATCGACACAAAGTTCCCGTCTACGATCCTCTTATAGCGCAAGCCTATTTCATTCATTTCTAATAAATCGCGGCAAAGTAAAAAGCCATTCATTTTCGTGGATTTAAAACCAAATTTTTTTATAGTGTGATTCTTAATGGCATAAACAGCTTTTTGCGTGATATTCAAGGTTTCCGCGAGATCCTTCACACTGGCTCCTGCCGACAGTCCTTTAAATATCCTTTTAGACCGCTGCGAGCTTTTTCTATACACGCTTCTCTTTGCTGATTTTATTTTTTGCAAAAACTCTTTTTTCGATAGGAATGAAGGAATGATCATAGGGTCCTTATCATTGTTGCAATCTGATACTTTACAATGCGTAATAACAAACACCTGCAAATTATAAGCCGCAACAAGGCGTAATAATACTCGTCGCTTCCTGATGCAATGAATATATAAAATAACTTTTTGATCGTAGGTAGCAAAAGATCTCACCACCGCTCTCAGTCCCGATGCATTTATGTCATTGTATAACACGGCATGATTTTCTGCCGCCTCATTCAATAAATGCCTGGCCCCCTGCAAAAAATACACATCGTCGGTAATTATGTTGATGATGTTCAAAGCTATTAAACTCCGGTTTAATATTTATTTATAAACAATATAAATCACCGACCACCAGCCTGTTAATCACAGAAGTCAAAAACAAAGTAAAAAACCAATATAAACAAGAGGCTGCATGAGAAACCAAATGGGTAATGCCCTGCAGGTTTAAGAGGTTAAGAAACTTAAATCATATAAAATGGCGGGGGGTACGTCGTTTAAATTTTCAATCGTTCAAGGCCGTGAGCAGACATCATAACCGAGTATGGTCATTTAGAATGGCACCCCGGTCGTCAACATAGTAGAACTGAATCTCGCTGGCGCTCGTCACCGGTATATTCCCCGAAAGAGCATAACGGCGCTGACTAAAAGGCGCGGTCATCATATCCATTTCCCGCTCAACATGCCGTTGCGTTTTTCCGTGACGAACAATAATGTCCGTAAACGATATATGCCAGGGCGTGGGATTGTCACACTCCACGTACCAGCGCCCGCCTTCTTGTACTGCCCGGAATTTAAGACGTGCGGCCGCACTCTCGGGAGCGGGAGAGAGACCTTGTGGACGATAAAATATTTTTAACTGGGTGTTCATTGCCAGCTGCAGCCGGGATTGCTCCGGCATATTTTTACTGACGGGCGGAATTTCATAGAGGTTAATCCAGAACACGCTCTCGCGGTCTCGTGGCAAAGGGGTCTGGTTATAGACAATCCGCAGCCCCTGTATTCCTTCCGGCTGCAGGCGAAACACGGAAGGCAGCACAATAAAAGGCGCCCCCGTATAGGCCGGATTGCCGCTGCCGTCATCAACCCAGCTCTGCACAATGACCGGCCAGGAATTGGTATTAGCCAGCATCAGGCTGATTTCCCGGGTTCCTTCGGTATAGATGACTCGCGTGCCGCTCGCTATCAGTCCGGCATAAACGCGTAATGGCGCGAGAAACATTATCAACAGCACCGATATCCAGCCAACGCGGCGAAATTTGTTCACTGTATTTTCACCAGAACATAGGCTGTGGCATAAACTTTACCGGGGGTGACCGCCTGGCCGTCCAGTTTCTGCAGGGTGGCTAAAAATGTGCTGCTGTAGTGCGTATATCCCGCCATGGTGCTTCCAGCGTTATCGGCCGCCTCCAGTACCGGATACCATCCGGCATTTTCGCCACCGGGCGTGGTCAGGGATACCGTCCCCGGCTGACCCACGAAGTTCATTCTTTTCCCCTGCGCATTCTGCAGGGTAATTCCCACGCCCCGGGCCATGTTTTCGCCAAAATAATCATCAGAGACCAGATGCGTCACGCCGCCGCTGCCGTTCACCAGCCCCAGCGTGCTGGCCGCGCTGTATGACCCCGGGGAAACCTGAATACCAATCGCCGTCTGGCCTGCAGCCGTACCCGACTCGGCTGAATCACTGCACTCTACCTGCACGGTGAAGCTGGCGCTGGCGCTCCCCCCCTGTTCGAGTTCAGCAATAGAAATTGTGCGAAATAAAACCTGCGGGGTGGCATTGCGCGCCACGCAGGTAGGCAGGGAATAGAGGGTGTTCGCCAGCCGCATGCCGTAGCCAAAGCCGTTATCCGCTCCCCAGAAATCGTAGTTATAGGCGCTGTCCTCACCCGGGAAATCGCGTGCGAAACTGAAGCTGACGCTGCTGTCGCCGGACAGCTGGATGTAGGCGTTGGGCTGAGTCATGACGGAATTTTGACAGTAATAGTTACGCCCCGTCGCGGAAGCAAAGCCAATACCAACCCCATCATCATTGTTGTTACCACAATAGGCCGATGCGGCGGAGGTTCCCGGCAGGCTGCTGATCCGGTACAGCTCGGCGACCAGAGGCGGGATATCCTGCAGACGGATCTGAATCTTCCCCGTTGAGCTTGTGGCGTATGATGTGATGGGAACCTTCTGCCAGTGGCGGGTCAGCGTGACGCCGGACATGGTCTGTCTGATTCCGACGTAGGCGAACCAGGTGGCATAGACGTCGCTCAGGCCGTCGACCGTGCCGATATCATAAAAACCGCCGACGCGATCGTCGCCATTCGTGGCGACCAGAAAATAGATATTGGGAAGATCCGCGGCATCACATTCCCAGAGTACCGAAGCGCCGTTAGCCCCGCCGTGAGTGTAATTCGTTGGCGGCACCACGATGCTGGCCAGCATGGTACCGACCGGCTGCAGATAAGTATCCGTCAGGTTAATTTTCCCGAACGGTATCTGCGCGACATAGGAGTCTTCGGTCTGGGTAACCAGGGTCAGGGAACAGCTGGCGCCGGCCCGGAGGCTGAAAAGCGTCAGGCAGGCAAACAGCAAGTTAAGCAGGAAAGTTCGTCTTTTCATCATCATTATCTTCATCGCTGCGCATCAGGCGTCTGTCGGCAGACTGCGCTGAGTTTTGTCAGGTGCCGGGTGGTTTCTTTGGGGTTTATGCGGTAGGCCAGACGGCAGCGATCCCGCTCGTCGTCACCCCAGCGAACGATCAGCTCTCCCTCAGCGTGCTCCGTACGTAAATAGAGCTGTCCGTTCTGTCCGGCCATACCGATAATCGTCCCGTCCGGTTCAGTGACATCCGCCCCGAGCGGGACCGGCTCTCCGTCTGGCAGACGAGCATTAATCAGCATGGCATGGCCCGTCCTGGTGCGGAATACCACCCTGACGGCAGCGCCGGCCACCGGCGCGACCCGCCGCTCGCTGTCAACCAGTTCTGCGTTGCCATCAATTCCCTGGGGATCGAGCGTTACCCTGCTGTAACGATAGGGTGTGACGGAGGGCACCAGGGCGTAACCCTGGCTGTCAATAATCGACTGGCCGGAGTTATATACGCTTGCCCCTGAAGCGCCTTTAGCCTCAACCAGCGCGAAGGTGTCGCTCAGATAAGGTCCGAACGTCACGCCGCCAGAATGAATGGCGAGCGCCCCCTGCGCATTACCCGACGCCTGCCAGTACCCCTCACCCCGGGAGGCATTGAGCCCCACGCTGACGTTGGGCAGCCGTTTTTGCAGGCCGCCGCTTATCGTTGTCTGATGATACTGCTGGTCGCGCATCACCCCCAGGTTATAACTCAGCGTCCGGGCATCATCGATCATGCCTGAGGTATTGCTCTGAAACTGGTCGCCGCCGCCGGAGGCGTGGGTCCAGGAGTTGCTGATAATCTGGGTGTTATTTTTATCGCTGAATCCCAGCGGAAAGGAGACGGATACTGCGGTCACGGTTTCCTTTCTGCCAGCCTCATAGCTCCCGCCTGCGTGCTGGCGGGAAAGGGAAATGTTGAAGCTCATACCGTTATGAAAACTGTTGCTGTAACCCGCCTGCAGCTGCGTATCCCGGCTCCGGCCGTCCCGGTAATTCTGCGTGGAGCCTGAGAGATAAATATTGCCGAAGGAACCAACCCCCTGGTTAAGGGAGATATCAAACCGGGATTGTTGCTGCCAGGAGGTGGAGGTCCAGCGATCGTGGTCGCGCATGGCTTTTCTTACGCCCAGGACGTCACCAAGTTCGCGATAGCCTGAGGTCGAATAGCGATAGCCCGCAAGCGTCACGGTGGTTGCTGTCGGCTGGAATGTTTTACTCCAGGAAATGTGGGCCATGTAGCCCTTCACGTCATCGCCCTCCGGCATCCCCGCACGGGAGGCGGTGATGTCCAGGCCCAGAGCGCCTACAGAAGAGGCGTAGACCCCACCGCCAATGACCGCCTGATAGTCATCCGCGATCCGCA
The DNA here is from genome assembly GCF_040065135.1 of Klebsiella sp. CN_Kp066. Classification (NCBI taxonomy): domain Bacteria; kingdom Pseudomonadati; phylum Pseudomonadota; class Gammaproteobacteria; order Enterobacterales; family Enterobacteriaceae; genus Klebsiella; species Klebsiella sp. CN_Kp066. The sequence goes on along the minus strand of NZ_JBEAIU010000051.1, from coordinate 100,836 downwards.
GTCCCGTATTGAGCGTCAGGGCATTGCTCAGCCCGTACTGCCAGGTCAAGTCGCTGAACAGAGAGTTATCGCCAGCGTCATCGGTACGCCCGACAGCCAGTCCATAGCGTGAGATCCCCGGACGCATGGACTCCGGTACGGCGGAGAACGGCACGCTGAACCGGCTTACGCTGCCGTCGGCCCCAGTGACTTCAACATCCAGATCGCCGCTGTAGCTGGTCGGATAGAGATCGTTAATATCAAACGGGCCGGGAGCGACCGTGGTCTGGTAAATCTGTCGTCCATTCTGGGAGACCGTCACCTTCGACGTACTGCCTGCCACTCCGCGAATGGCCGGGGCATACCCTCGCATGGAATCCGGCAACATTCTCTCATCGGTGGCCAGGCTTATCCCCTTATAGCTCAGACCTGAAAACAGACGCCCGGTCGTGCTCAGTTCACCGGCGGTAAGCTGGCTGTTGAATGCCGGCAACGGGCGCTGCAGATACCGGCGGAGGGTATTCCAGTTTGCACCCGAGTCACGATTCCACTGTACATTTGATAGCTGGCGGAACTGCCACATCCCCAGATTTATCCCGCCGTTCATGGACAGCCAGCCGGAGTCCAGGTCCCGGGCGTTATTACCGGAGTAAGAGACGTGATAATAGTTTGTGATGTAGTTAATAAATCCCAGAGAGCTGCCGACTTCCAGTTCGCCTGGATCAACATAGCCGCGCGGCCGGATATTCATGTCAGCCTGCGGTATACTCAGCTCGAGCCGCAGCCGGGATGTGTCAAAATGGCTGCTGCTGCCTTCAATCAGCGAGCTGAGGGAGAGACAGGTATTGCTCTCTTTTGCGCCGGCAGGCAGACCGTTGCGGGGCGCAATCCCGGCTGCCGCAAGCTGACCGGGCGTCAGGCACGGCCGCACCTGCCCGCTTTCTGTTTCACTGAAGGTAATATTATCGCTGCTGACGAATCCACCATTCACGTAAACATCTACTTTGAAGTTGCCGGGGGCAATATTTCCCGGTTTGCTCAGCCGCATCAGCGCGGTTTCACTGAAACGACCGCCGCGAAACAGAGCAGGGTCAAAAGTATAATCATTTTCTTCAGCTATCCCTGCCGCTCCGGTAATACTCGTGCCGGAAGCAAACGTTACGGAAGCGGGGATTAAAAGGGTCAGGAGAAATAACCTGATACCTGCCATGGGATATTCGCTCAAATAAAAACGCATTACAATCGACGCTCAGTCACAATATCCACCCCATAGTCGTTAACAAGCACAAGACGTAAAAGAAGGCCTCTGAGGCTGGTTATTTCTGACGACGGGGTAACGACCAGTCCGGATTTAGGTGAAATCATCACCCCTTCCGCGAGGCGAATATCCTTTCCGTTGCGGACAAGCGTGGCCCGACGAACAGAGGCGTGATATTCGCTCTGGTTTACTATCCTGATCTGCTTACCTTCCATGCTGAGATGGATATGCTCTGACGTTTTTTCCGGATGCCCCGAAAGCGACGCCGGGCGGTAGAAAACTTTCACCCGATTAGTGATGGCGAAAATTAACTTATTCTGTTGCGTCGTTCCGGCTTTTAACGACGGCAGCTGACTGAAATTAAAATAGAATACAGATTCCCGATCGCCTGGCAACGGCTCTCCGGAATAGGTCAAACGGACAGACTGACCGCTATGAGGCTCCATACGAAAAACCGGCGGAGTGACTATAAACGGGGCAAAACCCTCCGGCGTTCCATTGTCAATCTGTACTTGTACAATATAAGACTGAGACTCCTGGTTGGTTAACTGGAGCGTTTTATCTTTGGCGCCTTCCGGATAAATAATTCGCGTACCCGTTAATATCACGCCTGCATTTGCATAGCCGGTAAAACCGAATGTCAACAGAACAAACAATCGCAGTATCAATCGCATCGGGAAAATATTCCGCAAGATTATTTTAATATTAATATCATTTACTTTTTAAAACACAGGCCGGGTATACGGCCTGTGTTTTTATAAACTCAGAGGTAGCTCAGGGTATATTCCGCTACGGCAATAATCGCACCCGGCGTAGCAGAAGCGGCATCAATAACATAATATTGTGCCCCAAAGGAGTGGCTGGTGGAGGTATCTCCCTCGGGTAAAGAGAGGCCTGCAACATCGGTTACTCCTGACAGCACGACAGGCGTCGTTCCGGCATCGGTGGTGGTCAGTTGGATACCATAACCGACCGCAGCATCAGTGACTGCGCGGTTACCCAGCGTACCGCTGGCGCTGTCGACATCAAACCCCAGGAAACGGGTTTTAATCAACTGAGGGCCCTCGCCTGCCGCCGGGGCAGTACAGCCGCTCACCGTCACGGTAAATGGCGTCAGCCCGGCGGTCTGTCCATTCGCCAGGGTTCCGCCAAAGTCAGCGGTAGAGACTGTCGGTAACAGAACAACGGAGTTTGTCTCACCATTGATGCTGACCGAGCAGGTCTGGCTGGTGACTTCGCCCTGGAATGTGACCGTCGGCGTTACCGCAAATGCAGACCCGGATAATGCTGCAAATGAAAATAAAGCCAGCATTGTTTTAATTGAAGTTTTTGTGTTCACTTTTTCCTGTCCTTTGTTTATTGATTGTTTATTGAAATATTTTATGTAGTGCCTAGAATCAATCGTTTCCATGCACTCTGGATTTAGAGTGCCCCCTGGTAGTGACGCCATACTGATGTGATAAAAGTGACTTAAAATTCATAAATCATCTATAATATTCCCTCGTGAAAATCATCAAGAACCCACAATTACCATGGCTGTTCAGGCCTGTGCGCTGGAAGATTCTTATGATGCGGGAAGATTCCTGGTCGGGGTAGTTTATTAACTAAAAATAAACTCAAAATACAAACAAAACAATAAGTTACAAACCAAAACAAAATTATCTTAATAGTTGTCAAAATTATTTTTTTGGCGAATTTTCATATTTTTCCGGGCTCCAGTGAGAGAAAATATTTAAGGTTAAAGGTTTGGAATTTGTTTCATAAATTTTAGTTTTTGGTGATTTTTATGGTTAAATACATCATGAATAAGCAAGTTATTTTCCTTCCCGGTGAGAAACAATTGTTATCGATAAAGGATGGGACCCGATTTACGATACTTAAGAGTAGCGCCCATTGCCTGGAGTTACTTCTGGAACGGCAAGGACAGCTGGTATCGCACTCTGATTTAATGGTCGCAGGTTGGGGTGAGGATGCGAAGCGTACGGTATCAAATTCGGCTTACTATCAGTCCTTTGTTAATTTACGCAATGTATTAAAAAAACTGGGTTGCCCGGATAACATTCTGTTGACTATTCGTGGCAAGGGTGTGCGGCTGAATGCCTACATTGCCGTGGAAAAGTATGAGGATAATCCACAAAATTCGATAGAGCGTATCCACTCAGTCTCAGACGATCGTAATATCTTTCCCGTTACAGATAACCGGTTTCAGGATGACCAGCTAGCGGATAAAAAAGGCATACAAACCGGTGAAATTTTCGCGCAGCCTGACACAGTAGCACCGCTTACGCCTGAAAATAAAAAACCCATCAAAATGATCTCGTATTGTCTGGCAATTTTCCTTCCATTGATAGGTTTGTTCGCCTTTTTTTTATATCGTTTCCCTTTTCATCATGAATTCATTATCGAAGGTTACTCGCATATCAACGGCACGCCACCTTGCTACTTTGCCAATGCCAGAAATATAAATAACGATTTTGCCATTAACTTTATTCATGACGAAGGGTTAGTGTGTAATAAAGACATCAAATATTTCATTTCATATTTTTCAACGTCACCACGGTTAACCGTGTTTACGTGCGGAAAGGAAGCGTCTTTAAAATGTGACTCAACAACTTACATTGTGGCAAAAAATGAAAAAAATTAAATGGCTCGCTTTCTTATTGTTCTTTACAGGGTTACCTCAACAGGTTAACGCCAATGCTAATGACAAAATCGTTTGCGAAGCGAAACACTCTTTATATCATGGCCAATTTGCAATTAAAGCAACTTACCGGTTTATCATGAATGATAACAGCGGCGTTATTTTGATTAATGGTACCGCGCACCTTGGCCCGGAACGATATGCGATAAGTCGCGAAGTCTATTTTAATTATAAAAGACAAAGCGGTGATGACTATCTTCTCACTAGCCAAAGAGTCTATACCAATCCGATTGATACGTTGCCGGAGTTATTAGCACAACAACACTACCCCTCTTTTTTTCCTTAAAGAAAATAAAAAGTTAAACTTCCTCATTAATTCCGTTAATCAAACAGACTATATCATCAGCTTTGTCAGCACGCCTTTATTTTATTGCAATGGGGAATAATACAGACAGAAACTCAACGATTTTTTTAAGTTATAGCAGATTCTTACTATTAGATAACCAGGAGTAAACCCAAATATAATTTTATAAAAAACCATATTTGGGTTCGCATCACTCCGAAATGCTCACTCTTGCGCTAACAATGTTGCGCTGGCAGGCTTGATCTGCGGCAGTTTCATCACAGCACACCGCGTCATCCCTCCTGCGGCATGCTGCTCTGCATGCTTCGTCGCCTTTTATTTCTTCCGGGACAGCTCCCAGGAGATTTTATTTCACCCGTTTACCCGCATCATCAACAACTTTCTCGCCATCTTCCTTAGCGAAAGCGCCTTGCTGGGCATCGGGAAGAATATCCAGAACAACTTCAGAAGGACGGCACAGACGCGTCCCCAACGGTGTCACCACAATCGGGCGGTTAATCAGGATCGGATGCTGCAGCATAAAGTCGATTAACCGATCGTCAGTAAATCTATCTTCTGCGAGGCCAAGCTCTTCATAAGGCTCAACATTTTTACGCAGCAGCGCCCGCACCGCGATCCCCATGTCGGCAATGAGTTTGACCAGCTCATCGCGTGACGGTGGATTTTCAAGGTAATGAATAACGGTGGGTTCAGTACCGCTATTGCGGATCATCTCCAGCGTATTACGCGAGGTGCCGCAGGCCGGGTTGTGATAAATGGTGATGTTGCTCATAGATAGCAGTATCTCATGACAAAGTGAAAGAGAGACGTAGCGCCAGCGCGGCCAGCGTGACAAACAGCACAGGCAGAGTCATAACGATCCCGGTGCGGAAATAGTAGCCCCAGGTGATGGTCATATTCTTCTGTGAAAGTACGTGCAGCCAGAGCAGCGTTGCCAGGCTACCAATAGGTGTAATTTTCGGACCCAGATCGCAGCCAATCACATTGGCGTAGATCATCGCCTCTTTAATAACGCCGGTTGCGGTGCTTCCATCGATAGAGAGCGCACCAACCAGCACGGAAGGCATGTTGTTCATGATCGAAGACAGGAAAGCCATCAGGAAGCCAGTACCCAACGTTGCGGCCCAGAGTCCTTTATCCGCCAGTACGTTCAGCACACCTGAAAGGTATTCGGTTAGCCCGGCGTTGCGCAGACCGTAGACCACCAGGTACATCCCCAGTGAGAAGATGACGATCTGCCAGGGTGCGCCACGCAGCACTTTACCGGTGTTAATGGCATGACCTCGTTTCGCCACGGTAAACAGTATTACCGCCCCAACTGCCGCAATTGCGCTAACGGGAATCCCGAGAGGCTCGAGGACGAAAAAACCTACCAGCAGAAGAATCAAAACAATCCAGCCGGTGCGGAACGTAGCCGGATCTTTTACTGCTTTTTCAGGTGCCTTCAGGAGAGCCAGATCGTAAGTCGGCGGGATATCTTTGCGGAAGAACAGATGCAGCATAACCAGCGTGGCGATAATAGCAGCAATATCCACCGGCACCATTATCGACGCATACTCAGTGAAGCCCAGTCCAAAGAAGTCCGCCGAGACTATATTCACCAGGTTCGACACGATAAGCGGCAGGCTGGCCGTATCGGCAATAAATCCGGCTGCCATCACGAAGGCCAGCGTCGTCCCCTTGCTGAACCCTAATGCCAGCAGCATGGCGATGACAATGGGAGTCAGAATCAGTGCCGCACCATCGTTAGCAAACAGCGCCGCCACCGCAGCGCCGAGCAAAACGATCCAGGTAAACAGCAAACGGCCACGACCGTTTCCCCAACGAGAGACATGCAGCGCCGCCCATTCAAAAAAGCCGGACTCGTCGAGCAACAGGCTGATAATAATCACCGCAATAAAGGTCGCCGTCGCGTTCCAGACGATATTCCACACCACCGGAATATCCCCCACATGCACAACGCCAGATATCAGAGCCAGTACTGCGCCAAGCGTCGCGCTCCAGCCGATGCCCAGCCCCTTCGGCTGCCAGATAACCAGAATAATGGTCAGGATAAAAATAGCACCTGCCAGTAACATACCCCCTCCCTGAAAATCATATTTGAAAAAACATATATGTTACGGCAAATTTTAAAGACAAACCGCTTTACCGCTTCCCGAACAGTTTGCTGATGCCAGCTTGCGGGCGATGACCTGTACGATCTCTCGCTGGCTTAACCAGGCCTGTTCAATGACCTGTGCTGCCCATACAGGCATATGCGGTGATAAACGATAGTGCACCCACTTACCCTGCTTGCGATCCAACAACAGTCCGCTTGCCCGAAGCATTGCCAGATGGCGGGAGATCTTGGGCTGCGACTGATCCAGCGCCGTGCAGAGATCGCACACGCACAGTTCCCCCATCTCCTTAAGTATCAGCACAATACCCAGACGGGTTTCATCGGACAGATTTTTGAAAAGCTGTAAGGATGTTAATGACATCATTCCTCCCGATTGTTGACGGACAGGATACTCCACGGAAACGCAATATCAATATTGAATATGAAAAATCATATATGTTTAAAAAAGGAACCGCTACGCCTGGCGGATAATCAACTCAAGTGATGCCCGGGTCAATCCTGGTCAATATTAAACCACAGCCGTCACGCTTATGCAGCCCGGCGTGAGGAAGGGATGCGCGACGGAAACATCCATTACTGCGGCGCGGGGAGGGATGGGGTAAAAAAACAGGGTTCAACTCTCTTTCGCCATAATGGTTGCGGTATAGGTTCGCCAGTTTCCGGAGTCATTGATCACCGCATAGTTTACCGTCGTTCCCACGCCCGGTGCCTGAGAGAGCACCACATCCCGCCGCTCATACGGCGCGAGCATGATGGAACCGATCCTGATTCCTTTTGTTGCCGTTACTGTCAGGCTCATATACCACGGCGTTGGGTTGGTTATCGTGATGCCCTGCGAAGCGATGCTGAAGCGCAGTTTCTGTTCATCATTGGCGGTGGGCGCCTTTAAACCGGTCGGACGAATAAATACCTTCAACCGCAGCCGTAGGGGTAACACTAGCTTGCGGGTAGCGCTTTTCGTCGCGCTCAGTTCGGGCGGTATCTGGTAAATGTTGAGCCAGAACAGGCTCTCCCGATCCTCTGGCAGACTGCGCCGCGAGCTCAGCATCACGCGAAGCGTTCTCAACTCATCCGGCTGCATTTTAAAGACGGGCGGCAATACCACCAGCGGCGTACGGCTATTATCGGGTGAAGAGGCGGTCTCTCCGGCGTCGGTCCAGACTTGTAACAGCATTGGCGTTACGCTGTCGTTTGCGAGCGTCAGCGACTGGGCAATATCGTTAGCGGCGAATACGAGCCGGGTTCGGTCAACGTTAACCGCAGCAAACGGCGCGGAATTGACGCCTGCCAGCAACAGCAGCGCTAACACCGCCTTACTGAAAACTAACCACTGCCTGTAACTGCGCATTCACGCTCCCTACCGTTACCGGTTGTCCACCGAGCGCCTCAAGGGAGGCGGTAAAATCACCATGCCAGACCTCTACCGAACCGCGGTCTTTTTTGCTCGTTAGTACGGTGAGCTCTTTATATCCATACCAGCCACGGGCGTTGCCCGTCCCGGTACTCACTTTGTCCGGCAAAAGGTTAAGCGGCGCACCGCCCTGATCGTAAATCCGTATTCCTACTCCGGAAGCCACGCCCTTTCCGCCATAATGCGTGTCCAGTAACCAGGTCAATCCACCGCCGGTGGTCGTCAGGCCAAGGCGGCGCGCGGCGGCCACGGCGCCGGGCTGATTGACTAAAAAACCCATGGCTACGTTAGCGACACTAGTGGTGGGATGAGTCGAGGACATCGCGCCAGCTTCGCACTCCAGCGTTATGCTGAAAGGCGCTTCGCTGCTTTCGCCAGAAGAGAGCGCCTCTGCTGTAATGGTAGGAAGCAGCACCGTCGCGGGATAATCTTCAATGGAGCAGGCCGCGCCGCGAATATAGGTGACCTGATTGTAGCTACTCCACGCACCGGGCCAGGATTCGGGCCAACCATAATAACTTGAAGCATGATCCATACCGGGTTGAATAGCGGAGGTCAGTAAGCCAGGCCCCTTGAATGCGATATAACCGCGCGGCTGGTTATAGGTGTCTTTGTTAATTCTGTCGTTAAAAATATATTGATCCGAGGCGGCGATTTTAAGCATCTCATACAGGACATTACTAAATGCGCCTGCGGGAATATAAATTGCGCGATCGTCCTGAAACCAACTATCCGCAGTGAGCTGGCGCTGCTTCCAGAAGCGGCTATAGTATTCGCCGGTACTCAGATTCGTCATGCGTACCGCGACGTTACGTTCCGCGTCATAGTAGGCTCCCTCCACTTCTTTCGCCCGACGCCCGCCAACAAAGTAGTTATCGCCGTTGGTTGAATACAGTTCATACAGCTTCCCGGCGTCCTGCAAATCACAGCGGTAAAGCACCTGCTTTGCCGTATAGGGCGTCTGAACGCCTGCAGTGAGGAAATTACCCACCGTACTGGCAAGCACGGTGCCGGAAGGCTGGAACTTATTATTCGCGCTAACGCTAATGACTGACGGCAGACCAAGATGACCGATATTGTCATCAAAGGCGCCGCGCCAGAAGCGCGCGGTATAGCCTGCTTTAATCGCCGCCTCCGAAAGGAAACTATTATCCGTCACTTTAACGCAGTTAGCCCAGGACGCGGTGCTGAAAAGCAGGGTAGCAGCAAGTAGCAGCGTTTGGCGAAGATAACACATGAGACTATTCCCTCTCGCAGGTCGTTGTAAGATAAATCACGTTTTCAGGCGAATGTAGATCGAACTGGTAGGGCACATGGCAACGTCGATCGGTCCCTTTTCCCCAACGCACCAGCAATGAGCCTGAGGGAGTGCTGATACGGGCATAAACCTGCCCACCCTGCCCGACCATCCCAATGACGGCCCCTTCGCTGTTAATGACCTCGGCCCCCATCGGCGGAATGCCGCCATCCGCCATTTTCACCGCGATGAGCACCGCTTTGCCGGTAATCGTGGAGAAGTTCACCCGCGCGATCGCGCCGGCATAGGGAACAACTTGTTGGCTTCCCCCCGTCAGTTCAGCATCGCTGCGCATCTGGCGAGTATCGAGTGAGACGTTGTTGCGACGATACGGAGATAGCGCAGGTAAAATGGCGTAACCGAAACTGTCGATTACCGCCCCCTGACCGTTCTGGACGACTGCGCCCTGCGCGCCATCGGCGTGAATTAATGCAAAGGTGTCGCTGGCGTAAGGACCGAGCGTCACGCCACCGGAATGCAGCACCAGGGTTCCGGAGGAGCCCAGCGCCACCTGCCGATAGTCCTTTCCCTGGTCGTAGCCCGCACGCAGCGCGCCAAAACGGGTGTTTTGCTGGAGATTACCGCCGAAAGTCGTCGATGCCCCTTCGTCCCCATTGCGATAGCGCTCATAGCCGCCATAAACAGACCAGGAGAGTTCGCTCTGCTCGCCACGGGTCCCGGTCATCGACAGGGTTGAAGAGTGATTCGCGCGCGACTGGTTATAGTTCATCGCTACGGATGTCGGGCTATCGCCCCAGTCAAATGGAATGGAGAGAGTAAAAGACAGCGTCGTCTCGGTATATTTTTGCCGCTGGCTCAGATCCTGCGGTTCGTTAACGCTGCGGTAGAAGCGGCCATAGTCCCAGGTGGAACGCTGCCTGGCGAGGTTAAATCCATAACTCACTTTTCGCCACTGGTTGCTGTAGCCGAGCTGCAGCTGCGTGATCCGCGACTGATTATTGTAGTAATCGGCGGTACTGGCGCTGAGATTGAGCGTACCTGAATGGCCTAAGGGCTGGCTGACGGTCGCCGAAAGGCGTTGACGTTGATGCAGCGTGTCGGAGTAGTAATCAATGCCGTTTTGCGCCTGTCGGCGTACGCCAAATACATCCTCCAAATCGCGGAATCCACCGGTTGAGTAGCGATAGGCCGCCAGCACCAGATTAGTGCCTGTGGAAAAGGTCTTGCTATAGCTCAGCTCCGCTCGCCAGCCCTGCTGACGGTCATTATGCTCCACTCGCGCGCCAGACCAGGTGGCGTTCATGCCGAATGCGCCAAGGCGGGTCGCCCATACGCCGCCGATCAGCCAGGCCTGGTAATCATGCGCCAACCGCGATCCGAGGTTAAGAGTGAGATTATTATTTACCCCGTGCTGCAGCGTCCCCTCAAGGAAGCGGTTGTCGATGCGGTAGTACTGGCGGACCTTGCCAACAGCAAAAGAGTAGTGCCAGTTGCCTGGTCGCACCGAGTCGGGAACCGCAGAATAGGGCACGGTAAAGCGCGATACTTTTCCGTTAGCCTCAATCACTTCAACCTGCAAATCACCCTGATAGCGGGTGTTGTAAAGATCGTCAATAGCGAACGGTCCGGGCGGAACATGGGTTTCATAGATAACTTTGCCCAGCTGTTTGACGACCACCCGCGCGCTGCTTGCCGCCACGCCGCGTACCTCTGGCGCATAGCCGCGTTTGCCCTGCGGCCACATGCGCTCATCCGTGGCGAGTTTCATACCATTAAACGACAGGCTGCCGAATAAACTGGAGTCAGTGTAGTTATCGCCAAACGTCAGGATGCTGTCGATTGCGGCGAGTGGTCGCTGCACCCAACTGCGTACGCGATTGTAATGCCAGTCGCTACCGCTCTGGTTGCTGTCGGCATAGCGCAGGTTACCCTGATGGCGGAGCTGCCACAGTCCAATGTTGCTGCCAGCGTTGATCCCGCTCCACAAATACTGGTAGCGGAAGTGCTGGTGGGTGTTGTCCGTGTGAGTCCAGTTGGTGTTATGGCGTAAAAACAGAGCCAGCGCGCCGCTGTCCCACTGCGAAGGCGGAAGATAGCCGCGCGGCTTGTGTATCAGCTCGCTCATCGGCAGCGTAAGCCGGAGCTGTAGCATCGCGCTATCAAATTGCCATTCGCCCTGGGATACCCATTCCCTGAGCGGACGACAGCTATTTTGAGGCGCTTTGTCCGGGAGCGATTTTACCCGAGCGGCCTGCATCAGCGATAACGGAAGGCAGGGCTCCGTGCGTTGTTCGCCATTAGCTGGAGTAAAGCGGATCTTTACGCCGGATTTTAGCAGCGAGCCATTGACCATAACGTCAACCAGATACTCTCCGGCGGGCGTACCGGGTCCGTTAACGCTCGCCATACCTTGCCCGTAAGCCGTCCCCTGCAGCAGAGAAGGATCAAAATAGTATTCTTCGCCAAAAGCCTGACCGGAGCAGGCTACGGCTAAGAAAACGAAGATGTTTTTGCGACAGAACTTAACCTTCGGCGACATGATAACGCTCGCTTATCCTTGCACCCTGGTCGTTAACCAACGTCACGGTGACGGTACCGTTAAGCGAGTTGGCGCTGAATTTTCCAGGTATCCAGAAAGTACGGCTGGAGAAAGGTGGAACCATTTCGACATTAAGCTGACGTGATACGCCGCTTGCCGTCACGCTCAGGTTGCTGAGGGATGCATACCAGGGCTGCGGGTTGCTGATAACAATACCGGCACCTTTTCGGGCATTACGCACTACGGTAACGTGCAGCTTTTTAGCCAGATTGCCCGGTGAACCAATCCCTTCCGGCCTGTAAAAAAGTTTGATCCGCGTCCGTAACATCACCAGCACTTTATTCTGCTGACGGCCGCCGATATTGGCCGGCGGTACCTGCAATGCATTGAACCAGAAGACAGATTCACGATCGGGCGGCAGCGCTTTACGCTGGCTATACACCACGCGCACCACCTGGCCTGCTTTTGGCTGGATACGAAATACCGGCGGCGTCGAGATAAAAGGAATGCCGCTCGCGTTCTCTGGCCCAATACGCATATCGCCATCGTCAAACCAGGTTTGTACGACATAGGGAAAGTCATCGTTATTTTTTAGCTGTACATCGACAGAGGGTACGGTCGACGGGTAGATAATCCGACTGCCTACAATGGTGACGCTGGCCCATACCGCGGCAGCGGGAAGAAACAGGAGTAGCAGCGCCATCAGATAGCGCAGCCCTGAACGGGTAGCATCCTTTTTCATTGCAACAACTCCATTGCTATCAAAAGGGTCCGACGACAAGCACCGGACCAGGAAGCGTTTTTACAGGTAGGAAACGGCGTACTGGAGAGTGGCTTCGACCGTACCAGCCGATGCCGCGCCGTTGGCGTAATACTGCGCGGTATAAGTGGCGCTGGCTTCCGTCTCTCCCGGCTTCAGCTGCAGATCGCCTTCACCTTTGAAACCGTTGGTCAGATTGATAACTTTCTCTGCCGTATCGAGAATCTGGACTTCTACGTTGGCGGCGTCCCCGGTATTTCCAAGATTACCGTTGCTGGTCACCTGGTTACCGACAAAAACGGTAGAGATTTTGGTCGGTTTATCGGCATTACCCGTACAGCCGGTGAGACCAATATCAAATGTCACCTGACCTGCGGTATCGCCGCCTTTCGCCAGTTCTTTGGCACTCACCGTCGGCAGAATAACTACCGGTTTTGCCTGATTACCGTTAATGGCTACAGAACAGGTTTCATCGGAAACTTCACCACGAAAGGTAATGGTATTATTGGACATCGCAAATGTACTGGTAGAAATAAAAAGTGAGGCTGTAAGCAAAGCCAGTGTCGTTTTCTTGAACATGGTCGTTTATTCCTTTATTGCTGTTTGTTTTCAACTAACGCTACTCGCTCTGCTAATAAAGCAGATAAAGCAAACGTCCTTTGGTTGAGGCCAAACAAAATAGCTTGTCGCCGGGCAAGTTTTATTGTGCGCCCCTCTGAAACAGGGCGTATAGCAACTGGCGTTATAGCCCCGCGGCGCTATCATGTTTAAGGCCAATCTTAGAAATAATTTTCGGAAAAGAGCTTCCTGACGTGCTGAATAACCCTTAAATTTTCCTTACTTACCTGGCATGCGGAAATTCATAAATTCAAATACCGGTAAGAAAAATTCACAAAAACCAAATAACCACATGATTTAAAAGGAAGTAAACTAAATAAAAAACATTTTTAGCATCAGTATGAATGTCGTCACAGAAGACTACTGATGCAAAGAGGGATGAAATCCTCCTGCCCCATGTTAATATAGCAAGCGACAGCAAAACGTATTAAAGATCGGGTTTACCATGGATGAGAAATCGTTACTAATAGCTAAAAAGGTGATATTTGATAGCGCTAAAATGACATTAACCAACGGTGATAAAATCATTAAAATTTCAGAATCGGAGACAAATTTACTCCTTGCCTTCTATCGCGGAATATATAAAAAGGAAGATATTATTAATTTTGTCTGGAAGAACCGTGCGGGTTGTGTTTCCGAATCGAGTTATTACAAGCTCATTAACCAGATGCGGAATAACTTTGTTCTTGTTGGCCTGAATGCGGCCGATATTGTTACGCGACCACGAATTGGCGTCTCGTTATCATTGGCGTTAGAACCCATCAAAAAAGAACCTACGCCACGATGCGAAAACGTCAGGGATGCCGGGTGCGAAAAAGATAGCCAACGGGCTCTCACGCCGGACGTTAAAAAGATTTCAGCCAAAATACGCCCTCTCGTCCTGACCATTACACTGTTGTTGTTAACGGGTGTTGCGATGCTATTTCAGCATGCGCCAGCGCAAAATAAACACAACAGTAGCTTCAGGATGCTCGGTAATGAGGATGACTATATCTTCTTTAAGATGGCTACCGATAAAGTGACATTTAAGGAGGTGGTTTCGGCGTATCACACCCTGACGCTGCCGCTATCTCGCCAGAACGGACATTATCTTTATTATCTCCGCGAACCGAATATGAATCTTTTTTTGCAGTGTCTGAACCCTGTTGAAACGGCGGTACCTAAATGCATTACCATCAAAGAACGCTACTAGTCATCCTGTGCGGTCTGCTCTGCGGATGTATCATGCTGGCAACGCTGGTATATCAAGGAGCCAGGCGCGACGCAGACGAAATACATAATCTTATTTGCACTGCCAAATCAACTATTTATATAAAGCCGAGAGAGCTCATACTGAACGGAACTTTGGTGCTGGATCTTAAGTCGAACCGCATTGCTATTCATTATTCCGTGCAGGATCAACGGCGAGAGCAGCGGTTATTCTTTCAGGATGTTGCAATCACCCCGCTTAACCGCACCGGCATGAAAACCTACACCTTTCGGGTTAAAGCCGTGCACAAATTTAATTCTGATACGACGGGTGAGATGTTTTCCTGGCTGCGTCTCCTGCAGCCGACAACCGAGAATGAGCTGACGATAAATAAAATCGGTCCGAGGGCCTATCTTTTTTCACTGAACCGGCAGATCTATAATTTCTGCACCACCAGCGGCAGCGCTAAAGCATAATGAGTATTGCGACCATCGAGACAGCCGCGCATCCCTTCGTGAATGAGAGACAAAGCCAGTGAAACTAAAGCTATCTTTTGTGATTTGTTCAGTGCTTGTGCCGCTGGTCGTGATGATTATATTAGCGCTGCTGGTCAGCGTACTACAGTTTAAACAGGACGTCGCCCTGAGCGCGAATACCTTATTACGTTTCAGTAACGATGTATCAACCGCCTCATGGCGGGTCACCGCAAAAACCGTAAAAATAGCGGACAGACCCTGCGCTGAAATGCTGTCGGAGCTTAACCGAACCCGCGCCTTTACCCCCTATATCCGCGATATCGGTCTGCTGGAAAACGGCAACCTGCTCTGTTCCTTTGTTACCAGGGAGCAGGCGCACCCTTTTCCTTTGCCGCCGGGTAAAACGCTCCCGACGCCGTTACCTGCCAGATGGGTCCGTTCATTTGACTTGATGGCCGGAGGACCAGGCAGACCCGCGGTGGTTTACACGGAGCAGGTGACGGCACAAAAATCAGCGTTTGTCATCGTCGATTCTCGCTATATTCAGGAACTGATGGATGTCCTCGCAGAGGAAAGAGCCGCCGTATTCAGCCTGCGGTTTGGCGAGGGCGATAGGATTATCAGCCAACCAGCGCAGCGTGACAGAATAGTGATGACCCAGCATTTCGTCACCGCCGACGGTAAGATTTCGCTTACCGTCGGCGCGCCTCTCGCGGCATTGATGGCTCTGTGGATGAAATCTCTGCTTATCTTTATCCCTCTCTCGCTTTGCTTCTCATTTATGACCCTTTTTCTTTACCGACATTGGGCCCAGAAACGGCTATCCATGGCCCGAGAAATCACCCGCGGTATGAAAAACGGGCAGTTCACAGTGCATTATCAACCTGTATTTAACGTCAGCCGCGCTCATTGCGGCGGCGTGGAGGCATTAATGCGCTGGCCCCTTCCGGATGGGAGTTTTATTACTCCCGACATCTTCATCACCGCGGCAGAAAACGAAGGGATGATCGTTCCGCTTTCGCGTCACTTATTTAAGCTCATCGCCCTGGATGTCGAACGGTGGCAGGTTGCCGGGGATTTTTATATCAGCGTAAATATTTCACCTGAACATCTGATGCATGAGAGTTTTATTGCCGATGTTGAATCGCTACTGGCAAGCTTAGGGAAACTGCGCCTCATGCTGGAACTCACCGAACGCAGCCTCATTGTCCAACCGGCTTTAGTGTCAGATAAGCTCATGCAGCTGCGTGAGAAAGGCGTACTGATAGCGATTGACGATTTTGGTACCGGCTACTGCTCGCTTTCTTACCTTCAGCAGCTTCCGGCTGATTATCTGAAAATCGATCGTACTTTTGTCGATACGATTGATACCAGCGGCAGCGACGTGCCCATTCTGGATACCATTATTATGCTTAGTCAAAGGCTGGGGCTTAATACCGTTGCGGAAGGCGTCAGTTCAGAGCATCAGCTGCGCTATATCCTCGATCATAACGTAGGTTTTATACAGGGCTATCTTTACGCAAAGCCGATGAATTCAGCTGATTTTACGGTCTGGCTTGATACACGGGGCAATGAGCAAAATGAAAGGATTAAAAGTAAAAACCTTTCAATAGATCGGTAGGCGCTGAGGTAACATAATGGTTAAACCAGAACGACTCATTCTTAGCAGAAGGCCCTATGAGTAAGAATAAGTACCTAATTGATAAGAAAGTCATTCTTGATTGCGAGCGGATGACCTTATCACGCGATCGCGAAAGCTTAAAAATTTCTGAATCTGAATGCAATTTGCTCCTTGCTTTTCATCAGGGACTCTTTAAAAAAGATGATTTAATCGCCTGGGTGTGGGGACGAAAAGGTGTGGTGGTTTCCAGTGCCAGCTATTACAAATTAATCAATCAATTACGCGGTTCGTTTGAAAAAATCGGCCTTCCCAGTTCTGCGGTATTAACGCGCCCTAAGGTTGGTGTGACGCTCTCGGTAACTATCGAACCACTGCCAGATGAATCAACACCCGTAACGCAAAATAGAGCCAGCGACACCGTTGCGCCAGTTGCAGAATCGTTGCCTGAGCCAACGCAGTCTTCGCAGGCAGTTTCAAACCGAAAAGAGTGGCTATTTTTAATCTGCGCAACGCTGTTCCTGCTGATGGTCATTTATCTCTACAGCAAACGCCATCCAGACTACTTTTCTGAGCTGGGAACCTATAACGGATATACCTTTTATGGTGTCACTGAAGATAATCGGTCTCTCGAGGATGCGGTGGGGGCTTTTTCCGAACTGAGTCAGCAAGTCTATAAGCAAAACGGCAATTTCATTTATTATATTCGCGTTCCTGACACCAATATTTTTGTTCAGTGTCTGAATCAACTGAATGTTTCGGAGCCCAAATGCATCACTATCAAAGAACGGTATTAAGAGGCATTACGCTACTTATTCTGGCAGCATCTTTTGTGCTGCTGATTTTACAGGCACGCCAGCAGCGCTATCCTCTGTCAGATGCGGATTCATTTCTATGCACCACTAAAACTGTAACTTCAGTCCTGCCTGGCAATTTTCTCGCTAATGGCAATATCGTCCTCGATTTCAAAAACAAACGCATTACATTGCAGTATGACATCACCACTAAAGAGCAAATCAAAAAAGTGTTGTATCGCGATGTGTATATGAAGAACCTGCAAATGCCTGGCCCCGGCATTTATACATTTGATGTCGATTCGGTAAAAGTTTTTTCTACCGACACCGCCGGTGATTTTTTAGCACATTTTCGCGTATTGCACCCCGATGCCGCCAATGAAATTCGCATCACCAGGGTCGGTAACAGCACTTATTTGTACTCAATCAATCGTCAGATATATAACGTATGTACCGCGCAATAAACCAACGCCGGCGTGAAAGAATTGATATAAAACCAGCAATATCAAAAAGTTATAAAATCTTACTTTTTCTGAAAACGTCGGTAAAATACATGTAAGACTAATTTCATAACTTTTACTCGCTTTTTCTGGTTATATGGCTGCCGCAATCATCCTTCTACGGTTATTGCTTATACATAAGCATTGTTCTTTTCACCAACAAGGAGCTTTACATGCAGCGTGCTTTTTCACCATGGATTATGGCAGCACTATTATTTTCGCCCTCATTAGCGTTGGCGATGGAAAACCATACCCTCTCCCTTGGCTATGCCCAAACGCATCTTAGCGCGTTAAAGAAATCTGCAAGTAAGGATCTTCGCGGGCTCAATCTAAAATATCGCTATGAGTTCAATTCTGACTGGGGTGTATTGACCTCTCTCACGGCAACTCGTCATGAAGTACAACATTACCGTTGGGACGCAGGAAAACTACATAAAGATGGCGATAATACCACTAGCTATAGTTCGTTAATGGTAGGACCGACCTACCGGATTAATGACTATGTTAGTTTATATGGTAATGTAGGTATGGCTGGTATGAAGGTCAAAAACCGTGACAATCAATCTTCCTCAGAAGATGCTTTTGCCTATGGTGCAGGTCTTATTTTTAATCCATTCACTAACCTTTCCCTGGATGTGTCATGGGAAACAGCCAAATTACTTTACGTTGATACAAACACATTTGGCGTGAGCGTAGGTTATCGTTTTTAATAAATAAAGATGCCTCTGTTTATGGCAAGGAATTCATCATCTCTGACAAAAAAAAAGAATATCATCACTACGGTAAGAGACGTTATAGCCCTTTTAAGTATTTATATAAAATTATTCTTATAAGCTATACACCCCTTAAATCCTCCGGGTAGAACATTTTATTGCCAGCACGATGCGCCTCAACATCCGACTGGCTTCGCACCCTATTTGATTATTTTTAGCGATTTTGATTAAGGATTTTACATGAACAAAAAATTAGTCTTTCTCTCCGCTCTTATGCTCACAGCTTGCAGCGCTAATTCCCTCCAGCACGGTGCTGAAGGCGTGCGGGTAACGCATAATGAACCGGACACTTCGTGCACCTATTTAGGCGATGTCACCGGTAGCCAGGGGAATTTTTTCACGGGAGGCTGGACGTCAAACAGCAATCTGGAGACGGGTGCCCGTAACGATCTAAAAAATAAAGCGTGGAAAATGGGGGGGAACGTGGTGGTACTGTTAACCCAAAGGGCTGGCCAAACCGGAAGCGCCTATCATGGCACAGGCTCAAGCCAGCAAACCAATGTGACATTGAGCGGAACCGTATACCGCTGCCCACGTTAAAATACGCTATTCTGGCTCATCATCCGGCTGCCCTGCCCAAGATATCCCTAACGCAGTTGAGATGCTCATCGACCCGTGAGCATCTCAACTGCGATTCTCGCATTGGAGAACGCATCTTGATCCAGCCTGGCTGAAGAATACGCCTAACTCCATAGCAGAAAAGGGATTTTCTCTTACAATTGCACTCCTGCCAAACTACAGATTCTGCGCTTCATATTGTTTTATGTACGGGTTACCCATCCCTCGGGCCTGACGGGACAATAAGGTAGATGGCAGAAATAGCCCATCTCGTGATTGATTCCACAGGATGGAAGGTCTCCGGTGAAGGTGAGTGTAAAGTCAAAAAACACGGCAAAGAATACCGTCGCATCTGACGAAAGTTGCACATTGCTGTAGATGCAAAAACACATGAAATTATCTGCACCGAACGTCATTGAACAACGTCACGGACGCAGCAGCCTTCTCTGGGCTTAATCTGGCAGACACACCGAAAAATCAGATCAGCCGCAGAGGACGGCGCTGATTATACGCGGTTATATCGTGATGAACTGCGCCGAAAGAAAATCAGCACCCTATACCTTCCCGAAAGGGAGCGGGTTACTGGCCGGGGGAGTATGCAGACCGGAACCATACGGTTGCAAATCAGCGGCTAAGCGGGAGCAATGCCCGTTGAAAATACGCAACAGATTTTAACCGCCATTCGATAGCGGAATCGGTGATGTAGAGAGTAAAACAACTGTTCGGTGGTGCGCTGAAGTCAGGTTGCAGAGGCTCTGGCCATAGTACGTGCGCTGAACAAAATGACGAAGGCAGGAATGCCTGAAAGTGGGCGTATTGCCTGACAACATCCTCGTTTACGGGGATGCTTACCCACAATCTGTTTTTCAACAAAGCCTGACTAAATATACCGTGTTGTGTATCTCCGTCAGGCCATCACTGGCTGTAGCAAAAAAATCGAAGATTTGGTTACAGAGAATTCATTTGAATACGATTCGATTACGTCAAGTTTAAGTCCAAAGCAGTCCAGAAGTGACAGCAGTTTCTCAACTTGACCAAAAACGCGGACATAAAGTGGGGCTATTTGCTTCCCGTTAGCATCAAATCCTTCCTCGACAGCTGTTCTTTCCAGGCAAAACGAATCCATATTCTGGAATTTGCTGATACCAGCCGCCATCTTCTTCTCATCAACAAGGTCATACTGCCAACCGCCGGCTTTTGCCATTTCGATAGCATAGGTCAATCGAAGTAGATCCGGCATATTGTGAAGATCGTCGCTGCTCATAAGCCATAAATAATGCAGTTTCTGATTCAGACGCGCCCGAACGCCAAGTCGACGCCCCTGAGCAAGTAGCCAGTCTATATGCCCAGTTAAATTTCTGGGGAATCTCTTCTGTTTTCTGGCATCGGCCAACCAGCGGATCAGAAATATGTTTTCCTGCGCCTCGGTAACAACAAGCCGATCGTGCCGCTGAAGGCCGAGAGCCACCAAAGCGCACCAGGCTAAATGTCCAATATTGACGAAAGAAGAATCTTTGTTCATGCGCAAAAGAACCAACGACATTAATGCTAAAAAGGAAACGTCCCTTCAAGGGACGTTTTCTGCCGATTACTCAAGGTCAGCGTGTCTCTTAAACATCGTTTCGCTGGTTTCGCCGAGCTGGGCCATCAGCTCAAGCACGATTGCGTCATAGGCGATAAAGCAGAGCTGCTCAAAAGCCGATCCCATAGGCTGTGAAAAAGCATCGTCTTCACGCTCGTTGTCTTCTTTCACGGTTCCAGGCAACACAAGCGTGCTTTTGGCCAGTTTGCCGATTGTGGACTCCGCTTTCATTGTGACAAGCGCCACATCCACGCCACAGGCTACGGCCTTCTGCGCCAGGCTCACCAGACTGCCGGTCTCACCGCTGCCGGAACCAATAATGACCAGATCGCCCGGTTTCGTATGAGGAGAAGAAATTTCGCCGACAACGCTTACTGAAAAACCGAGGTGGAGAAGACGGTTTGCAAAACCGCGGATGGCGATGCCGCTACGACCCGCCCCCTGCAGAAAGATATGTTTAGCATTCTTAATCTGTGCGACGAATTGCGCAGCCTGGGCATCATCAATCTTCATCGCATTTTGCTGCAATTCGCTCAGGATATTTAAAGTGTTTTGTTGAACGCTCATGTGATTCTCTCCCTTTTAAGCGATGGTACGACCACCATCCATCAGAATGGTTTGCCCCTGGATGTACGAATTGTCTTTATCAGCCAAAAAGATTGCCAGGTTAGCCACATCGTCAATGGTGCCAAGGCGGCGTACCGGAATTTTTTCCAGAACAGCATCAAGATCGGCCTGGGTAGGATAATTGACACGCATCATTTCACCGGTATCAATCAGACGTGGAGCGATAGCATTAACGTTGACCCCCTTCGGCCCTAATTCTTTTGCCAGGCCGCGAATCAATCCCTCACCGCCAGCTTTACTGGCCGGGTAACTCACGCCGCCGCCGGTGCCGGAAAGCGCAGAGCCGGATGAAATATAAACGATAGATCCATGATTAGTGGTGAAGTCGTCGTAGAACGCCTTGACGGTGTTAAACAGCCCGGTAAGGTTAATGGCGATTGTTTTATTCCACTCTTCAAAAGTGATGTTATTGACCTTATTAGCAAACGCCACGCCTGCGTTTAATACCAGAATATCAATGCGACCGAAGGTTTTAAAAACCTGCTCGCGAACGTTTTCCAGAGCTTTCGGATCGGATACATCGGTTTTAACGAATAAGGATTTAACATTAGCGAAAGTTAACTCTTCGGCCGTCTTTTTACCATTTTCTTCGTTGTAATCGACAATAACAGTATGGGCTCCACGGTCTGCGAATTGCTTAGCAATACCTTTACCGATGCCATGTGCCCCACCGGTTACTAGCGCGACTTTACCTTCAAAATTACTCATTTCACTATACTCCTCAAAATCTCATGACAAAGGGGAGGACAACTCCCCTTTCAGGTAATTGGTAATTTAATTAATGCTGATAATAGCTTGTAGGGTTACTGGGTTTATTTGGTAGCAAACTGTTATTGGATCGCTGCCCTTAATGCCTGATAGCTTTCTTTCGGAGAACCGTTAAATAGCGCACCACCAACGACAATTAAATCAGCACCCGCATCCTTTACCTTTTTCGCGATTTCAACGTTGACGCCGCCATCGACCTCGATCTGAATATTACGACCGGCAACCATTTTTTTAGTATTCCTGATTTTCTCCAGACTTTTTTCAATAAAAGTCTGGCCGGGCTGACCTGGATTAATGGTCATAATTAAAATGTAATCAATATCATCCAGAAGATACTCAATTACGTTTTCTGGCGTCCCCGGATTAAGCACTACGCCAGCTTTGCGCCCGGCCTTCTTGATCTTCTGGATAATATAATGCACGTGCGGCGTTGATTCATAATGAACCGAGATCATTTCCGCACCGGTTTTAATAACATCATCAATATGCCTTTCCGGATTTGCCAGCATCATATGCACGTCAAATGTCATTGAGCTGGCTTTTTTCATTGTCGCGATTTGGTTCGGACCGAATGCGATATTACTTACATAAGTACCATCCATTAAATCAACATGCAGAATTTCTGTTTTTTCTGTTTCCAGAAACTGAATCTCTTCCTGCAAACGTAATATGTTTGCGCCAAATACTGATGGTAAAATTTGTGCCATTTTAGTCAACTCCGTAAATTAATGAGTAACTGTGCTCAACCAGTAGGTCAGAAGTTCCCATGGGCCGGTTAATACGAAGTCCGTACCCTGGCCATTCAGGCCGACGCCAGCACCGTTGAGGAATTGAGTTGCACCGGGCGCGACATATCCCCCCAGGTACATAACCACCACACAGAACAGTAAGGTTGAGATAATCGATCGAATAACGTTGCCGTTACTGACCATAACCGTCATGGTCGTCATGTAGATGATTGACATCAGCACGCCGATTGGGAATATCTGAATACCCGGTAAAACCAGCGCGCAAAGCATCGTCAGAGGGATAGTAATAACGGTGACAGTCACCGTTGCTGGATCGCCAAGCGCCAGGGCGCAGTCCATTCCGATATTCAGTTCAGCATCTTTACCCATCTGCTTTTGCATGATTTCTTTAGCACTCTTACCTATCGGGTTAAGCCCTTCCATAAGGACCCCAACCACTTTTGGCAACAGCACCATGACGCCTGCCACGCCCATCGCCATTGGCACGATGGTTGTAATGGGTTGTTTGGTTAACAATCCCAGGAGACAACCGACGATCACGCCGATGATGGCGGGTTCACCGAATACACCCAGTCGCTTCTGAACGCTCTCTAAATCCACATCCAGCTTGTTTAAACCCGGAATGAAATCGATAATTTTGTTAACCACCCATGCAAATGGAAGTGTCCATCCGATGTGGATCATTGTGGTACAGGTCGTTCCCTCCAGGCCGTAGTATTTCTGCCATCTTGGCGCAATAAGATCGCCAATAAACAGTGCGGCTACGCTCAGAGCCACGGCAACACCCAACCCGAGGAAAAAGCTGTCAAAGACGAAGTACGCAAGAGCACCAGGAACCAGGAAATGCATATAGTTCCAGATGTCAACGTTCAGCGTTTTAGTCAGTTTCAGGCGAACCAGGATCAGGTTCAGAATGATACCAATTGGGATAACCATTGCCGCAAACGGTGCAACCCACGCAGCTGCGCCAACGGCAGGCCATCCAATATCAGCCACGGTGAACCCGCTGCCAATTTTTGAGTAATACGCAATTGCTGGCTGCAGGGCTGTGTTTAGCAGCCCAACAACCAGTCCCAGGCCGATGAAACCGATACCTACGGTGATGCCAGATTTAATGGCAGCACCAACTTTCATTCGAAAAACCAGACCTAAAAGGAAAATAACAAGCGGCAATATTGCTGTAGCGCCCATGCTTGTAATAGTAAACATGATGCTTTTTAACATTTCCATTTAACCATCCCCCGTCTTTTTTAGACTTTAGCCTTTGGAAATTTCGCTTAACAGTTCACCTAATTTTTTACGCAGCGCGGCTTCGTTAATACCGGTAATAAAACCTGCGACGCTCATGTGCGGCTTACCAATATCACCTTTATAATTATTCGTTGTCAGAACCACATCAGCACTTTGCATTTCGGAGGCCAGTTCGGACATACTACATTTATTAATTTTTACGTTGGCAATGCCGTATTCAGCACAAACCGATTTAACTTCATCAGCGGCAAGTGTGGAGGTTGCTACACCGCTTCCGCAGGCTACGAGGATAGTAATCATGGTAAAATCTCCGGGTAATTGTTATTTAATTATCGTGTTAATAAACAATGCTCTTGCTCCTTCAGCAGGAAGTTCCAGCATCTGGTGGTAAAAATCAGCTAGCTGAAGATGGTTAAACAACGCCTTCAACAACTGCAATTGATCTGCTGGTTGAGTAACAACCAGGTTAACAACCAGGCGAACCCACAATTTCTCGTCACCATCTGCCTGATTAACTTCAATTTCCTGTGGCAAACGGATGATGTAAATCGCCGGGCTGACGGCATGCTGGCTATCGCAATGTGGGATAGCGACAGCATAGCCATCAAGTAAAATTCCGGTTGGGTAGTCGGCTTCACGTTCACGCAGCGCCTGGAGGTAAGTGTCTCTTACTATCCCATCAGCCAGATGTTTCTGGTGAATATGCTCCAGCACTTCATCATAATTTTTGTATGCCGCACCATCCGCGACATTGATAGAAATTGTGCCCACTGGCTTCTCCTCATTCCGTTAAATGCTCATGTGAGCATCTATGTAATCACATGAGCAGTTATAGCACATCAGTGATTTGCTGAAATGGGAAGCTTGCAAAAGTTATATCTTGATCACACAAAATCACATAAGCGCATTACGAAAAATACTCATATGAGCAAAACTGACGATTAATTAATGCGCCACGAAAGATTAACTGATTGATTTTTAATAAATTGAATTAAATTGACTTATTCTGGGGACTTTTACAATGGCAATACTTCAAACGCTCTTATGAGCGGAGTGTTCTGATTGCAATTGTTTCTACAGGACAACGGCACATGAGAAGTACCGTTATTGAAATTATTTATTTTAAAATCAACAAGTTACCACTGTTGTATATTTCGAAACTTCGGCAATACCGTCTTTATCCGCAATATCATTAGTGATCAGCGCGGTAATCTCAGACCAGTCGCAGATCTTAAATAAGCTGCTTCGCTGGAACTTAGTGTAATCGCCCAGGATATATTTCTTCTCGGAATGGGCAATGATCGTTCGATCCAGAAAGGCATCCGAGGAGGACGGCGTGGAGGGACCTGTCATATTGTTGAAGCCATCGGTGCCGATAAAGCAGAGATCAACGTTAATATCATTAATCATTGACACAGCCCACCCGCCAAAGACAGAAGAGCTTTTCTTCCTCAGTTCTCCGCCGAACAAAAAGACCTGGTTATCAGATTCGATCAGCACACTGGCCACCGGCAAAGAATCGGTAAAAATTTTAAAGCCAGATTTCATGCACAACAGATTAGCCAGTTCATAGTTAGAACTCCCAGTGCCAATGATCATTGAGCTGTTGGGGGGGATAAAGTCCAGCGCTTTTCTGGCGATAGCTTGTTTGAAGGTACTATTTTCTTTTTCCCTGACCTGGAAAGGATGTTCGACAGCCCCCTGCTTTAAGGTTGCCCCTCCATGGCTTTTAACCAACAGTCCTTTTTTTTCCAGATGAGTGAGATCTTTGCGGATAGTTTCATAAGTGACCTCGTACTTTTTCGCAAGGTCACTAACGTAAACGGTACCAGCCGAAATAATCTCTTCCAGGATCAATTTTCTCCTCTCTTCAACCAGGTACATCCTTCCCCCTATCAACATTCTTCATATTGCAATGAAGCGAATCATAGCACAGAAGATGCAAACTAAAACAAACCCAAAGAGAAGTCAGAAGAGTACGTCCCTGGTAACGCTCAACTATAAGAACAAAGGCCAAATAGTAATAATTCATTAATAATCAATATATTAAATACATATAATACAGATTATCCACTTCAGTTTACTAATACTCTCTCCTCTTTCCATCATCAAAAAATTGGCATGCATTAGTTTTTATTTGTTTTTGTTGGTTTTTAATACCTTTAAAATCAACAGCATACTAATTTTGTGATATTGATCTCAGTTGACAACCAACATTTACCAACCCCATACTTGGCTTAAGTTCTTTATGACAGGTTGGATAAGATGAAAACGAAAATTGCAATCGCATGTGATGATGTGGGATTTGATCGTAAGGAGGAGATTAAAAAGTACCTCGAAGAAGAGAAAAATGCCGAGGTCGTGTACGATCCCGTTAAACGAAAAGAAGATGGTTTCAACAACTTCGCTCGTCTTGCGGATGAAATGGCAGGTGTTATTCAGCAGGACGAATGCCGCCTCGGTATCTACATTTGCGGAACCGGTATTGGCTTTACTTGCCAGATAAATAAGCATTGGGGGATTCGTGCTGTCGCCGTCACTAATCCTTACTCGGCCAAGCGAGCAAGACTCAGTAACAATGCGCAGGTGATTGGACTTGGCTGCAGAGTTAATGATCTTGAATACACAAAAATGATCGTTGATGCCTGGTATGACAACGCGTTCGACTTTGCCACTGCAAGGGAAAATTCCAAAAAGAATCTACTGGAAGCAGAACGCAGTGACAACGCATTGCTGACGAAACCTGAAGATGTTCGATGGAATATGGGTTTCAGACCAGATGATGAGAAATCTGAGGGCTAATAAATGGAACTGATCACACAGTTTATCAATGACCTGGGTAACTTTATTTTTATACCGGTCATCTTCCTTATACTGATGAAACTTTTGGGGCGTCCCCTGTCGGAGTGTATTTCATCAGCCATTAAAGTCGGCATTGGTTTTATCGCATTAACCATGACCATCAAGCTGATGCTTGAAAAAATGCAGCCAGCGGTGACGGGGCTTGCTGAGGCCACCGGCTCCTCGCTGAGCGCCATTGATGTTGGCGGCGCAGCCACAGCCGTAATGGGTTTTGGCTCTAGTATGGGGGCAATTATTATCCCTCTGTGCGTCGCGGTGAATATTGCCATGCTGGTGGCGCGTCTCACGGACTGCGTAAACGTTGACGTGTTTAACCTTCATCAGAATGCCTCTATGGGGGCAATTGTTGGCGCTTACTCCGGCAGCTTCCTCTACGGTGTTCTTACTGCTGCATTGTTCCATGTCTGGGCACTTATTGCGGCTGACCTGGGTGCCAAAAACAACGAAAAATTCTTCAACCTGCCAAAAGGCGTTGCCATCTCCCACCCGGTTGCAAACACCTATTTGCTGTTCGCTTATCCGTTTAACTGGATTTACGATCGCATCCCTGGGTTCCGTAATCTGAACGTTACGGCGGAAAGTATTCAGAAACGATTTGGTATCCTTGGCGATCCGACCATGGTTGGTTTCATTATTGGTATTCTTCTTGGCTTCTGTGGTTATGGTTGGGAATCGCCGTATCACACCATTATTGCCAGCCTGCAACTGGGTATGTACCTTGCCGCCGTGATGCTCCTGCTGCCGCGCATGACCTCCATCATGATGGAAGGTCTGGTTCCGCTGTCCAACGTAGCACGTAAGAAGCTGGTTAAACGTTTCCCGGACCGTGAGATCACTGTCGGGATGGATACCGCGCTGATTGTTGGTCATCCTTCAGTTATTGCGCCTGCACTGCTGCTGATCCCGGTCATTGTTATCCTCGCCGTTGTCCTTCCCGGCAACCGAGTGATGCCGCTGGGGGACCTCTCGCAGTTCGTATTCTTTATTGCGTGCATGGTGCCGGTTTTTAATGGCAACATTATTCGTACCTGGGTGACTTCCATCATCCTGTTTGGCGGCGGCTTATACATCGCATCCTGGATGGCTCCAGCAACAAATGAAGTGTTCCAGAAATTCGGTACTAATCCTGATGCCAGCGTAATGTACTCATCGCTAAACCCTTCAGCTAACCCGTTCACCGGTCTCTTTGCTGGACTCAGCCATGTTGGCATCGCAGGTTATGCTCTCGCCGCTGTGTTGCTACTGTCCGTAGGCTATTTACTCAAACAGAAAGCGCGCCGTCAGTTAAAAACTGAGGCAGAAAAAACGGCTTAAAACTTCATAAGGTAATTGAAAATGAAAAAGATTTTAGTTGTATGTGGGAACGGTATTGCCTCCTCTTCCATTATGGTTTCTGTCCTACAGGACTACCTGAAAGAACAGAATATCGAAGCGCAGGTCGATAAATCCTCTTTAATGGCCTGCACCACGGACACGTTTAACAGCTATGACCTGATTGTTTCTTCAACCAAGCTGGATAACCCAGGGATCACCACTCGTGTGATTGTGGGTGCAGGCCTGTTAACGGGCCTGGGCGAAGATGAAATTTTTGATGCTGTTAAAGAAGAAATGCTTAAGTAGGTGAATAATGAAACTTGAGATTCTGGTAAATGATGTCGAGGGTACGATCGCTGACTGGCATGCGGCAATTGAGTTTGCCGGCCAGAAGCTGTTGGAAAAAGGCTATATCACTCCCGAATATATTCAGGCCTGCCTGGAGCGTGAGAAGACTTATCCAACTGGTTTATTGATGGCGAACGGTCAGGGCATTGCCATCCCGCATGCAGACTATACGCTGGTAAAAACCAACAGCATAAGCATCGTGCGTTTTGATAAAGGAGTCGTGTTTGGTCAGATGGAAGATGCTGACCTCACCGTGGAATGCGGCATTATGTTTAATCTCGCATTCGCCACCAGCGATCAGCATATGTCTGTGCTGCGCCGCCTCTTTACGCTCTTCCAGGATATTTCGTTCATCGAGTCGTGCCGTAACCTTAAAACGCACGAAGTCGGGAAATATGTTGAAGAGATGCTTGTAGCATCCTGATAAACAAAAGGCAGATATCCCCTATCTGCCTTTTTTTTAATAAAAGAATGACCATCATGAAAAAGTACGCCCTCGTTTTAAACGAGTTATCTTCGCTTTTGGATAAAATCGATGAGCAAGAATTTAACACACTGGTTGATTCTATTATCACTGCCGGACATGTATTTCTTGCCGGTGCTGGTCGCTCAGGACAAATGATAAATGCTTTTGCTAACCGACTGATGCACCTTGGTCTGTCCGTCAGCGTGGTAGGAGAAATTAGCTCTCCACATTCTCGCAAAAACGACTTGATGATCGTTGGTTCAGGCTCCGGAGAGACCCAACGCCTGATCAACCAGGTGAAAATAGCAAAGAATAATGGCGTGTATATCGCTCTCATCACTACCGAACCAGATTCAACTTTGGCAACTCTGGCAGATTACATACTCACTATCCCGGCAGGTCACAGCGCCCAACCGATGGGTTCTCTGTTCGAACAGGCTTCCCTACTGACCTATGACACTATTGTGCAGTCATTAATGGCCAATCTTAATGAAACAAGCCAGACGATGAAGGAACGCCACGCCGATATTGAATAATACCGGCGTGGCGTAAAGCGCTAGCGGCTATTAATCCAGCAGTTTGATAGCCGTATCAAAATCAGTGATCAGCACATTCAGAAGGCCTGATTTGAGAGAGGCAACAATGCCTTCATATTTTTCGTCCCCCCCAGCAACCCCAATCAGTTTCTTTGTGGCCCGCAATTGTTCTGTCGTAATGCCGAACCCCAGGCGGTTTAGCGGGCTATCGAGTATTTCCCCTTTACTATTTACCAGGGTTACGCATACATCAGCGGTAATGTCCTGGCTCATTAAAGTCTCACGCCATGCTTCAGGGAATATATCGCACAGACTGGAAGAACCGGTTTTCCAGGCCCCAATGCCCGTAATAACGACATCCATACTTGAGTAAAACTTTTGCGTATCCTGAACAGCCTGATCGTCTGCGAGTTTCTGGGCTAAACTTTCGTCATCCACCCACATAGGGACATACATTGGGTGCGCTCTTCCGTGGGAAATAGCAGCAACTTTGTGAATCAAATCAATGGGCCCCTGACTAAATTCAATGCCTGGATGAACGCCAGAAAGCTGAACCACATCCAGAACAGGTAATGTCGTCAGTTGACTCACCGTGCTTGAGAGTACGCGCCCCCAGGCGAGACCAAACTTCATTCCCTCTTTGAGAATTTCACTCAAGTAGGTCGCCGTTATCCCTCCCAGTTTGACGTTTAATTGTTCCTGCGAAGACCAGGATTCAGAAACAGAGAGCACAACGGCATCCTGCAATCCGTATTTTTTACACAAATTTTGCGCTATTTCCTCGTCCAGAGCCTGCTGTTTAGGAAAAGTAAATTTTACATACTCTTGCGCAATGGCTTCATCAATCAGGCGTGCAACTTTGAAGCGAGACAGACCGAGCTCCTCAGCAATTTCTATTTTTGTCTTCATTTCAGAGAAGTAACGCTTAACAACAAGAGAGTAGATAAAACGAGGATCGTAGTTACGTAGCTTCGGATTTTTGTTCTCTTTTGGCATAGCGGTTATCCATATATAACAAGAGGCATCATAAGTCATTCGAGCGACACGCTCAGATGCAATACTCAAAAGAGTACACTTTTACTCGCTCATCAGATACCTGTACAGGAGTGGATTTTGAATTTTGTGATGTAAAGCGCCCCGCCAAAGTACGAATAGGATCACGGAAAAGACTCAGCGCAAACAATGTAACATGGCTGCCCAAAGCGTTTTTATTGCAAGTTTTTGCTCATGCCAGTTCCTGTTGGGAGAGTTCATTTCGTATAAATCAGCCATTGTTTTGGTCGTCAATTAAACTGGGGGATATTCGCCTTGTGATGCTTAATTCACTCTTTGGCCTGCATCATCAATAACTTTCTTTCCGTCTTTCTGAGCGTAAGCCCCCTTTCTGAGCGTCAGGAAGGAACTCTATAACAACTGTAGAAGGAGGGTATAGGTTGGTTCCTTGGGGATTATCACAACGACAGGACGGGTAATCAGGATCGGACAGAGGCTCAATATAAACGTCAGCTTCATCAAAATTAAAATTGTCTCATGTTGGCGCAAAGCTAATGAGCGTGAATGTCTGCGTTGTGCTGTGAGTTCACTGGGTTGACCGTTGCGGTAAAACTTAACTGGCAGATTTCGATACTACGCCAGACCCACTAAACAACATGCGGATACCGAGGCCTATCATGACAACTCCTGTAAATCGCTCCTGCCATTTGATAAAGCCTGGGTGTTTACCCAGCCAGTTTCCAAATGTTCCTGATGCCATCGCGACTGACCCCAGGGAAACAATTCCTGCCAGCTTTTGGATACTACCCAGAACAAGCAATTGCAGCCAGACAGGACCCGCGGTGGGATCGACAAACTGAGGAAGAAAAGCAAACATGAACAGCAGAGATTTTGGATTAGTCAGGCTGTTCAGAGCGCCTTCCTTTACGGCATTCCAGTCAGAAATTTTTGCCGTTTTTCGCAGCCGCGTATCAGTACCTGAAGTCGCAATCATTTTTATGCCCAGCCACATCAGATAAGCCGCACCAACCCACCTTAGCAGATCCAGCGCAACCGGCCAGGCATGTACAACGGTTACCAGCCCCAGAACAAGAAAAGAAACTTGCACAAATCCTGCTACAAATACATTGCCCACAACCGTAAGCAGCGCGATACGTCTTCCCTGCCCGACTCCTCTGGCGATAGTCAGCATCATGTCTGGCCCCGGAGAAATCTCCAGAAGCGTCAGCGCGAAAAGGAAAGTAATAAACGTTTCGATGGCAGGCATTTTGGTTGAGTCCGGATAAATATTTCTGCTACGTTACCTCAGTCAGCTTCGAGCCGAAAGCGCAATATTCTGCAGCGTCCGCGCATGGCACGCAGCTGAGCGCCTGCCCTTCACAAAATTAATGAACACATCTAATAAGCCCTAGCTAATTACCCCATCTAATCGAATAAATCACTTTACGTTATGCTTTTCCAACACAACAGCTGAAGGATAACGTCATGCCAACTGTAAAACTGAACAATGGTATTGAAATGCCCCTGCTGGGCTTTGGTGTCTTCCAGATGACGGATGCTGCTGAATGCGAAAGAGCCGTTATTGATGCCATCGATACGGGATACCGCCTGATCGATACCGCCGCGTCTTACCAGAATGAAACCCAGGTCGGGAACGCGCTGAAACAGAGCGGTATCGCCCGTAACGAGCTCTTTGTGACGACCAAACTGTGGCTGCAGGATACGAATTACGAAGGCGCTAAAGCCCAGTTCGAACGCTCTCTGAATCGGCTGCAACTTGATTACGTCGACCTGTATCTGATTCACCAGCCTTATGGCGATGTCCATGGGGCATGGCGTGCTATGGAGGAACTGCAG
The DNA here is from genome assembly GCF_040065135.1 of Klebsiella sp. CN_Kp066. Classification (NCBI taxonomy): domain Bacteria; kingdom Pseudomonadati; phylum Pseudomonadota; class Gammaproteobacteria; order Enterobacterales; family Enterobacteriaceae; genus Klebsiella; species Klebsiella sp. CN_Kp066. The sequence goes on along the minus strand of NZ_JBEAIU010000051.1, from coordinate 68,628 downwards.
CAGGCAGGCAAAATTCGCGCCATTGGCGTCAGCAACTTCCATCCTGACCGACTGGCCGACCTTATCGCCTTCAACAACGTTTCCCCGGCGGTAAACCAGGTTGAAGTTAACCCCTTCAACCAGCAGCTGCATGCCGTGCCATGGATGCAAAGCCGTGGCATTCAGCCGGAAGCCTGGGCTCCGTTTGCAGAAGGAAAAAATGGTCTGTTTGAGCATCCCATGTTAACGGCGATTGGCCAGAAATACGGTAAAAGCGTGGGCCAGGTTGTGCTGCGTTGGATTTTCCAGCGAGGCATCGTTTCACTGGCGAAGTCGGTGCGCAAAGAACGTATGGCAGAGAACATCAACATTCTCGATTTTGAACTCAGCGCTGAAGATATGCTGCAGATTACCGCTATCGATACCGCCACCAGCGCTTTCTTCTCCCACCGCGATCCTGCCAGAGTTGAATGGTTGGCCAGCCGCAAACTGGACGTTTAAGTCGCGATAAAAGAGGTATTCATTCAATGCAAAAACGTTATCTGGGTCAATCCCGACTCGAAGTCTCCGCGCTTGGGCTCGGTTGCATGGGATTAAGCCACGGCTACGGCCCGGCGACCGATACTCATCAGGCTATCGAGCTCATTCGCGCAGCGGTTGAACGTGGCGTCACCTTCTTCGATACCGCTGAAGTGTATGGCCCCTTCCTTAATGAAGAGGTTGTTGGCGAAGCCTTAAAACCATTTCGTGACCGCGTGGTCATCGCCACTAAGTTTGGTTTTACTTTTGGCGACGACAACAAGCAGCAGATTTTAAACAGCCGTCCAGAGCATATCCGTGAAGCGGTGGAAGGATCATTACGCCGTCTTAAGACTGATGTCATTGACCTGCTATATCAACACCGTGTCGATCCGGATGTACCCATCGAAGATGTTGCGGGTACCGTAAAAGATCTGATCGCTGAAGGCAAAGTTAAACATTTCGGTCTGTCCGAGGCTGGCGCGCTAACCATTCGTCGTGCGCATGCCGTACAACCGGTCACTGCCCTGCAAAGCGAATACTCAATGTGGTGGCGCGAACCGGAGCGGGAGATCCTGCCGTTACTGGAGGAACTGGGCATTGGTTTCGTTCCCTTCAGCCCATTAGGCAAAGGCTTCCTGACGGGATCTATTAAGCCAGGAACAACTTTTGGCATGGATGATTACCGTAGCACTGTGCCGCGTTTCGCCGAGCAGGCGATTGAAGCCAATGAAAAGCTGGTCTCATTGCTGGGTGAACTGGCGGCAGAGAAAGGTGTGACGTCTGCACAAATCGCTCTGGCATGGCTGCTGGCACAAAAGCCGTGGATTGTTCCTATCCCTGGTACAACCAAAATGCACCGGCTGGAGGAAAATCTGGGGGCTGCCGACATCATTCTTTCACAGGATGACTCACTGCAGATAACCCAGGCGCTTGAAACGATTAAAATCGTCGGCGAGCGTTACTCTCCTGAGCATCAGGCTCGCGTGGGCCGTTAATACCCGGACGGGTCCGTGCTCTATTGCGGACCCTTATTTCGTTTGATTAATCAGGCAGATAACTCAGATATTTTTGAATCAGATACATATCTGCTAACGCCATAGTGATAGATGCCGCCGGAGAAGTCGTGAATAGACATGCCGGAAACAGATTATCCTGCCTACCCCCGCACCATTTCATGAACCTGTTTGTATTAGCTTTAAATTTGTGATCCATATTGCAAAAACGGTTCAAAAGCCAGAAAAAAAAAACAAACTAAATCAAACAAGTAATTGAGAATTAATCATTCATAAATATGACAAAAGTCACAAAATCACAATCAGGTTACTATTTTTAAGAAAAGGTCACTTTTTTACTATGTCATCACCGTTGCGAACAGGGAAAGATAGCGAGATCGGCAACACATTGACGCGCGAAGGCATTCAGGAGTCGAGATGGCGGTGGTTATAACCTATGTATGTGAGCTTCACGAAGGTGTTCATGCCCGGCCTGCCGGATACATCGCGCGGCTATGTAATCTGTTCCGGGCAGATATCGACTGGGAAAACACCCGTACGGGACTACTGGCAAATGCGAAAAGCGCCCTCTCGCTGATTGCCAGTGACACGCTGGTAAACGATACATGCCGCATCACCCTTTGCGGAGAGGATGAAACGCAGGCCGCAGTCCAATTGCGCACGCTGCTTTCCGATCTCCCGACTTTTAGCCTTGAACCGGAACCAATAACCACGCAGGGGTATCTGCCCCGCTGCCTGCGCGAGTTGAACCCACAGGTGATTCAGGGAACTCGCATAAATAAAGGCGCAGCCATCGCCAGACCACAGATAATGCAGAGCCTGACTTTCACCGATATTATCGCCCGCAATCCAGGGTATATCGGCAATATTGAAAGTGAAAAAGCCCGCTTTCTTGCCGGGTTAGATTCATTACGCGTAGAGCAAGAAGCCGCCCTCGCAAAAAACCAGGGTATTGAACACGATCTTATTGCGGCACATCTATCTCTGATAACCGACATCGCATTTCAGGATAGTGCGATCGGTTATCTGAATAACAACATGAATGCCTGGTCGGCCATCGCGCAGGCGTCCCTTGACTTTTGCCATCAGCTTGAGCGCTCGCCTAGCCAGTATCTGCAGGAGCGCGCCCTGGATATTCTTGATATTGCGACGCAGCTCATCAGTGCGATCTATGGCGAACAGGCTCTGGCTTACCACCCACCTTTGCTAAATGAACCGACAATTGTTTTCGCCAGTCATCTGACCCCCAACCAGTTTCTGGCGCTAAACCGCAAACACCTTGCAGGTCTGGTGCTCTCCTCTACGGGGAAAACCTCCCATACAGCCATACTGGCTCGTTCGTCAGGTATCCCAACCCTGGCGGATATCGATTTTTCATCGCTGGATTTCGATGTCGATCAGCTGATAATCATTGATGGTGAGCCGGGGATCCTGATTACCCATCCGGATGAGAAAGTTCTGCGCTACTACCGTCATGAAATTGCCGTCCAGCAGGATATGCAGCAGCGGCTGCGGGAAAATGCTTTAGCGCCCGCAAGAACCCGCGATGGGCATCGCGTAGAGGTAGCCGCTAATATTGCAAGCCTGGCCGAAGCGCAGGCGGCCTTTGAAAACGGCGCGGAAAGCATCGGCCTGTTTCGCACCGAGATAACATATATGGGCCGCGATTACCCGCCCTCCTGCGCTGAACTGACAAACCTGTATAAACAGGTTGTTACTCTGGCAGGGGGGAAGCCCGTTATCTTTCGCACCTTCGATATCGGCGGTGATAAACCGGTTGGATACCTAAGCGTCGACAATGAAGAAAACCCGTTTCTTGGTTTCCGGGCAGTGCGTACTTATCCGCAATATCGCGACCTTTTTTCCACCCAACTGAAGGCTATTCTGAGCGCCTCAACATCAGGTAAAGCCAAAATTATGCTGCCGATGATTTCTCGGGTGGAAGAACTTATCTGGTGTCGTGAGGTACTGGAATCGGTTAAACAGGAGATGCGCCACGAGGGTCTGGCATTTGATGAACAGACAGCGCTCGGAATCATGCTGGAAGTACCTTCGGTACTCTTTTCTATGGCAGAGATGGCAGAACATGCGGATTTCTTCAGCGTGGGCAGTAATGACCTGACGCAATACTTTTTCGCCGCAGACCGAGGTAATGCACAGGTAAAAACGCTTTATGACAGTTGCACGCCACCGTTTTTACGCGCCCTGCAATTCGCAGTGAAAGAGGCTCATCGCGCCGGTAAGCCTGTCGGGTTGTGCGGTGAACTCGCTGCTGACGAAACCATTCTCCCACTGCTTATCGGCATTGGCTTTGATGAATTGAGTATGAACTGCACCGCGATTCCGGGGATTAAGCACGCCCTGGGCCAACTCAGTGCCGGAGATTGCCGGTCGCTGACGCAGAATCTTTTGCAAAATCACAACGCACAACAGTTCAAAGCCGCATTACAAAACTCGAGCGTTAGTGCGGCGCAAAAGCCGCTACTGTCGCCGGAGATGGTTTTATGGGGAATTGACGCCGCTGATAAAAACGAGGCTATCAAAATGATGGTTGATAACCTGTGGCTTCAGCAGCGCACCAATACACGTGACAGGCTCTGCAGTGATATCTGGGCTCGCGAAGTGCCTTTTCCTACCGTCGTTGGCTCGGGCTTTGCTATCCCCCATGCCCAAACGGACGCTGTCAGGGATTCCTCCGTCAGTATTGCCACGCTCAGGCAACCTATCGCCTGGGGCGGCGTCATGGTGGATACCCTGTTCATGCTGACGATTAGCAAATCCGCGCAGGATAACGAGCATATGAAGTACTTCTCCAGCCTGGCGCGCATGCTCATGAATGATGAATTTGTCAGCCAGATTAAAGCGGCAAAAAGCCCGGAAGCGCTTTACACGCTGATATCCAGAACTCTGGTCTTCTGAGCAGCAAACGTTACGAGGCTGACATGTTAAAACTATTAAAAAATACTAAACGACATTTTATGACCGGTGTCTCCTACATGATCCCGTTTGTCGTCGCTGGTGGTGTTCTGTTGGCGCTCGCGGTGATGTTTAACGGGGAAGCCGCCGTACCGGACCATGGTTTCCTGAAGGCCATGTCGCAAATTGGTATGGCTGGCTTAACCCTGTTTATCCCCATCCTGTCAGGATTTATCGCGTATTCGATGGTCGATAAACCGGGCATCGCGCCGGGTGCCATCGGCGGCCTGATGGCTTATCAGATGGGCGCCGGATTTTTAGGCGGCATGCTCTCCGGGATTATTGCCGGGCTGGTCGTCTATGTTCTGTTGAACCTGATCGCCCGGCTTAAAATCCCCCACTTCCTGCGCATGGTATTACCGATATTTATTATTCCGCTGATCGGGACCTTCCTCACCGGCATGGCGGTGTATTACATCATTGGCGACCCGATTGCCGGGCTGATGAAGTGGCTTAGCGTCTGGCTTGGCAATATGCAGGGCGCGTCGTTTATTATCCTCGGTACCATCCTGGGCTGCATGATCGCCGTTGACATGGGCGGCCCAATGAATAAAACCGCTTTTTTCTTTGCTGTTGCACTGATCTCAACGAACCCGCAGCTGATGGCGGCAGTCGCTGCCGCCGACTGTACTCCGCCTCTGGGGCTGGCGCTGGCAACCTTTCTGTTTAAAGACATCTTTAATGATGTGGAGCGAGAAGCCGGTAAGCCAGCGATAATTATGGGCTTTATGGGGATAACAGAAGGGGCAATTCCGTTTGCGGCGGCGGATCCGGTACGGGTGATCCCGGCAATTATGCTTGGCAGTGCGGTTGCGGCGATCCTCACACTATGGTTTGGCGCAACCAACGCCGCCCCGTGGGGCGGACTTATCGTATTACCGGTAGTCAGCAACCATTTTGGCTACATCGTTTCGGTGGTCGCCGGGAGCATCACCACCGCCTTTGCGGTGAAAGTCCTGAAGACAGTTATCAAACCTCGGGCATAATATGGCTACATTTATTCAATCTATTCTCAGTGAATTCAGCGCTCAGGGCTCGATAGACAAAGGCGTCATGGTAGCTAACGGCAATACGCAGGCTCCGGCGATGGCCTACCATCTGCACGTTCCGCGCATTGAGTTGACGGTAAAGGGCACACTTCGCATGCTGCTGCCGAAAGGCGTGGACCGCATCGTGAAATATGAACGTCCGGTCGGCACCATCACCTATATCCCCGCCAATAGCTGGAACTCGCCGCTGTGGGAAAGCCCGGTTATTTGCATGTCGATAGTCTTCTGGAAGCAGGACGTCGGTTTCAGCATCAGCAACTGGGATGGCACGCAGTTTAAAGAGGTAGAGAAGTACAATCTGCAAAACTCCAGCAGTACGGTTCGCGATCGGCTTCTCGACCTGGCTGAATCGCTGGCGTGGTCGCAAGATACCACCAGCGAGACCTTTGCCCACTTGGTCTATGCGCTGCTTAACGACCTGCTATATCAAATTACCGATGGCCTGAATAACCAGCGGGCTCCCTTCTCACTGCTGGACGAAATTAAGAGCCATATCGATAGTCACTACCACACGGACATTAGCCGGGAAAGCGTCGCCGAAACGTTTAATATTTCCCCAGGCTATCTGTCGCGTCTGTTTTCGAAGGAGTCAGACGTGAAATTTAACGAATATCTCAAGTTAGCCCGCATTTCACGTTCAAAAACGCTGCTGACCAATACCAATCTGAAAATAAACGAAGTTTCAGAAAAGTGCGGTTTCACAGATACTAACTATTTCTGCAAGGTGTTTCGCGATATCAACGACTGTACGCCGCTTGAATACCGCCGCAAAAATAAAGGAGCAAGATCATGACCACTCGTGCAACAAGAGATGAGATTCAGCCTTTCTCCAGCGAACGTCATCTGCATATTGTGGCGGTGACCGCGTGCGCGACCGGCGTGGCGCATACGTACATGGCCGCAGAGCAGCTGGAAAAACTGGCGAAGCAGTATCACTTTGCGATCAAAATTGAGACTCAGGGCGTACTGGGGCTTAAGAATCCAATTACCGATAAAGATATTTTCGAGTCTGAGCTCACCATCATCGCATCCGATATTACTATCGATAATCCTTCACGCTTTGAGGGTTGCCGTATTCTGAATGTTTGTATTAATTCGCTGTTACTCAAACCAACTGAGGTTATCGCCGCCATTCGTAAGTCTTTAAATCTGCCGCGAGGCAACGTTATTGACCTGTAGGTGGTTTTCCCTGGCTCTAACAGTCCAGTCTCAAAACCGCACAGACACGCCGAACTTCCTCTCCCATTATTGGGAGAGGGTTTAACCCACAAGATTTTTAGCCAGGAAGCGCATAAAGCTCGGCTATCCGCCCCCCGCCGTGCTGTTCCAGAAACGTCAGCACTCGTCGCACAGAGGTATTCAGCACTCTTGATGCTGGAAAATCAGCCTCCACCAGCAGATGCTGACAGGCGCTAAAGTCCCCCAGAGAAAACGCGCTGTGTGAATCGCTACCCAATGAGAGAAGTCCGCCGCTGTCGCGCACGGCTGCTACAATTTTGCGACAGTTCCCCTCACTGCCCTTACGTGAATGGACGAAAGAGGCGTTATTGACCTCCAACGCCACATGACACTCCTTAGCCACGGCCACCACCGCCGGGATATCAATCGGATACTCCGGGTTACCGGGGTGGCTGATAATATGCACCTTACCGCTCGCTATTACTGCAATCAGCGCATCGGTATTGGTGGTAATGTCCGCTGGCGCAAACACCTGCTTATGGAATCCAGCAATCACTAAATCCAGCGACGCACGCATTTTGTCGCTACAGTCGGTCTCACCACCAGGTTTGATATTGGCCTCAATACCGCGCAGGATCCCCACACCATCGACAACGCGCGGCAGCACACGCAAATTATTAAAGTGAAACGGATGCGGCGCATCAACCATTTCCGGGCCATGGTCGGTAATGGCGATCAGGCGAATATGTTTACGCACCGCGGCGGCGATATAGTCATGAACCGTGCTATAGGCGTGGGTGCTGGCCAGGGTATGCATATGAAGGTCAACGGGATACATGTTATCTCTCCCTTTAATGAAAAGCGGCCCCTTAGCATGTAAGGGGCCGTTAAAGGTTAAGCCAGAAGCGCTTTTGCCTGCTGCAACACCACCTCAACGGTAATGCCAAACTCCTGATAAAGCTGTTCCGCCGGGGCGGACTCGCCGTAGGTCTGCATACCGATAATCGCGCCATTCAGCCCGACATATTTAAACCAGTAATCCGCGATCCCCGCTTCCACGGCAATACGCGCAGAAACCGCCTGCGGCAACACCGCTTCACGATACGCCGCATCCTGCTTGTCGAAGACATCGGTGGACGGCATGGAGACCACCCGTGCCTTCACACCTTCAGCCGTCAGTTGCTGCCATGCGGCTACCGCCAGCTCCACCTCCGAGCCGGTCGAGATAAGGATCAGCTGCGGTTGCCCCTCGCAATTCTTCAGAACATAGCCGCCGCGCGCGATATCCTGCACCTGCTGCCAGGTCCGTTCCTGCTGGGTCAGGTTTTGCCGGGAAAAAATGAGCGCAGTCGGACCGTCCTGTCGCTCAACACCATATTTCCACGCCACCGCCGATTCAACCTGATCGCAGGGACGCCAGGTGCTGAGGTTCGGCGTCATGCGTAGTGAGGCAATCTGCTCGACCGGCTGATGGGTCGGGCCATCTTCGCCCAGGCCAATGGAGTCATGGGTATAAACCATCACCTGACGCTGCTTCATCAGCGCCGCCATGCGCACCGCGTTGCGTGCGTATTCGACAAACATCAGGAACGTCGAGGTGTACGGCAGGAAGCCACCGTGCAGCGCAATACCGTTGGCGATAGCGGTCATACCGAACTCACGCACGCCGTAGTGAATGTAGTTCCCGGCGCTGTCTTCGTTAATCGCTTTAGAGCCGGACCACAAGGTCAGGTTCGATGGAGCCAGATCCGCAGATCCGCCGAGGAATTCCGGCAACAGCGGACCAAAGGCTTCAATCGCATTCTGCGACGCTTTACGGCTGGCGATTTTCGCCGGTTTGGCCTGCAATTTTTCAATAAACGCCTGCGCCTTGCTGGCAAAATCTGCAGGCAGTTGCCCATTCACCCGACGGGTAAATTCATCTGCCAGCTCGGGGAACGCTTTCGCGTATGTGGCAAACTGCTGGTTCCACGCAGCCTCCTTAGCCTGCCCTGATTTGCGGGCGTCCCACTGCGAAGCTATCTCAGTGGGGATAACAAACGGTGGATACGGCCAATCCAGCGCTTCACGCGTTGCCGCCACTTCAGCCTCGCCCAGCGGCGCGCCGTGGACATCATGAGTACCCGCTTTATGCGGAGAGCCAAAACCAATCACCGTTTTGCAGATAATTAACGTCGGCATGGTGGTAATCGACTTTGCAACATCAATCGCGGCACGGATGGATTCAGGATCATGCCCATCGACTCCGCGTACCACATGCCAGCCGTAAGCCTCAAAGCGTTTGGCGGTGTCGTCGGTGAACCATCCCTCGACGTGACCATCGATAGAGATGCCGTTATCGTCGTAGAACGCCACCAGCTTACCGAGCTTCAGCGTCCCGGCCAGGGAGCAAACTTCATGAGAAATTCCCTCCATCATGCAACCGTCGCCCATAAAGGTATATGTGAAGTGATCGACAATGTCGTGGCCCGGGCGGTTAAATTGCGCCGCGAGAGTTTTCTCGGCGATAGCCATGCCGACCGCATTGGCTATCCCCTGCCCCAGCGGCCCGGTGGTGGTTTCGATGCCCGCGGTGTAACCCACTTCCGGGTGCCCCGGCGTTTTCGAATGCAGCTGACGGAAGTTTTTCAGCTCATCAATCGGCAAATCGTAGCCGGTAAGGTGCAGCAGGCTGTAGAGCAGCATTGAGCCGTGACCGTTGGAGAGTACAAAACGGTCGCGGTTGGCCCACGCGGGGTTATTCGGGTTATGGTTGAGAAAATCCCGCCACAGGACTTCGGCAATATCCGCCATTCCCATCGGTGCGCCCGGATGACCGGAATTTGCCCGCTGAACGGCATCGACACTCAGCATACGGATGGCATTGGCCAGGGTTTTTCGTGATGACATTTAAAACTCCCTCTGAATCTTAAGTAAAAAATCTGCCTCGCCCTTGCGCGTTACGCGCAGGTCGAGGTAGTTATCAATGGTTTTCCAGGTATCGATATCGTGAACTACAGACTGGCGGGTCAGGACTTCAACCACCACGCACCCTGCCTGGGTGGCAGAAAGCAGACCGGCAGTGGAGTCTTCAAAAGCGAGGCAATTAGCGGGAGAAAGACCGAGTCGGGCTGCACCCGTCAGGAACGGCTCCGGATGCGGCTTGCCATGATGAATATCTTCGCTGGTCACCAGCACCGGCGGAACGGGGAAACCGGCTTGTCGGATCCGTGCTGAGGCAACCTTCAGCGACCCGGAAGTCACAATGGCCCAAGGGACCTGCAACTGCTCAAGCTGGCGGAGAAAATCAACAGCCCCGTTAACCGCAGTGATGCCGTCAGTATTGCTCGCTTCAAACTCTTCCAGCGCGAGAAATTCGTCGATGATGATCTGTTCGCTGGCATCGGGCATAAAGTGGCGCAGCGTACTCAAAGCGGGTTTACCGTGGAGATAATGGCATACCGCCCTCGGATCCAGCTCTTTTGTAGTGGCCCATAAACGCCAGGAGGCCTCAACGAAATCCAGCGAGTTCACCAGCGTCCCGTCTAAATCCAGTAATATTCCACGAAAATGCATCGTAATTACCACAACGAAATAAATAGAGTGTGTATTATTTTGTACTCCATTACCCATGACCATTGAATAGAAAGAAAGTCACTTTAATAGCAATTACGTGACCACTGCTCACCCGTTAATAATAGTACGGCTGCCATCACAATTACTTAAATCATCTCGCAATACACACATCACAGTAATTCTATATAATTTCATGACCTCGATCACAAAATAATAATCAGGCTTTTTTATTCAAGCAAAGGTCACTTTTTTTCTATTCAAAGCTAGCTGAGAACGATGAAGGATATAAAACATGAAAGGCAGGCACTCAAACCTGCAGAAAAAATTAATTAGCCAGGGCTAAAAGATTATCGGGAGCAATGATGTCACAGATAATTACGTATCAATGTGAGCTGAAGGATGGTATTCACGCCAGACCGGCGGGACATATCGAACGATTGTGTAATACCTTTCAATCTGAGGTGTGCTGGAATAATATTCGCAGCGGCATTCAGGGTAATGGTAAAAGCGCTCTCTCGATTGTAGCCACCGATACCTTACTCAACGACGCCTGTGAAATTACCATCAGCGGTAAAGATGCTGCAAACGCGGCTCAGCAGCTGAGTGCGCTGCTTAAAAAACTGCCCTCCTTCGAGGTTAGCCATGCAGATGAAGCCGCAGTGCCTGCGGGTTATCTCCCGCGTTCGCTGCGGGAGACTCAGCTCAGTTTTATTCAGGGTTCACGCATCAGCGGCGGTGTTGCCATTGCCAAACCCGTTCGTATTCAGAGTCTGTCTCTGGACGAAATGCTGGCGCGTAACCCGGGCGGTGAGTATTCCACGGAGCATCAGCAGCGTATTTTTCTGGCGGGTTTAGAGGCGCTTAAGCAAGAGAAGCAGGCTGCGCTGGAAATTAAAAAAGGCGTTGAACACGATATTTTACAGGCGCATTTTTCCATTATCACCGATGCGACCTTTCAAAGCCATATCTCCTCGGCGATTTCCGGTGGTGACAATACCTGGGATGCGGTGATTAAAGCTGCAATGGAATTCTGTGAAATTCTTACTCGCTCATCAAGCAAATACATTAAAGAGCGGACCCTGGATGTTCTCGATATTACCGGACAATTACTTTCTGCGATCTATGGCCCGGGTATATTACCGCAGAACAGTCTTGAATTAACGCAACCATCGATTATTCTGGCCAACAGTCTGACACCAAGCCAGTTTCTCGGGATCAATAAAGAGTTTCTTGCCGGGATGGTATTATCCGCCACGGGTAAAACGTCGCACACCGCTATCCTTGCACGTTCGCTCGGTATCCCGACTCTGACAGATATTGATTTTTCGACCCTACAGCTGAATGCAGACATGGACATTATTATCGATGGCAATCCGGGTATTTTAATTATCGCACCGGATGAGAAAGTTCTGCGCTATTACCAGAATGAAATTGCCGTTCAGCAGAGTATGCAGCAGCAAATGCTGGCTAACGTCTATCAGGCAGCAACCACCAGCGATCATCATAGCGTTGAGATAGCCGCCAATATTGCCAGCCTGGCGGAAGCCGAGGCAGCCTTCAGTAACGGCGCTGAAGGCATCGGACTATTTCGTACCGAAATGTCATTCATGGACCGCGAATCCGCACCGGACTACCACGAACTGGCTGAGCTCTACAGCCAGGTGATACAGGTTGCACAAGGGAAGCCGGTTATCTTCCGCACCTTCGACATTGGCGGTGATAAGCCTGTCGACTATATGAGCATCGGCGAAGAAGAAAACCCGTTTCTCGGCTTCCGGGCGGTGCGAACTTATCCGCGTTATCGCGACCTTTTCGCCATGCAGCTCAAGGCTATCCTCAGCGCCTCGGCTTTTGGCGATGCCAAAATCATGATCCCGATGATCGCCAACGTTGATGAAGTTATCTGGTGCCGTGAAGTCCTCGAAGAGGTCAAAAGTACGATGCGTGATGAAGGGCTGGCATTCAACGACAGCATCTCGCTCGGCGTGATGCTGGAGATCCCCTCCGTTATCTTCGCGATTAGTGAAATAGCGGAATACGCAGATTTCTTCAGCGTGGGCAGCAACGACCTGACGCAGTACTTTTTTGCCGCCGACCGTGGAAATACGCAGGTTGAGGCGGTATACGATAACTATGCTCCGGCATTCCTGCGCGCCATGCAGTATGCCGCCGCCGAAGTCCACCGCGCGGGCAAGTGGATAGGTATCTGCGGAGAGCTGGGTGCCAGCAAAGATTTTCTGCCGCTGTTCGTTGGCATGGGCTTTGACGAACTCAGCATGAGTGGCACCTCTATTCCGGGTGTAAAACATGCGCTGCGGGAGCTGAGTTTTGCCAAATGCCAGGGGCTGGTACAGGATATTGTGGCGTTAAAACGTTCCGCTGATGTCAAAGTCGCGCTGAGTTCACCGGACGTAAAAGCGGTCAGCAAAAAGCCGATCCTCGCTCCAGAGTTTATTCTCTGCGGACTACAGGCCAGCGATAAAAACGAAGTTATCAAAAAGATGACCGACAATCTGTGGCTGCACCATCGCACCGATAATCGGGATCAATTAACCGATGATATCTGGGCCCGCGAAGACTCATTCTCCACCGCCGTGGGCTATGGCTTCGCCATTCCGCACACCAAGTCAGACCATATTCACTACTCCACCATCAGTATGGCAACCCTTGCGTCGCCCATTATGTGGGGCGATCAGGAAGTCGAAACCGTATTCATGCTGACGGTGAGTAAATCCGCCGACCCTAATGAGCATATGAAATATTTCTCCACGCTTGCCCGAAAGCTAATGAAAGAGGATTTCCGCAATGAAATAAAACAGGCCGAAAACGTCAACGTACTCTACAACCTGATGGCCAATACTTTGGCCGTATGAAATCAGGATTTATTAAGCAATGTTTAAAACCACAGCCAAATAAAAAATCAGGAGTCACTCATGAAGATTGTCGGAGTCGCAGCATGCATTACCGGTGTCGCCCACACCTATATGGCACAGGAAGCTATCGAGCAGGAGTGCAAAAAAAGAGGTTATGACGTCAAGGTCGAAACTCAGGGCGGCATGGGAATTGAAAATGAATTAAGCGAAGATGAGATTGCCGAAGCGGACGTGGTTATTCTGGCGATTGCTATTGGTATAGAAGGCGTCGAGCGTTTTGAAGAAAAAGAAGACGCCGGACTGGTTATTTCGCTGAACCCGGCAGAAGTGGTTCGCGATCCAGCAGCGATTATTGACCGGGCTGAAAAACTGGTGCAATAAAACAACCCACCGGTCCTTATTTACTTTCGACATTCGGTACCGGTGAATAATAACGTTAATTAAATTTCTGCGAACTCTTTATTTAAATTACGACGCAAACGCGTCCGGGGATGATTGTGCCTGAATATCGCAGTCATCATAAAAATAAAGGGTCCTGGAGGATGAAAATGTCGGAAAAAATGAAAGTCATCAAGGATGATTTAGTTAAAGCATTCAGTACCGGGGTGTCATATATGATGCCGGTGGTGGTGGTCGGCGGTATCTGCCTGGCACTCTCCTTGATTGGGGGTGAGCCGGTCGCGGGTAAAGGCATGGTGGTGACCAACCCATTCTTATTAAACCTCGGCGCTATCGGCAGCGCGGGCCTCGGAATGATGATCCCGGTGCTGGCGGCTTATATCTCCTACTCTATCGCCGGTAAACCGGGGCTGACTCCGGGTTTAATCACCGGTTTTATGGCCAGCACGCCGCTGGGCGCAGATCACGTGGTAACCGGTTTTCTGGGGGCGATGCTGCTCGGTATTCTCAGCGGCTACGTGGCTAAATGGGTAAAAGGCTGGAAAGTCGGTAAGGTGCTGATGCCGGTTATGCCGATCATGATTATTCCTATCGTCTCAAGCGTCATCGTCGGCATGCTCTATCTGTATGTACTGATTGGACCCATCGGTTTTGCCATGAAATGGCTGGTTTCCATGCTCTCCCATATGCAGGGAAGCAGTGGACTGGTACTTGGTCTGATTGTCGGTGCCATGGCAGCCTTTGATATGGGTGGCCCGGTAAATAAAACCGCAACGGCATTTACTCTCGCATTAATGGCTGAAGGTATTTATGGTCCTAACGGCGCTTACCGTGTTGCCTGCGCTATTCCGCCACTGGGCATTGCTCTCTCTACTTTTATTTCACCACGTAAATGGGCTGAAGATGAAAGACGAATGGGAACCTCTGCTGCCTTTATGGGGTTAATTGGCATTACCGAGGGCGCCATTCCTTTCGCCGTTAAAAACCTGAAGACCGTTCTGCCATCAATAATTATCGGCAGCGCTGTCGGTGCTGGCCTGGCAATGGTTCACGGCGTTGAATCTATGGTTCCCCACGGCGGGTTAATTGCTATCGCAGGCGTCAATAAAGCACCTGTATGGTATGCCATCGATATGGTTATCGGCGTTATTGTCACCGCAATCTGCCTATATATTCTGCGCCCCAACATAAGCGAGCCGGTAAAAAAAGAGTCGGCTAAAAAAACAATCACTTCTGATATGAATAAAGTCTGAGGAGTCATCATGAAAAACACAATGAAACAGTACGTCGATTATATTGTTAACGGTGGAAAATCAACAATGCTGGGAATTGGCCCCATGTCTCCGGCATTAATTCAGGCCTGTTTTGAGCTGGGTAAAGAAAAAGACCTGCCGCTGATGTTTATTGCCAGCCGCAACCAGGTTGATGCAGATGAGTTTGGCGCGGGTTACGTTAACAACTGGGATCAATTTCGCTTTGCCGCCGACCTGAAAGCGATGGCGGAAAAAGTCGGCTTCGACGGTGATTACTTCCTCTGTCGTGACCATGGTGGCCCATGGCAGCGTGATAAAGAACGTAAAGACCATATTCCGGAAGCCGAAGCGATGGCGCTAGCGCGCCGCTCTTATCAGGTAGATATGGACGCCGGTTTCGACCTGTTGCATATCGACCCGACAAAAGACCCGTATGTCGTCGGTAAAGTCATTGATATCGAACTGGTGCTGAGTCGTACCGTTGAGCTGATCCGCTTCTGCGAAGAGTACCGTAAGGCAAATAACCTGAAGGAGTTCTTCTATGAAGTCGGAACTGAAGAGACCAATGGCGGCCTGACCGACGTCAGCGCCTATGAAGGGTTTATTATTGAGCTGAATAAGCGTCTTGCTGCCGAATCGCTACCGCAGCCGCTGTTTATCGTTGGTCAGACCGGAACCCTGACCCGCCTGACCAAAAACGTTGGCCATTTTAATGATAAGCAGTCCGCAGAGCTTTCGGCTATCAGCACCCGTCACGGCGTCGGTCTGAAAGAGCATAATGGTGACTATCTTCCGGATGAGATCCTGTTGAAACATCCAGGTCTGGGCATCACGGCAATGAACGTCGCCCCAGCCTACGGCACCATTGAAACCCGCGCTTATCTGAAGCTGGCGGAAGTCGAGAAAGATCTGGCAGCGAAAGGCTTTATCAAGTCAGCATCTGATTTAAAAACCGTCCTGACCCGCGAGTGCGTGCTGAGCCACAAATGGGAAAAATGGATGACCGATGAGCACAAAAATAAGTCCGAGGAACAGATCTTTAACGAGCCGGAATTGTTGAAAGAGATTCTCGAACTCAGCGGCCACTACAACTACGAAAAACCAGCGGTAGTCAAAGAGATGCAGACCATGTTTGCTAATCTGAAGTCGTTTGGTGTCGAACCCGAGCGTTATGTGGTTAATAAAATTAAAGATATGATCCAGAACGAAGCAGAGTGCTTCAATATGCCAGGCCTGACCACCCGCGTCGCGCAGGCAAAATAACCACCTATCCAGCTTAGCAATAAGGAGCGGGCTCTGGCCCCTCCTTGCTATTTGCTGCCCAATTATGAAATACAGGTTTATGCCATGAATCAGCTTGAACAACTAAAGCAGCGAACCACAATTGTTGCCGACAGCGGGGATATTGACAGCATTATGGCTTACCAGCCTGAAGATGCGACCACCAACCCTTCGCTTATTTATAAAGCGGCGCAGCTTCCGCAATACCAGAAACTGGTGAAAGATGCCGTCGCGGCAGTGAAGTCCCGCCAGAATGGAAAGCCGGTACAGCCTGCGGATATTGCCGATTACCTGGCGGTGAGTATCGGGGTGCTGATCCTGAAAAACGTTCCGGGTCGTATTTCAACTGAAGTGGATGCTCGCCTCTCGTTTGATACCCAGGCCAGTATTGCTAAAGCGCGGGAAATTATTGCACTGTATGAAGAGAAAGGTATTGGCAAAGATCGGGTTTTGATTAAGCTTGCTGCCACCTGGCAAGGGATCCGTGCCGCAGAAACGCTGGAAAAAGAGGGTATCCAGTGTAACCTCACGCTACTGTTCTCCTTTGCCCAGGCCAGAGCCTGTGCCGATGCCAATGTTTTCCTGATTTCCCCGTTTGTGGGCCGTATCTACGACTGGTACAAGAAAAACAACCCTGATACCACCTTCACCGTCGAGAACGATCCGGGTGTCGAATCAGTGCAGAAGATCTATCGCTTTTATAAAATGCACGGCTACCGCACCGTGGTGATGGGGGCCAGTTTCCGTACGCCGGAACAGGTGCTGGCGCTTAACGGATGCGATCGTCTGACCGTTTCCCCGGCGTTGCTGGCGCAGTTGCAGCAAACTCAGGGGGCGGTACCAATGCCGCTGACGTATGAAGGTGAAATCCAGGCGAAGCCCACAGCGATGACCGAGGCTGAGTTCTACTGGGCTCATAATCAGGATGCGATGGCAGTGGAAAAGCTCGCCGAAGGTATTCGCCTGTTTGCCGTGGACCAGAACAGTCTTGAGGCACTGCTGAGTCAATATCTGTAAGCTCCCCTTGCAAATATCCTATGCAGGTAGTTGATTCTTAGACGGGTCCGCAGTAAATATCGGACCCATTATTCCACGTAGCGAAGTGCATCGATCATCAGCGCAAAAGCGGGCGGATGCTGCTTACGGCTCGGATAGTAAAGATAATATCCGGGGAAAGACGGACACCAGTCCTGCAGAACCTGAATAAGTTCTCCTGACTTGATATAATCCTGCACCCTGTCTTCGGGTATACAGGCAATGCCAAAACCGGATAACGCCGCATCAATTCGTTCCGCTTGCAGATTAAACGTGACCTGCCCTTCTACTCTGACCCGTAACGGTTTTCCATCCTTCTCAAACTCCCAGTGGTAAAGACCACCGGCTGTCGGCAGGCGCATATTGATACACCGGTGATTTTGTAGCTCGTGCGGCGTTTCAGGTGCAGTGTTTGCAGCAAAATAAGACGGCGCTCCCACCACTGCCATTCTCATGTCCGGGCCAATTCTTACCGCAATCATATCCTTATCCACGCTTTCGCCCAGGCGGATCCCGGCATCAAAACGCCCCTCAACAATATCGACAAAGCCGTTATCCACCTCCAGTTCGAGATTGATTTCCGGATATTCCCTGAGGAAGGGTTTTAACTTCGGCCATACCAGACTTCGCGCGGCATGCTCCCCGGCAGATAAACGAATATTGCCGGAGGCGGTGCCGTTCAGTTGAACCAGCGATTCCAGCTCCTGCTCAAGATCGGCAATACGCGGTTCAAGGCAGGCAATAATTCTCTCACCGGCTTCTGTAGGGGCAACGCTTCGGGTCGTACGGGTCAGAAGGCGTATATTCAGCCTTTCCTCCAGGGCCTTCATCGCGTGGCTGAGTGCAGACTGAGAAACGCCCAGTTTACCCGCCGCTTTGGTGAAACTTCGCTCCCTTGCTACTACAAGAAAGATTTGCAGTTCGTTGAAATTTTCTTTGAGCATCGGCGATTTCCTTAAAAACCAACGCTATCAGCCAGTTTCCAGGGGTTCTCTTTGGGTTTAGCAGTTTCAACCTGACGAGCAGTCAGCTTCATTGGGGTACCTCTCAGCAGGGGGTACAATTATACCCCCATCCATACCCCCACATTGAGCTTGACCCTGGGGGAGTACAATTGAGTTCAATAGACTAATAGAATGCTATAACTGCTGATTTATCAAGGGAAAATTGAGTTTGATAGACTTCAGGAGACTTGAGTCTGGAGCGGGCGAAGGGAATCGAACCCTCGTATAGAGCTTGGGAAGCTCTCGTTCTACCATTGAACTACGCCCGCGAGGAGGTGCGAGGGTCATTATAGACCTTACGCACCCGCTGACAAGCCCATAACAGGCTAACTGTCGATAAAATAACCTTTTAGCACTTAGGCTTACTGCCCTGCGGCGGCAAATAGCGCAGCGGGTCGATCGCCGTCGCCCGGTAGCGAATCTGGAAGTGCAGGCGTACGGAATCCGCATCCGAGCTGCCCATGGTGGCAATCTGCTGGCCGATCTTCACGCTCTGGCCGTTATTCACCATCAGCTTGTCGTTGTGTGCATAGGCGCTGATATAGTCCTCATTATGTTTAATCATAATCAGGTTGCCGTAGCCGCGCAGCTGGTTACCCACGTACACCACTTTGCCCGCCCCTGCCGCATACACCGGCTGGCCGCGCTTACCGGCAATATCGATACCTTTATTGCCGCCATCGCTGGTGGAGTACGGCAGTATAACTTTGCCGCTGGTCGGCCAGCGCCAGCAGCGTTGCCCGACCGGCGGCCAGGAGGATTGCGGCACCGCCGAAGATGGCGTCACGGCAGCGGTGCGCTTCGCGGAGGATTTCTTGCCGGATGCCCCCGCCTTCGCCGTGGCCCCTGAACCACTGTTCAGCTTCAGCTTTTGCCCAACCTCGATGGTATAGGGAGGTGAAATATTATTGAGACGGGCGAGATCCCTGACGCTGGTGCCAGTGGAACGTGAAATAGCGTACAGCGTGTCGCCGCGCTTCACGGTGTAGGTGGACCCGGAATCGGATGAGCTGGAACACCCCGCGACGATCAGGCTGCTCAGCAACATTATTGCAATAACAAAGCGTTTTCTCATCAGGCGTCCTGCGCTTAACACGTACATTCACCTCTCAACCAGAGGCGATTATCATACCAGTCCCTAAGGCAATCCCCAATCGCTACCCTTCATACAGAAGTATTAAACGGATAGCCATGCGTAATAATATCCATCAACGCGGGCAGATAAGGCATAGACGGCAATTTTACCAGCGCCGGGTAGAATATTTGCGGCGAGGGGAAAACATCGACCACGTAGCACTGGTTAAGCTTATCAGCATCCACTTCAGAAGAAGGTAGCAGCGTCGCAGCCTGCAGTCCGGACTCCAGCCAGTCGAGAATTACGCCCGGCTGCGTAATGTGCATAATCACCTTCGCGTTGACCCCTGACTTACGAAACAGCTCCATTAGCATCTCGTAAGTTCCTGAATCTTTTGCTCTATGAAGTAATACCAGCGGCAGCGCCGCCAGCGATGTGTAGCTATACGGATTAGACGGCGGCTCCGGCAGGCAGCTTTTATTGATCACCGCGACCAGCTTAATCGGGTCAAAAGAGACATAATCAAAGCCTTCGCTACGGTAGGGGCGCTGGATTAAGGCTAAATCAATTGCGCCCTCGGTTAATAACGTTTCGAGATGGCTGGAGTCAGTAACGGAAATATTTATGGAAGTGTCGGGATGACGTCGATATACCTCCATCAGCAATGCTTTAAAATAATTCTGATAGAGATGAGTTAAGCCGATTCTCAATTCAGTTCTGTTTTTGTGCGCAATATCCGTCGTTTCCCGCGCCGTATCCTCTACCTGGCGTAATATTTCACACGCTTTTCGATAGAGAAAAAAACCGGCTTCCGTAGGCTCAATGCGGTTTCCCCGGCGAACAAAAAGCGATACCTGAAGCTCTTCTTCCAGCTCCTGAATTCGCTTGCTGAGCGGCGGCTGCGCCATGTTCAGCGACTTCGCCGCCTGGCTCACCGAACCTTGTTCCACCACCCGACAAAAATAGCGTAAGCGCTTTAAATCCATCATCATTATCCGCAGTGTAATTTATCACCAGTATCACACTTAGCCGGAGAAATAAAAAGCCGCAGCGTTGCTCCTCATATTAATTAATCATTATTTAACACCTTGTTAAAATAAACTTTTTTGATCTACTGACCATCCGGTAAACGGTATTTGTTTATCCGCGCCAGGGAAAATATTGTGCCGGGAGCAAAGCTTCTTTTCCGAAGGAATATCCCATGACAAATAATGATAACAAAACACCCTCATCGGTACATGATTTACGCTCCGCGCTGGAGCTGCTGAAAACGCTTCCCGGCGAGTATGTTGAAACCAATACCGAAGTCGACCCGCACGCCGAACTCTCCGGCGTCTATCGTTACGTAGGCGCCGGCGGGACCTGCCAGCGTCCGACCCGCAAGAATGGCCCGGTCATGGTCTTCAATAAAATCAAAGGCTTTGAAAATATCAGCGTGGCGATTGGCCTGAATGGCTCCCGCCAGCGCGTCAGCCATTTTCTCCAGTGTGAACCGGCTAAACTGGGGCATCTGCTGAAGGATTCAGTAGAAAACGCAATAGCCCCGGTGATGACCCAGGGCGCAGCGGTATGCCAGCAAGTGGTCCATCTGGCAAGCGATGCCGATTTCGATCTGCGCAAGCTGCTGCCGGCACCGACCAATACCGAAGAAGACGCCGGCCCCTATATTACGATGGGCCTGTGCTACGCCTCCGATCCAGAAACGCATGAGTCCGATATCACCATTCATCGCCTGTGCGTCCAGAGCCGCGACGAACTCTCCATGTGGCTAACGCCCGGCCGCCATATCGATGCTTTTCGCATGAAGGCGGAAGCGGCAGGCCAGCCGCTGCCGATTTCAATCAGCATCGGCGTCGATCCGGCCATTGAAATTGCCGCCTGTTTCGAGCCGCCGACCACCCCGCTGGGCTTCAACGAGTTAAGCATCGCCGGCGCGCTGCGCGGCAAAGCGGTGGAGATGACGCAGTGTAAAACCATTAACGAGAAAGCGATCGCCCACGCTGAGATCGTGATTGAAGGCGAACTGCTGCCCAACGCGCGCGTACGAGAAGATCAGAACACCCATACCGGCCGCGCGATGCCTGAGTTTCCGGGCTATACCGGCGAAGCTAAAGAGGCGATTCCGGTCATCAAAGTGAAAGCCGTCACTCACCGTATCAATCCTATCTGGCGCACCACCGTAGGACCAGGCGAAGAACACGTCAATATGGCCGGTATCCCGACCGAAGCCAGCATTCTGGATATGGTCGAACGCGCGATGCCTGGCAAACTGCTGAACGTCTTTGCCCATTCGGCTGGCGGCGGCAAGCTGCTGGCGGTGCTGCAGTTCAAAAAATCCTCCCCGGCGGACGAAGGGCGCCAGCGTCAGGCTGCTCTGCTGGCGTTCTCAGCCTTCCCGGAACTGAAGCACGTCATTCTGGTTGATGAAGACGTCGATATTTTCGACAGCGACGACGTGCTTTGGGCCATGCAAACCCGCTACCAGGGCGATGTCGATACAATCACTATTCCCGGCGTTCGCTGCCATCCGCTCGATCCGTCGCAGGTACCGGAATACAGCCCGAGCATCCTGCAGCAGGGAATGTCCTGCAAAACGATATTCGACTGCACCGTGCCGTTCCATCTGAAGCACAACTTCCAGCGCTCCAGATTTAAAGAAGTGGACGTGAAGCGCTTCCTGCCGGATTTCGAATAAAAGGAGAACCTCATGACGGCACGCATCATCATTGGTATCAGCGGCGCATCCGGGTTTCAGTACGGCGTTAAGGCGCTGGAGCTACTGCGCCCGCATCCCGTTGAAGTCCACCTGGTCGTCTCTAAAGGCGCGGAAAAAACCTGCGAGCTGGAGACGGATTACCGCCTGGACGAGGTGATGGCGCTGGCCGACGTGGTGCATCCCATCGCCAATCTTGGCGCAGCTATCTCCAGCGGTTCATTTAAAACGCTGGGGATGCTGGTCGCGCCGTGTTCAATGCGTTCTTTAGGCGCCATCGCCCACTGCCTGACCGACAACCTGCTCACCCGCGCGGCAGACGTGGTGCTGAAAGAACGTCGCCGCCTGGTGCTGCTGGCCCGGGAAACGCCGCTGAACCTCGGCCACATCCGCAATATGGCCGCCGTAACCGAAATGGGCGGAATTATCTTTCCGCCGGTCCCGGCGCTTTACCAGCGTCCGCAAACGGCGGACGACATCGTTACCCATAGCGTCAATCGCGCGCTCGATCTGTTTGACCTGCAGGTCAACAACATCCCCCGCTGGGGTGAAGGCGAGCTATGTTTTAATTAACCGGAAATTATTCAATGTTAATCGGCCCATATGTAAACGGAGCCGCCGTGATTATCGGCGGACTCATCGGCGCTGCGGCGGGCGGCAAGCTCCCCGAGCGCGTCAAAACGGCGCTGCCGATGACCTTCGGCCTGTGCTCCGTTGGTCTTGGTATTACGCTGGTGCTCAAAGTGAAATATATGCCCGCCGTCGTGCTGGCAATGGTGATTGGCGCCATCCTCGGCGAATTGCTGCATCTGGAAAAGGGCATCGGTAAAGCCGCAGGTTCCACCCGCGGTTTGATCAACAAAGTGCTGCCGCCGGTCAATGGCCTCGGCCATGAAGAGTTTACCGAGAAATTTGTCGCCATCCTGGTTCTGTTTTGCGCCAGCGGCACCGGTATTTTCGGCGCGATGACCGAAGGCATGAGCGGCGATCCGTCAATTCTGTATATCAAAACGATTCTCGATCTATTTACCGCCGGGATTTTCGCGACGCTGCTGGGCTACGCGGTGATGACCATTGCTATCCCGCAGGTCATTATTCAGGTGGCGCTGGCGATGCTGGCGGTGGTTATTCTGCCGTCGATCTCGCCTGATATGATGGCGGATTTCTCCTGCGCCGGCGGGCTGCTGATGGTGGCGACCGGGTTGCGTATCTGTAACATTAAGCTCTTTCCGGTAGCCAACATGTTGCCAGGGCTTGTTTTGGTAATGCCTTTGTCCCATTTATGGGCTACCCTAGTGGCCTGAGTACATGACCCGGCGGGTTTGTGCCGGGTCATTTTCTATTTCAGGAGTTGTCATGGCCGGGGAACATGTCATTTTGCTGGACGAGCAAGATAAGCCTACAGGTATGCTGGAGAAGTATGCCGCCCACACCCTCAATACCCCTCTGCATCTCGCGTTTTCCAGCTGGCTGTTCAATGAACAAGGCCAACTGCTGGTCACGCGCCGCTCGCTGGGCAAAAAAGCCTGGCCAGGCGTATGGACGAACTCAGTCTGCGGGCATCCGCAAACCGGTGAAACCTTTGAACAGGCCGTTGAGCGCCGCTGCCGCTTTGAGCTCGGCGTCGAGATAACCCGTATCGTCCCGGTCTTTCCGGGGTTCCGTTACCGGGCCGTCGCGCCGAATGGCATTGTCGAAAACGAGGTCTGTCCGGTCTATGCGGCACGAGTAGCCAGCGCGTTACGGATAAATCCTGACGAAGTGATGGATTTTCAGTGGAGCCATCTTGAGGATGTTTTAAGCGCAATTCGCGCGACGCCCTGGGCTTTTAGCCCGTGGATGGTCATGCAGGCTGCGGATGATAATGCGCGTAATGCCTTAATAAGCTTTAGCCGCCAGGCATAAAAAACCCCAGCCTGCTGGGGTTTCGTTTATTACAGTCTACCCGCCATACTTCAGGTTGCATGTGCGTTGGCTTTCATGCAACTCGAATGATTCAGGGTTCAGAACTTATTTTACCGGACGCATCGCCGGGAACAGGATCACGTCGCGGATAGTGTGGCTGTTGGTAAACAGCATCACCATACGGTCGATACCAATACCGAGACCTGCGGTCGGCGGCAGGCCGTGCTCCAGCGCGGTGACGTAGTCTTCGTCATAAAACATGGCTTCGTCGTCACCGGCAGCTTTCGCGTTAACCTGATCGAGGAAACGCTGCGCCTGGTCTTCCGCATCGTTCAGCTCGCTAAAGCCGTTACCGATTTCACGCCCGCCGATGAAGAATTCAAAACGATCGGTGATTTCCGGGTTCTCGTCGTTACGACGCGCCAGCGGAGAGACTTCTGCCGGATATTCGGTGATGAAGGTTGGCTGAATCAGATGCGCTTCCGCCACTTCTTCGAAGATCTCGGTCACGATGCGGCCCAGACCCCAGCTCTTCTCAACGTGAATGCCGATGCTTTCCGCAATGGCTTTTGCAGAATCGAAGTTATCCAGATCGGCCATCTCGGTTTCCGGACGGTACTTCTTGATCGCTTCGCGCATCGTCAGTTTTTCAAACGGCTTGCCGAAATCAAAGGTCTGATCGCCGTAAGGCACTTCGGTATGGCCGAGAACGTCCTGCGCCAGGGTGCGGAACAGGGATTCGGTCAGCTCGATCAGGTCTTTATAGTCCGCATAGGCCATATAGAGTTCCATCATGGTGAACTCTGGGTTATGACGAACGGAGATACCTTCGTTACGGAAGTTACGGTTGATTTCGAACACGCGCTCGAAGCCGCCAACCACCAGACGCTTCAGGTACAGTTCCGGCGCGATGCGCAGGTACATATCCAGATCCAGCGCGTTGTGATGGGTGATGAACGGACGGGCGGAAGCGCCACCGGGGATCACCTGCATCATCGGGGTTTCCACTTCCATAAAGCCGCGGCCGACCATGAACTGGCGGATGCCGGCCAGGATCTGCGAACGCACTTTAAAGGTGTTGCGCGATTCATCGTTGGAGATCAGATCCAGGTAGCGCTGACGATAGCGCGCTTCCTGATCCTGCAGGCCGTGGAATTTGTCCGGCAGCGGGCGCAGGGCTTTGGTCAGCAGGCGCAGCTCGGTGCAATGGATGGAGAGTTCACCGGTCTTGGTTTTGAACAGCTTACCGCGCGCCGCGATGATGTCCCCGAGGTCCCATTTTTTGAACTGCTCGTTGTAGACGCCTTCCGCCAGATCGTCGCGGGCGACGTACAGCTGAATGCGGCCGCCAACGTCCTGCAGCGTAACGAAGGAGGCTTTACCCATGATACGGCGGGTCATCATGCGGCCAGCAACGGCGACTTCAACGTTCAGCGCTTCCAGCTCTTCGTTTTCTTTGGCATCGAATTCAGCGTGCAGTTGGTCAGAGGTGTGGTCACGACGGAAATCATTCGGGAACGGGATACCCTGCTCACGCAGCGCAGCCAGCTTCTCACGACGGGCTTTCAGTTCATTATTAAGGTCAATTGCCGCGTCAGCGCCCTGTGCTTGTTGTTCAGACATGTTGGTTCCTCATAACCCTGCTTTCAAACTTGCTTCGATAAATTGATCCAGGCTGCCGTCCAGCACCGCCTGAGTGTTGCGGGTTTCCACCCCGGTACGCAGATCTTTAATGCGGGAGTCATCCAGCACGTAAGAACGGATCTGGCTGCCCCAGCCGATGTCGGATTTGGTATCTTCCATCGCCTGCTTCTCGGCATTTTTCTTCTGCATTTCCAGCTCATAAAGCTTCGCTTTCATCTGCTTCATGGCCTGGTCTTTGTTCTTGTGCTGTGAACGGTCGTTCTGGCACTGAGTCACTAAGCCGGTCGGAATATGGGTGATACGCACCGCGGATTCCGTACGGTTAACGTGCTGACCGCCCGCGCCGGATGCGCGATAAACGTCAATGCGCAGATCCGCCGGGTTGATTTCGATATCAATATCGTCATCCACTTCCGGATAAACGAATGCGGAGCTGAAAGAGGTATGGCGGCGGCCGCCGGAATCGAACGGGCTCTTACGTACCAGACGATGAACGCCGGTTTCGGTACGCAGCCAGCCGTAAGCGTAGTCGCCAATAATCTTGATGGTCACGGACTTAATGCCCGCCACTTCGCCTTCAGACTCTTCGATGATCTCGGTCTTGAAGCCGCGCGCTTCGGCCCAGCGCAGATACATGCGCATCAGCATGCTCGCCCAGTCCTGCGCTTCCGTACCGCCGGAACCGGCCTGGATGTCGAGGTAGCAATCGGCGCTGTCGTATTCGCCGGAGAACATGCGGCGGAACTCAAGCTGCGCCAGCTTCTCTTCCAGCACATCAAGCTCAGCAACGGCTTCGTTAAAGGTCTCTTCGTCGTCGGCTTCAACGGCCAGCTCCAGCAGACCGGAAACATCCTCCAGCCCCTGAGACATCTGATCCAGCGTATCAACGATGGCTTCCAGCGAGGAACGCTCTTTGCCCAGCGCCTGCGCACGTTCTGGTTCGTTCCAGACGTCAGGCTGCTCCAGCTCGGCGTTTACTTCTTCAAGACGCTCTTTCTTAGCATCGTAGTCAAAGATACCCCCTAAGAACGTCCGAGCGCTCCGTGAGGTCCTGAATACGGTTTTTTACCGGATTTATTTCAAACATGGTCGGTTTCTTTTAATGGATTCGTCAAAATGCGGTGATAAGAGCGGAATTCTACCGGATTCGCGCTCTCATTAATATACTGTTCTCAATTTGGCCAGAGGTGGTCAATGATCAGCTGCAGGCTGCGGTTGCCGCGGAACTCATTGATATCCAGCTTATAGGCAAGCTGAACTTCGCGAACGCCGTTATCCGGCCAAATGGAAGTATCCACATTGAACGCAATACCGTCCAGCAGCGGGCCGCCGCCGACCGGCTCAACCATCACCTTCAGGTGACGCTCGCCGACCAGACGCTGTTGTAGCAGACGAAAACGGCCATCGAACAGCGGCTCAGGGAACATCTGCCCCCATGGCCCGGCGTCGCGCAGCATTTGTGCGACCTCCATGCTCATCTCTGCCGCCGCCAGCGGGCCGTCGGAGACCACTTCGCCCTGCAGTAGCGCAGGATCGAGCCACTCGGTCACCAGTTCGCCGAAACGCTGCTGAAACTCCTCAAAACGCGCCTCTTCTAACGACAAACCCGCCGCCATGGCATGACCACCGAACTTCAGAATCAGCCCGGGATAGAGGGTATCCAGACGCTCCAGCGCATCGCGCATATGCAGCCCCTGAATCG
Source organism: Klebsiella sp. CN_Kp066 (assembly GCF_040065135.1). Classification (NCBI taxonomy): domain Bacteria; kingdom Pseudomonadati; phylum Pseudomonadota; class Gammaproteobacteria; order Enterobacterales; family Enterobacteriaceae; genus Klebsiella; species Klebsiella sp. CN_Kp066. Next base: position 41,471 of record NZ_JBEAIU010000051.1, on the reverse strand, counting down.
ACCGACCTGAGCCTTTGAGCGTACCGTCACCGGTGGGCGCAAAGGCGATAACCGGGCGATGGAAGCGCTCTTTAATACGCGAGGCCAGAATGCCGACGACGCCCTGATGCCACTGCGGGTGGTACATCGCCAGGCCGCCGGGCAGCGTCTCGCTGCTGCGTTCCAGCTTTTCACACAGGGTCAGCGCTTCCGCCTGCATCCCCTGTTCTATCTCTTTACGCGTCTGGTTTAACGCGTCCAGCTCATTGGCCAGCACCCGCGCTTCGCCGGTGTTGTCGCACAGCAGCAGCGCCACGCCGACGGACATGTCGTCCAGCCGCCCTGCCGCATTAAGGCGCGGGCCAAGCGCGAAGCCGAGATCGCTTGCCGCCAGCTTTTGCGGATCGCGGTTGGCGATTTCCAGCAGCGCCTTGATGCCCGGACGGCATTTACCTGCCCGAATGCGGCTCAGCCCCTGCCAGGTCAGAATACGGTTGTTGGCATCCAGCGGTACGACGTCCGCCACGGTGCCAAGCGCCACCAGATCGAGTAAATCCGCCAGATTCGGCGGCGCAATGCCGCGCTCATCAAACCAACCTTTATCACGCAGAAAAGTGCGCAGCGCCAGCATCAGATAAAAGGCCACGCCAACCCCGGCCAGCGATTTTGACGGGAACTCGCAGTCCCGCAGGTTCGGGTTAATAATCGCTTCGGCGGCAGGCAGCGTATCCCCCGGCAGATGGTGATCGGTCACCAGCACCGGAATACCCAGCGCATGGGCGCGCTCGACGCCGGCGTGGGAGGAAATGCCGTTATCCACGGTCATTATCATCTGCGCGCCGCGGGCGTGAGCCTGATCGACCACTTCCGGACTCAGGCCATAGCCATCCTCAAAACGGTTTGGCACCAGGTACGAGACGTTGCCGTAGCCCAGCCCCCGCAGGGCCAGAACGCTAAGCGCAGTGCTGGTAGCGCCGTCGGCGTCAAAATCGCCGACCACCACAATGTGCAGCTCCTGCTTAAATGCGCCGTAGAGCATCTCTACCGCTTTTTCGACGCCGGTCAGCTGCGACCATGGCAGCATACCTTTTACACCGCGTTCCAGCTCCTGCGCGCTACGCACGCCGCGGCTGGCGTACAGCCGCTGCAGCAGCGGAGGGAGATCGTCAGGTAAATCGACGCCGTCAGCCGCCTCGCGGCGGCGTAGTTGTATCTGTTGTTTCACGCGAATCAGTTACCGCTTATCTGTTTTTGATGCTCATCAAGGAGCGCTTTCAGGTCTTTAGGATCGCGATAGCCAGGCATCAGCGTACCGTCGCTCAGCACCATCGCCGGCGTGCCGTTAACGCCAAGCTGCACGCCGAGCGTGTAGTGTTTAGCGATATCAACATCGCAGCTCGCTGGCTGCACGCCTTTGCCGCTCATCGCGTTATCCAGCGCTTTGTTGCGATCTTTGGCGCACCAGATAGCCTTCATATTCTGCTCGGCTTCGCTTTGCAGCCCCTGGCGCGGGAAGGCCAGATAGCGCACGGTAATCCCCAGCGCGTTATAGTCGCTCATCTGCTCATGCAGCTTGTGGCAATAACCGCAGGTAATATCGGTGAAGACGGTGATGACATGTTTTTCCTGCGGCGCTTTGTAGACGATCATCTCTTTTTCCAGGGCGTTTAGCTTCCCCCCCAGCAGCGCATTGGTAACGTTTACCGGCTGCGCGCCGCTGACATCGTACATCGGCCCCTGGATAATGTGTTTACCATCATCGGTGACGTACAGCACGCCGCTGTCCGTCAACACGGTGCTGATGCCTTTGACCGGCGAAGGCTGCACGTCCGAGCTCTGCACGCCAAGCTTCGCCAGCAGTTGCTTGATCGCCGCGCTATCGGCATGCGCCGCACCGGATAAGGTGGTCGCCAGCAGAGTGAACATCAGTAAACCTTTTTTCATACTCAGTCCTTTTTTTCAGCACTCACGCACGCGGGTGATGCTGTTGATGGAGTTGTCGCAGACGCTCGGTCGCCACGTGGGTATAGATCTGCGTCGTGGAGAGATCGCTGTGTCCTAACAGCATCTGCACCACGCGTAAGTCGGCGCCGTGATTAAGTAAATGGGTAGCGAACGCATGGCGCAGCACGTGCGGAGAGAGCTTTTCGCTATCAATTCCCGCCAGTACGGCATAGTGCTTAATTCGATGCCAGAACGTCTGGCGCGTCATCTGCTGCGCGCGCTGGCTGGGAAAAAGCACATCGGAAGCCACGCCGTTCAGCAGCCAGGGACGCCCGTACTCCAGGTAATTCTCAACCCACAGTACCGCCTCTTCGCCTAACGGCACCAGACGTTCTTTATTTCCTTTACCGATCACGCGCAGCACGCCCTGACGCAGGCTGATATCGCTCATGGTCAGGCCCACCAGTTCAGAAACGCGCAGACCGGTGGCGTACAGCACTTCCAGCATCGCTTTATCACGCAGTTCCAGCGGTTGTTCAACCAAAGGGGCCTGAAGCAGGCGTTCAACCTGCGCCTCGCTCAGATCCTTCGGCAGCCGCTGCGGCAGCTTTGGCGATGCGAGCAGCGCGCTGGGGTCATCGGGGCGAATTTTTTCCCGGTACAGATGCTGGAAGAAGCGACGCACGGCGCTTAGCAGGCGCGCGGTGCTGGTGGCTTTATAACCGCCGGTTTGCCGCTCCGCCAGCAGCGACTGGAGATCTTCGCCGCTGACGCTAGCAAGCGACAGGCCACGATGATGCAGCCATTCCACGACCATCGTCAGATCCCGGCGGTAGGCGCTCAGCGTGTTTTCCGCCAGATTCCGCTCCAGCCACAAGGCATCAAGAAACTGCTCGATTTGTGCGAGATCCTGTTCCACTCCGGCCTCTTTGTATATTAAAACGGCGCCATTATACCCTAAATAATTCGAGTTGCAGGCGGGCGCGGCCTTTCTGGTACACTAAGCGCAAAGTCACAGCAAGAATTGAGACGTTTCCGCGATGAACATAGGTCTTTTTTACGGCTCCAGCACCTGCTACACAGAAATGGCGGCGGAAAAAATCCGCGATATCATCGGCCCTGAACTGGTGACGCTGCATAACCTGAAAGATGATTCCCCTGCCCTGATGACGCAATATGATGTGCTGATCCTCGGCATTCCAACCTGGGATTTTGGCGAGATCCAGGAGGACTGGGAGGCGGTCTGGCAGCAGCTTGATACGCTGGATCTGCAGGGTAAAATCGTCGCGCTCTATGGCATGGGCGACCAGCTAGGCTACGGCGAATGGTTCCTTGACGCGCTCGGCATGCTGCACGATAAGCTGGCAACAAAAGGGGTTAAGTTCATCGGCTACTGGCCAACCGAAGGCTATGAATTTACCAGCCCGAAACCGGTCATCGCCGACGGCCAGCTGTTCGTTGGTCTGGCGCTCGATGAAACCAACCAGTATGACCTGAGCGATGAGCGTATTCAGAACTGGTGCGAGCAAATCCTCGGCGAAATGGCTGAGCAGTTCGCCTGAGTCCAGGCTTAATCTTGCGTCGGTTTCTGTAACACCAGCCGACGCAGATCGCGCCACTCGCCCGCGTCCATGCTATCCGCCGCCACCCATAGATGCTGAGTGCGTTGGTTTTCCGTATTTCGCAGACGCAGCAGCATTCCGCTATTGATTACCCACGGGGTGCCGACGATATCCCACTCCGCTTTTTGCCAGCGCAGGCGAGAGTCAATCAGCAGCTTTATTTCCCCCTGTCGGGCATGGATCCGCCGCTGGCTGCGCACGCAGTCGAACACCACCAGCGACAGCAGTATCAGCCACAGCGGGGTATAGCTCAGCGGCCAGGGCAACACCAGCACCAGCGCCGCCACCACGCCGTGCATCAACAGTGAGAACCATTGCGCTCGCCACGAGATGCGTAAATCAGATTGCCACAGGACCACGTTCCCGATTCCGTGTCTGAATTAATTTTACCATCCGCTGCAGTTCTGCATCAGCCGGTTCGCCATGGTTCATCAACCAGTTGAACAGGTCCGGATCGTCATTTTCCAGCAGGCGGATGAACAACCGCTTATCGTCATCACTGAGCGTATCGTACTCATGCTCAAAAAACGGCATGATGGAGATATCGAGTTCACGCATTCCCCGGCGGCATGCCCAGTGGATGCGAGCTTTATTGTTAATATCCATGTTTTACTTCCTGCTTATAAATATTGCTTAGTTTAACCCGTTTTCGCCGCTGACTTCACTGGAATATCAAGATTCACGAGCGCTATTCCATGAAATCTCTAAAATAATCAGGTTATTGATAATTTCGTTCGCGTTAGCGCCCAGTTTTGAGGGCACGAATGGCCTGGCAAAAGCGCTTGCATTGCACCATAGCTCTTTTACCATTAGTCACACACTCTGCGTTAAGCTATTCAGGATATGACTATGGCTTTTACACCTTTTCCTCCGCGTCAGCCCTCCTCTTCCGCTCGTCTGCCGTTAACGCTGATGACGCTGGATGACTGGGCGCTGGCGACGATTACCGGGCCGGATGGCGAGAAATATCTGCAGGGGCAGATCACCGCTGACGTCAGCCACCTGACCGACGAGCAGCATCTGCTTGCCGCGCATTGTGACGCCAAGGGCAAGATGTGGAGCAATCTGCGCGTTTTCCGTCGCAACGAGGGTTTTGCGTGGATTGAGCGCCGCAGCCTGCGCGATGCGCAGCTGACTGAACTGAAAAAGTATGCGGTGTTCTCTAAAGTGACCATCGCCGCCGACGATGAATCCGTGCTGCTGGGCGTTGCCGGGTTCCAGGCACGCGCTGCGCTGACGCCGCTGTTTAACGAGCTGCCAAATGCCGATAAACAGGTTGTCAGCGAAGGTGCCACCAGCGTGCTGTGGTTTGAGCATCCCGCCGAGCGCTTCCTGCTGGTGACCGATGTGGCAACCGCCACCCGCATCACCGACGCGCTGCGCGGCGAAGCACAGCTAAACAATAGCCAGCAGTGGCTGGCGCTGAATATTGAAGCTGGCCTGCCGGTCATCGACAACGCCAACAGCGCGCAGTTTATTCCGCAGGCCACCAACCTGCAGGCGCTGGGCGGCATCAGCTTCAAAAAAGGCTGCTATACCGGTCAGGAGATGGTTGCCCGCGCTAAATTCCGCGGTGCCAACAAGCGCGCCCTGTGGTATCTGGCCGGGACCGCCAGCCGCGTGCCTGAAGCCGGGGAAGACCTGGAAATGAAGATGGGTGACAACTGGCGTCGTACCGGTACCGTTTTAGCGGCCGTGCAACTGGATGATGGTCGCCTGCTGGTGCAGGTAGTGATGAATAACGATATGGAGCCGGGCAGCGTATTCCGCGTGCGCGACGATGCCGGCAGCCTGAGCATTGAGCCGCTGCCGTATTCGCTGGAAGAGAGTTAAAGCGATATTCCCCGCCGCCTTCTTCCTGGAGGCGGCGATAACGCGCCTGTCCCGGCTACCAGCCCTCAGACGACGGTGAACCTGTAGCCCGGCTAAGCGTAGCGCGAGCCGGGAGATTTCTCAAAATTTAAGCCTGCCCGACGTACAAATAAATCGCCAGGAAGTGGCACACGCTGCCGCCCAGCACAAAGCCGTGCCAGATAGCGTGGTTGTACGGAATACGCTTACAAACGTAGAAAATAACCCCCAGCGAATAGACGACCCCGCCCACCGCAAGCAGCGTCACGCCGCCAATCGCCAGCTTAATCGCCAGCTGATAAACGACGATCAGCGACAGCCAGCCCATAGTCAGATAGGTCACTAAAGAGAGGATCTTAAAACGATGCGCAATCGTCAGCTTAAACAGGATCCCCAGCAGCGCCAGGCTCCAGATGACGATCATCAGCCCGCGCGAGAGCGGCGAATTTAGCCCCACCAACAGAAACGGCGTGTAGGTTCCGGCAATCAGCAGGTAGATGGCGCAGTGGTCGAATTTTTTTAGCCACAGCTTAGCCCGCTGATGCGGAATCGCGTGATAGAGGGTCGAGGCGAGGAACAGCAAAATCATGCTGCCGCCGTACAGACTGTAGCTGGTGATAGCCGTTGCGCCGGCGTTGCTATCTACCGCCTGCACCAACAACAGCACCAGACCAACGATACCGAACACCAGCCCGATCCCGTGACTGATGCTGTTGGCAACTTCCTCTGCCAGAGAATATCCCTGTGTGATTAACGATTTGCGAACCATATTTGACTCCGAAAACCCGTACGCTTTCAATGCACACTTAGGTTAACTGAGAATGATTCCAGTGAACACCTGTTCGCTAAAATAAAAAGGTGAATATTTATGAACAGTATAAAATCAAAAGCTTACATAAAAATTTCAACTAACAGACGTTCACTATTTTATTAAAGCTTTTCGAATTCAATAACATAAAACTGCTTTTCTTCAGGATAGATCTCCGCAATCACCTCACGCAGCTGCGCCAGTGTCATGTTTTCCTGCTGCGCATGCAGTTCGGTCAGCGTATCCAGCGTTACCGTTGAGGTGGCCACCACGCGAATAGTGCAAAAATAGCCGTCATCTTCATAGCGGCCAACGCGCAGCACATCGCCCATTTTAAAGTGCGATTCAGCAGCATCGCGGATGGTAATCGTTTTGCGTCCGGCGAGAATGTCGTCCTGAAAACGCTGAAAAAAGGTTATGTCATTTGGCTGCATGATATCATTCCGTCCTGGTCATTATGAATTGTGAGTTTGCCACTGTGAGTATCTTCTCCCACGCCGCTATCGCCAGTCTCAATAATCTTGAGATGATGGTCTATCACTACGTCATTAAAAATCGCGACAAAGTGATGTACATGACCATCCGCGAGCTGGCGGAAGCGGCCGGAGTCTCCACGACTACCGTTCTGCGCTTCTGCCGCAAGCTGCAGTGCGAAGGCTACTCGGAGTTTCGCGTACGCTTTAAATTATATCTGGAGCAGAATGAGCCTCAACAGGCAAATATCGGCGCCAGCGAAATAATGAGCTTTTTTAAAAGCATCAATAACGATGAATTTGACCAACTGCTCGAGCAGGCGGTTGATATTATACTCGCTTCGGAAAGAATTATTTTCGTCGGCGCCGGCACCTCCGGCGCGCTGGCAAAATATGGCGCACGTTTCTTTTCTAACGTCGGAAAATTCAGCAATCATATCGACGATCCTTATTTTCCGGTGACCAATGATATGGCGCGTAATGCTCTGGCTATTGTGCTGTCGGTCTCCGGTGAAACCGAAGAAATCCTGCGCTTTGCCAGCCAGTTCAGCCTGCATCGCTGTAAAGTGATGTCCATCACCAGCCACGAGCACTCGCGGCTGGCAAAGCTCGCCGACTTCAATCTCTCCTGGCACGTTCCGCAAACGCGCATCGGCGGCGTCTACGATATTACCACGCAGATCCCGGTTATTTATATTCTGGAAACGTTGGGCCGTAAATTAGCGCGCAAACTCGTCTGAAAATAACAGGGTGTTTTTCCGATGTAACAAATTCCATTTCAGGCAAATTGTTATATCGTGACATTTATATTCCCTTTGTTAGACTCGCAGCCAACAGCCATTATGACGAGATGAGCAAAGATGAAAAAAATCCCTTTACCAAAAGACTTTTTATGGGGCGGTGCGGTCGCCGCACATCAGGTTGAAGGCGGCTGGAATAAAGACGGCAAAGGCCCGAGCATCTGCGACGTGCTAACCGGCGGCGCGCACGGCGTACCGCGTGAGATAACCCAGCAGGTCGAGCCGGGTAAATACTACCCCAACCACGAAGCCATCGACTTCCACGGCCGCTATAAAGAAGACATCAAGCTGTTCGCCGAGATGGGCTTCAAGTGCTTCCGTACTTCCATCGCCTGGACGCGCATCTTTCCGCAAGGCGACGAAACCCAGCCAAATGAAGAAGGGCTAAAATTTTACGATGACATGTTCGATGAACTGCTGAAGTACAACATCGAGCCGGTTATCACCCTCTCCCACTTTGAGATGCCGCTGCATCTTGTTCAGCAGTACGGCGGCTGGACCAACCGCAAAGTGGTCGATTTCTTTGTGCGTTTTGCCGAAACGGTCTTCGAGCGCTATAAGCACAAAGTGAAATACTGGATGACCTTCAACGAGATCAACAACCAGCGTAACTGGCGCGCGCCGCTGTTTGGCTACTGCTGCTCCGGCGTAGTCTATACCGAACATGAAAACCCGGAAGAGACCATGTACCAGGTGCTGCATCATCAATTCGTCGCCAGCGCGCTGGCGGTGAAAGCGGCGCGTCAAATCAACCCGGAAATGCAGGTTGGCTGCATGCTGGCGATGGTTCCTCTCTATCCGTACTCCTGTAAGCCGGAAGATGTGATGTTTGCGCAGGAATCGATGCGTGAACGCTACGTCTTTACCGACGTACAGCTGCGCGGCTACTACCCGAGCTACGTCCTGAACGAGTGGGAACGCCGCGGTTTCAATATCAAAATGGATGAAGGCGATGCGCAAATCCTGCGTGAAGGCACCTGTGCGTATCTCGGTTTCAGCTACTACATGACCAACGCGGTGAGAGCGGAAGGCGGCACCGGCGACGCAATTTCCGGCTTTGAAGGCAGCGTGCCCAATCCGCATGTCAAAGCCTCCGACTGGGGATGGCAAATTGACCCGGTTGGCCTGCGCTATGCGCTGTGCGAACTGTATGAACGCTATCAGAAACCGCTGTTCATCGTCGAAAACGGCTTTGGCGCGTACGATAAAGTAGAAGAAGACGGCAGCATCAACGACGACTACCGCATCGACTATCTTCGCGCTCACGTTGAAGAGATGATCAAAGCGGTGACCTACGATGGCGTTGAACTCATGGGCTACACCCCGTGGGGCTGCATCGACTGCGTCTCCTTCACAACCGGTCAGTACAGCAAGCGCTACGGCTTCATCTACGTCAACAAGCATGACGACGGCACCGGGGATATGTCCCGCTCGCGCAAAAAGAGCTTTAACTGGTACAAAGAGGTTATCGCCAGCAACGGCGAGAAACTGTAATCATCTTGCCCCTTCCCCTAGGGAGGGGCAAAACTTCCCACAAAACAGACACTTCTTTACAGCATTAGCGTTGCTTACGCGCCCTCAACCGATAAGATAAACCGCAACAATCGTTGAGCTGCTGACGTTTACTCAGTGAATCAACGCCGCACGCTGCCGGCCGTTACGGCGCATTACAATGTAGAAAAATGATGCTTAAAGTCTTCAGACAGCTCCTGACATGGATCCTGATTGTTGCCGCCGTCAGTCTGACGGTGGATTATCTACGCAGGCCCGCACTGCCGCAGAATTTCTCCAGCATGCCGCTGCAAACGCTTGATGGCCGAACGGTCGATCTGGCGGCAATGAGCCAGGAGCGTCCCTTATTGCTATACGTCTGGGCAACCTGGTGCAGCGTATGCCGCTATACCACCCCGTCGGTGGCTGCTTTAGCCGACGATGGCGGTAATGTTATGACGGTAGCGTTACGTTCGGGCGATAACGCCACCCTGGCGCGCTGGCTGGCGCATAAAAAAATAGCGCTGCCGACGATCAATGACGCCAGCGGTCAGCTATCCCAAGGGTGGGAGGTACAGGTCACGCCGACCCTTATCGTTATCTCGCGCGGTGAGGTGAAGTCAGTCACCACCGGCTGGACCAGCAACTGGGGAATGCGCCTGCGGCTATGGCTGGCGTCATAGCGTATTTCCCTGCTCGCGCTGCGCTTAGCAGGGCTACCCGTTCGCTGCGATATACCGATTTTGTTCCCTGGGCAAGGCGTTAGCCGCGCCCCGGGAAATGGATTGCCTGCTATCTCCCGCCCGCCAGCTCGAGGAAGCTGCCGGTAACGTAGGAGGCCTTATCACTCAGTAGCCAGACGATCGCCTGCGCCACCTCTTCCGGCTGCCCGCCGCGCTGCATGGGCAGCATCGACTTGACGCGATCCACGCGTCCCGGCTCGCCGCCGCTGGCGTGCATATCGGTATAGATTAATCCGGGGCGCACGCCGTTAACCCGAATGCCCTGCGCCGCGACCTCCAGCGACAATCCGGTGGTCAGGGAATCAACCGCGCCTTTTGAAGCGGCATAATCCACGTACTCTCCCGGCGCCCCGAGGCGCGATGCTGCGGATGAAACATTCACAATCGCCCCACCTTTACCGCCATGCTTGTGCGACATCCGCTTTACCGCCTCCCGGCAGCAAAGGAAGTAGCCGGTAACATTGGTGGCCAGCACCCGGTTAATTCGCTCGGCGCAAAGGCTTTCAATCGTCCCCTGGGTAAATAAAATCCCGGCGTTATTGACCAGCGCGGAAAGCGGTTCACCGAGGCGGTCGATAGCGGCGAACATCTCCATCACCTGCGCTTCATCGCTGACGTCCGCCCGGAGCGCAACGGCGTTGCCGCCGCAGGCGCGAATCTCATTCACCACGTCGGTCGCGGCAGCGCTATTCTGATGGTAATTCACTACCACGGTATAGCCTTCCTGCGCCAGCAGCAGCGCCGTTGCTTTACCTATTCCGCGGCTACCGCCCGTCACCAATGCTATCGTCATACCATTCTCCCAAAAAATAAAGGCGCCGCAGCGCCTTTAAAAAATAGCCTAATCAGCAGATTACTGATATTCACTCATCGGTACGCAGGAGCAGAACAGATTGCGGTCGCCGTAAACATCGTCCAGACGCTTAACGGTCGGCCAGTATTTATTGTTCAGCCCGGCCGGGAACACCGCCAGTTCACGAGCGTACGGATGGTTCCACTCGCTCACCAGTTCACCCTGAGTATGCGGCGCATTCACCAGCGGGTTATCCTCCAGCGGCCACTCGCCGGCTTTCACGCGGTCGATCTCGCCGCGAATCGCCAGCATCGCATCGATAAAGCGGTCCAGCTCCACTTTGCTTTCCGATTCGGTCGGTTCCACCATCAGCGTGCCGGCGACCGGGAAGGACATGGTAGGGGCGTGGAAACCATAATCGATCAGTCGCTTAGCGATATCCAGCTCGCTGATGCCGGTCTCTTCTTTCAGCGGACGAATATCCAGAATGCATTCGTGCGCCACGCGACCGTCACGGCCAGTATACAGCACCGGGAACGCGTTTTTCAGACGGGTAGCAATGTAGTTGGCGTTCAGAATCGCCATCTGGCTTGCCTGTTTTAGCCCTTCTGCGCCCATCATCCGGATATACATCCAGCTGATCGGCAGAATGGAGGCGCTGCCGAACGGCGCGGCGGAAACTGCGCCCTGACGGGTCAGCATGCCTTCAATTTGCACCACGCTGTGGCCCGGTACAAACGGCGCCAGGTGCGATTTGACGCCGATAGGTCCCATCCCCGGACCGCCGCCGCCGTGCGGAATGCAGAAGGTTTTATGCAGGTTAAGGTGCGAGACGTCCGCGCCGATAAAGCCTGGAGAGGTAATACCGACCTGGGCGTTCATGTTCGCGCCGTCAAGGTAAACCTGGCCGCCAAACTGATGCACCACTTCGCACACTTCGCGGATGGTCTCTTCGTAGACGCCGTGGGTGGAAGGATAGGTGACCATAATGCACGAGAGGTTCGCCGCATACTGCTCGGCTTTGGCCCGCAGATCCGCCAGGTCGATATTGCCGTTTTTATCGCAGGCGACCACCACCACCTGCATCCCCGCCATCTGCGCGGAAGCCGGGTTGGTACCATGTGCGGAGCTTGGGATCAGGCAAATATCGCGATGCCCTTCGTTACGGCTCTCGTGGTAATGGCGAATCGCCAGCAGGCCCGCGTATTCACCCTGCGCGCCGGAGTTCGGCTGCATGCATACCGCATCATAGCCGGTCAGCTTAACCAGCCAGTCGGAGAGCTGAGCGATCATCTGGTGATAGCCTTCGGCCTGATCGACCGGGCAGAACGGATGCAGTTCGGCAAATTCCGGCCAGGTGATAGGGATCATCTCGGCGGCGGCATTCAGCTTCATCGTGCAGGAGCCCAGCGGGATCATCGCCTGGTTCAGCGCCAGATCCTTACGCTCCAGCGCGTGCATATAGCGCATCATCTCGGTTTCGCTGTGATAGCGGTTGAACACCGGATGAGTGAGGATCGCATCGTCGCGCAGCATGCTGGCCGGGATTGAACGGCTGTCCAGGGCCACGTCTTTATCCAGAGCGTCGATATCCAGGCCACGATCGTCGCCAACGATAGCGCGGAACAGGTTCAGAACGTCTTCACGAGTGGTGGCTTCGTCGAGCGTGATCCCGACGGCGTGATGAATATCGCTACGCAGGTTGATCTGCAGCGCTTCCGCCCGCGCCAGCACAGCCGCTTTATCAGCCACTTCCACGCACAGGGTGTCAAAGTAGTGCGCATGGCGGAGCTTGAGGCCTTTTTTCTGCAGACCTGCGGCCAGAATATCGGTCAGGCGATGAATGCGGCTGGCGATACGCTTCAGGCCGGCCGGGCCGTGGAACACGGCGTACAGGCTGGCAATATTAGCCAGCAGTACCTGGGAGGTACAGATATTGGAGTTCGCTTTCTCGCGGCGGATATGCTGCTCGCGGGTCTGCATCGCCATGCGGAGCGCGGTATTGCCCGCCGCATCTTTCGATACGCCGATAATACGGCCCGGCATGGAACGTTTGAATTCATCTTTTGCGGCAAAAAACGCCGCGTGCGGGCCGCCGTAGCCCATCGGTACGCCGAAGCGCTGGGCGGAGCCAAACACAATGTCCGCGCCCTGCTTGCCCGGAGCCGTCAGCAGAACCAGCGCCATAAAATCGGCTGCGACGCTGACAATCACTTTGCGCGCTTTCAGATCAGCAATCAGTTTGCTGTAATCATGAACCTCGCCGGTCGTCCCTACCTGCTGCAGCAGCACGCCGAAGACGTCCTGATGGTCGAGGGCTTTCTCGGCATCATCGACAATCACATCGAAACCGAAAGTTTCTGCGCGGGTACGCACCACGTCCAGCGTCTGCGGATGAACATCGGCGGCAACAAAGAAACGGTTAGCGTTTTTCAGTTTGCTCACGCGTTTGGCCATTGCCATCGCTTCCGCGGCGGCAGTGGCTTCGTCCAGCAGCGAGGCCGAAGCAATATCCAGACCGGTCAGGTCGAGCGTCACCTGCTGAAAGTTCAGCAGTGATTCCAGGCGACCCTGGGAAACCTCCGGCTGATAAGGCGTGTAGGCGGTATACCAGCCCGGGTTCTCCAGCATATTGCGCTGAATAACCGGAGGCAGCTGCACGGCGGTGTAACCCATGCCAATGTACGACTTGAAGCGCTTGTTACGACCGGCAATCGCCTTCAGCTCCGCCAGCGCGGCGAATTCTGTGGTTGCTTCGCCCACCTGCGGCGGCGTCGCCAGCTGAATATCCTGCGGCACAATCTGGCCAATCAGGTCGTTAAGCGAATCGGCGCCAACGGTATTCAGCATCTCCTGCTGCTGTCGGGCGTCCGGGCCGATGTGACGTTCAATAAAGGCGTCACGGTTTTCAAGCTGGCCTAAAGTCTGGGTCATGAGCGATGGTTCCTGAACGTGCGGTGAATCGTGATTGTCTGACTGGTTTGCCCGGCGAGCACTGATGCTTACCGGGCCAGAATATGCAAAATCATTCGCGTTGCAGGAAGCCAACGCCACTGCTACGTGAAGGAAGATGCGTATTTATTCGTCTTCTAACAGAGCTTCGTATGCGGTCGCATCCAGCAGCGCGGCAACCTGAGCTTCATCGCTGGCTTTAATTTTAAAAATCCAGCCGCCGGTGTACGGCTCGCTGTTGACCAGCTCAGGCGAGTCATTCAGCTCTTCATTGACGGCAACGATTTCGCCGCTAATTGGCGCGTAGATATCGGAAGCCGCCTTGACGGATTCGGCCACCGCGCAGTCGGCGCCCGCTTCAACGGCGGCGCCCACTTCAGGCAGGTCAACGAAAACCATATCGCCAAGCAGCTCCTGCGCGTGCTCGGTGATTCCGACGGTATAGGTACCGTCCGCTTCTTTACGCAGCCATTCGTGTTCTTTGCTGTATTTCAGTTCTGCTGGTACGTTGCTCATTAATTCATCTCCAAATGGGAAATCACACCACGGCTTTGCCGTTGCGTACAAAAACGGGTTTCGTCACTTTGACCGGCATTTCGCGGTTGCGAATCTGCACCACGGCGGTTTCACCGATGCCTTCCGGTACGCGCGCCAGGGCAATACTGTAGCCCAGCGTCGGGGAGAAGGTCCCGCTGGTGATAATGCCTTCTTTCTGATTGCCCTCGGCATCGCTGAAGCGTACCGGCAGGCCGCCGCGCAGAACGCCTTTCTCGGTCATCACCAGACCGACCAGCTGTTCGGTGCCTTTTTCACGCTGGAGTTCCAGCGCCTCACGCCCGATAAAGTCACGGTCAGCAGGCTCCCAGGCAATGGTCCAGCCCATGTTAGCCGCCAGCGGAGAGACGCCTTCGTCCATCTCCTGGCCATAAAGATTCATTCCCGCTTCCAGACGCAGCGTATCGCGCGCGCCAAGGCCGCACGGCTTAACGCCCGCGTCCAGCAGGCCGCGCCAGAAATCCACCGCCTGCTCGTTCGGCAGCGCGATTTCATAACCCGCTTCGCCGGTATAGCCGGTGGTTGCAATAAACAGATCGCCCGCCTGCACGCCAAAGAAAGGCTTCATGCCTTCTACAGCCTGGCGCTGCGCGTCGGTAAACAGCGTCGCCGCTTTCTCTTTTGCCTTTGGACCTTGTACAGCGATCAGGGAAAGATCGTCACGCACGGTCATTTCAAGACCATAGGATTCAGACTGCTGGGTGATCCAGGCGAGGTCTTTTTCACGGGTGGCGGAGTTAACAACGAGGCGGAAATAATCTTCAGAAAGGAAATAAACAATCAGGTCGTCAATGACGCCGCCAGAGGCGGTCAGCATGCCGCTATAGAGCGCTTTGCCCGGGACGGTGAGCTTCGCCACGTCGTTAGCCAGCAAATAGCGCAGGAACTCGCGAATTCGGCTGCCGTGAAAATCAACGATGGTCATGTGCGACACATCGAACATTCCGGCATCACCGCGCACCGCATGGTGCTCATCAATCTGGGATCCGTAATGCAGCGGCATCATCCAGCCATGGAAATCCACCATGCGCGCGCCGCATAGCGTGTGTTGTTCAAACAACGGAGTCTGTTGAGCCATCTTTTCCTCATCGAATAAAACGGAACCAGCCACTATTTTTGCCAAAATTGCGCCACGAAACGCGCCGCCAGCATCGCAAACGGATGCCGACGCAAACGTTCTCTTTGGCCTGAACTTACCACCGATATCCGCACTAAACCATAAGCCCGGCCAGGACATCACATTAGCTTATGACCAAAAGCACCCGAAGAGGCTACAGAATTTTTACCTACAAAAAAGCGATTAAGCCCGCACAAAAACAAACAACAGCGTTAAAAAAGCAGAGCATGATGATATTTTCTGCGAAAAGATGAGCCTAATTTCTATAACAAAAAAAAGGTGACATTAATAAAACTAATGCGAAAAAAGAGGTGAAATTAGATTATTTCAAATGAGAGGGAAAACCCGGCGCGCAGGCCGGGAAAGAGAAGTGTGACGTACTTAACGTAACCAGGCCGGGAGATCGTTTAGCCCCATTGCTTGTCGAATAAGCTGCGGCTTCACGCCAGGGAGAGTATCCGCCAGCTTGAGTCCAATATCGCGCAGCAGCTTTTTCGCCGGATGGCTGCCGGAGAACATGTCGCGGAAGCCCTGCATCCCCGCGAGCATCACCGCAGCGCTGTGCTTGCGGCTGCGCTCATAGCGACGCAGATAGAGATGCTGGCCGATGTCCTTGCCCTGCGCATGCAGGCGCTTCAGCTCATCAATCAGTTCGGCGGCATCCATAAAGCCAAGATTAACGCCCTGCCCCGCCAGCGGATGAATGGTATGGGCGGCATCGCCAACCAGCGCCAGACGGTGGGCGGCAAACTGCCGCGCGTAGCGGCCGGTGAGCGGAAAAACCTGACGTTCGCTCTCTACGGAACACAAACCCAGACGGTTATCGAAGGCAATATTCAGCGCCTGATTAAAAGCGGCCTCGTCTGCCTGCCGCATTCGTTCCGCCTCTTCAGGAGACAACGACCAGACAATAGAACAGAGATGAGGATCGCTTAACGGCAGGAACGCCAGAATACCATCGTCGTGAAATACCTGACGCGCCACCGCTTCGTGCGGCTCTTCGGTGCGAATAGTGGCAACCAGCGCATGATGTTGATAATCCCAAAAGGTCAGCGGGATATCGGCTTTATTACGCAACCACGAATTGGCGCCATCGGCGCCAACCACCAGCCGGGCGGTTAACATGCTGCCGTCCTGCAGGCTAAGAAAGGCCTCATTCTCGCCCCACGCGACCTGCTGCAGCTGCGCCGGGGCCAGTAGCGTGACGTCAGTACAGCGCTGCGCTTTTTGCCACAGAGCATGATGCACCACGGCGTTTTCAATAATATGCCCAAGGTGGCTAAAGCCCATGCTCTGGTCATCAAAGCTGATACGGCCAAAACTGTCTTTGTCCCACACTTCCATACCGTGGTAGCAGCTGGCGCGCCGGGCGACTATGTCCTCCCAGACGCCCAGTTTATTCAGCAGCTTCTCGCTGGCGGCATTAATTGCCGACACCCGCAGCGCCGGCGGCGCATCCGCGCTTAACGGCTGCGGCGCGGCCTGCTCCAGCACGGCGACGCGCAGTCCACTGCCCTGCAAACCACAGGCAACCGCCAGCCCCACCATTCCACCGCCAACAATAGCGACATCAACACTTTGCACGTTTCACTCCTTAACGGGGGCCCCAACCGAGGGTACGCTGCGCCAGCGCATCGCGCGCCGGGGTAAATAATTCCATCGCCATCAGGCCTGCGTTGCGCCCCGCCACCAGCGGCGCCCAGCGATTAGCGAACAGATGCACCAGCCCATCGGTCACACCGACGGTGGCGGCTTTATCTGCGGCGCGGCGGGCCTGATAGCGACTCAGTAGCGAATAGCCACCCGGATCCTCTCCTTCGGCATGCGTCTGCGCCAGCATTTCCGCCAGGCTCATCACGTCGCGCAGGCCAAGGTTAAAACCCTGTCCGGCAATAGGATGCAGCGTTTGCGCCGCATTGCCGACCAGCGCCAGACGATGGGCAATGGTGCGGGTAGCTCGGGTGAGCGAGAGCGGATACGCGCTGCGCTTGCCTGCCTGGACGATCCGGCCAAGACGCCAGCCGAATGCCTGCTGAAGTTCATGACAGAAGCGTTCGTCCGACCAGCTCAGGACCTCTTCTTGCCGCGACTGCGGATGACACCACACCAGGGAGCAGCGGCCCTGCGACATGGGCAGCATCGCCAGCGGACCGTGTTGGGTAAAACGCTCGAAGGCGCGCCCGTTGTGCGGCACAGCGGTACTGACGTTGGCAATAATCGCCAGCTGTTCATAGGGCTCTTGCTGCCAGCTGATACCGCAGCGGGCCCCGAGCGTTGAGCGCGAGCCATCGGCCGCGACCAGCAGTTTACCGCTGAGCGTTTCGCCGTTGTCCAGAACCAGGCTTACGCTCTCTTCGCGGCGGCTAACATTTTCCACTTTTGCCGGACAGTGTAGCGTCACGCCCGGCGCTTTACGCAGCTGGGCAAACAAGCGTTGGCCGACGTCGTGCAGCTCAACCACCTGACCCAGCGCCGCCAGCCCATAGTCCTTAGCCTCGAGCGTCACAAACCCCGCGTGACCGCGATCGCTGACGTGAACGCGCTGAATAGCCGTGGCGCGGTCGGCAATTTCCTGCCAGATATCAACGCGAGCCAGCTGCTGACAGGTGCCGGCAGCAAGTGCGATTGCCCGGGCGTCAAAGCCCGGATGCCGGGCAGATTCCGGCGCTGTTGCTTCAATCAGGTGCACCGGCAGCTTACCGCCGGTCAGACGAG
The DNA here is from genome assembly GCF_040065135.1 of Klebsiella sp. CN_Kp066. Lineage (NCBI taxonomy): Bacteria > Pseudomonadati > Pseudomonadota > Gammaproteobacteria > Enterobacterales > Enterobacteriaceae > Klebsiella > Klebsiella sp. CN_Kp066. Next base: position 23,628 of record NZ_JBEAIU010000051.1, on the reverse strand, counting down.
ATATTGCCAGCGCCAGCGTCGCGCCGGTCATTCCGCCGCCAACGATCAGTACGCTCATAGCTGGCGCGCCGCCGCCATCAGCGCCTCGATATCATCCGCTTTTTTCACTACGCCAGCGGTGAGGTTTTCATTACCGTCTTCGGTAATGACGATGTCGTCTTCAATACGAATGCCGATGCCGCGGTACTGGGCCGGGACGTCGGCATCCATCGCGATATACAGCCCCGGCTCCACGGTCAGCACCATTCCCGGTTCGAGAATACGCGAGCGGTCGACGTCATAGTTGCCGACATCATGTACGTCGAGCCCCAGCCAGTGGCTCAGGCCATGCATAAAGAAAGGACGATGAGCGTTATTAGCAATTAGCTCATCAATTTCACCTTTCAGGATCCCCAAACGCACCAGGCCGGTAATCATGATCCGCACTACCTGCTGATTAACCTCGTTAATGGAGGTGCCGGGGCGATAAAGCTTCAGCGAGGTTTCCAGAGACTCAAGAACGATATCGTAAATCTCGCGCTGCGCCGGGCTAAACTTGCCGTTTACCGGGAAGGTTCGGGTGATATCGCCCGCATAGCCGCGATATTCGCAACCAGCGTCAATCAGCACCAGATCGCCATCGCGCAGTTCGCTTTCGTTTTCGGTGTAGTGCAGGATGCAGCCATTTTCGCCGCTGCCCACGATGGTGTTGTAAGAGGGATAGCGCGCGCCGTGACGGTTGAACTCGTGGAGGATCTCGCCTTCAAGATGATATTCAAACATCCCCGGACGGCATTTTTCCATGGCGCGGGTATGCGCAAGGGCGGAGATCTCGCCTGCGCGGCGCATCACCTCCAGCTCTTCCGCCGACTTAAACAGGCGCATCTCATGCACCATCGGCCGCCAGTCAATGACCGAGTTTGGCGCCTGCAGATTCTGCCGCACGCCTTTGCGCAGTTTTTCCAGCGCGTTGAACACGATTTCGTCGGCGTAGGCATATTCGCCCTGCGCAAAATAGATAGCATCGAGGCCGTTAAGGAGCTGGAACAGCTGCTGATTGATTTCACTAAATGCCAGCGCGCGATCGACGCCCAGCTTCTCAGGCGCGGCATCCTGCCCAAGGCGTCGGCCAAACCAGATTTCAGCAGTCAGATCGCGCACGCGGTTAAACAACACGCTGTGGTTATGCGTCTCATCGCTTTTAATCAATACCAGCAGCGCTTCAGGCTCATTAAAGCCGGTGAAGTACCAAAAATCGCTGCTCTGGCGGTAGGGATATTCCGAATCTGCGCTGCGTACCGCTTCCGGCGCGGCAAAAATTAACGCGGCGCTGCCTGGCTGCATCTGCGCCAGTAGAGCCTGGCGACGAGAGAGAAATTCCTGCTGAGTCATGACGCCCCCTGAACGATTTAATGATTAATTAGTGTAGCGTCGGTTTTTGCACTTCCGGCGCAGTGGGTTTCTGGAGAGAGAAAGTGTCGTGACACAGCAACGCGGCAACGCGTACGTATTCGATAATCTCTTCCAGAGACATTTCGAGCTCTTCCTGATCCTCGTCTTCGTCATACCCGAGCTGAGCAATATTGCGCAGATCGTCGATGGCTTCACCCGTTTCGTCTTTGACTTTATCCAACTTGGGCTGCGTTACGCCCAGCCCAAGCAGAAAATGGTTCACCCAACCCGCCAGCGCATCGGCGCGATCGAACACGCTCACCTCATCGCCATCCGGGAGGTAGAGCTGGAATAGGAAGCCGTCGTCCTCCAGCGAATCACTGGTGGCGGAATGCATGTTACGCAGCGACTGCGCCAGCTCATGCCCAAAAGCCAGGCCTTCGTTGGTCAGGTCGTGCACCAACGGCTGCCAGCTGCTGTCTTTATTGCCGCCGCACAGGATCCCGCTGATCAGACCGTGCATTTCGGCAGGGGTTAATCCTACCCCTTGTTGGTTCAGTAACTGGTCTACAGCGTTGTAACCAGGCATTTCGTTCTGTATAGACATGCGCATTCGTCATCGTTGGGAGGAATATTCATGATATGCTACCACTTTGGACCCTGGTGAACCAGAATAGGGCTTGTATCTTAGAACCAGGGTAGCTATAGTGTCGCCCCTTCGCAGACCCTCCCAGGGCGTGAAGGCCGCGCAGTCAATCAGCAGGAAGGTGGCATGTCTGCACAACCCGTAGATCTCCAAATTTTTGGCCGTTCACTGCGAGTGAATTGCCCGCCTGAACAAAGGGATGCCCTGAACCAGGCAGCTGACGACCTGAATCAGCGGTTGCAAGATTTAAAAGAACGCACTAGAGTCACAAATACTGAGCAGCTGGTCTTCATCGCCGCGTTGAACATCAGCTATGAGTTGACTCAGGAAAAAGCGAAAACCCGCGACTACGCCGCCAGCATGGAACAGCGTATTCGGATGCTTCAGCAGACCATCGAGCAAGCATTGCTTGAGCAAGGTCGCATAAGCGAAAGACCCGGGCAGAAGTTTGAATAACACTTTGCATTTAACTGTGTTAGAGTAATCGCAAGAACAAAATTTCTCTGAGATGTTTGCAAGCGGGCCAGTCCCCTGAGCCGATATTTCATACCACAAGAATGTGGCGCTCCACGGTTGGTGAGCATGCTCGGTCCGTCCGAGAAGCCTTAAAACTGTGACGACACATTCACCTTGAACCAAGGGTTCAAGGGTTACAGCCTGCGGCGGCATCTCGGAGATTCCCTTCCTTTCGTTTTATCCCCCATAAGTTAATTTTCGGCTTTTACCGTCGTGTATTAGACTACGCCTGTTTGTATCGTTTGCTCACCGATGAGACTCAGGTATGACCCTATTGCCAGATGCCCCCTATACCAGACAGCAAATTCGCCAGCAGATCCGCCAGCGCCGACGCGCGTTAACGCCGGAGCAGCAAACGCAGTTCGCCCTCCAGGCGGCGGACAGAATGATGGCTTATCCGCCGGTTCTGCTCGCGCAGACGGTCGCGGTATTTCTTTCGTTTGATGGCGAGCTGGATACGCTGCCGCTTATTGACCAGCTCTGGCGGGCAGGCAAACGGGTTTATCTCCCCGTGCTTCATCCGTTCAGCCCCGGCAATCTTCTGTTTCTGCACTACCACCCAAGCAGCGAGCTGATGGTGAATCGTCTGAAAATCCGCGAACCGAAACTCGACGTGCGCGATGTCCTCCCGCTTAGCCAGCTGGATGTGCTGGTAACGCCGCTGGTAGCATTTGATGCCGCCGGACAGCGCCTGGGTATGGGCGGCGGATTTTACGACCGGACGCTGCAAAACTGGCGGCAGCATCGCCTGCAGCCGGTCGGCTACGCGCATGATTGCCAGCAGGTCGACGCGCTGCCAACGGAGCAGTGGGATATCCCGCTGCCAGCGGTCATCACGCCGTCAAAAACCTGGCTCTGGTAAAACGTCCGAACAATTGACATTGCTGTTTTTTTCACCTAAATTCCTGGGTAAAGGGTGAGGGAGGCGAACCTCCCTCCTGCATTCTCTCTGTTAATATGCTGGCCAGGCGATGATTAACAGGATAAGCAGCATGATGAAGAGTCTCATCATCGTCCCTTTCCTTTTAGAGCCCCTGCCTCGGTAGGGGCTTTCCCGTTTCAGCCCCACGCTGAGTCTTTATCGTAAATACCTTTCTTTCAGGCACAACGACATCCGACGGTTTTAATCGCCGTTTGCGGCAAGACTCGCAAGCTTTGGGTGGCGACGGGAAATTGCAGAAGGGTCTAGCAGGAGAAAAGGGGCAGGTCGATGACCTGCCCGCTGGCATAAAAGGAGTTAGAACAGCAGACGGGCGCGGATGGTACCAGGAATAGCCTTCATCGCCTGCAGCGCAGCCTGCGCCACATCTTCTTCGGCTTCAATATCAATGACCACGTAGCCCATTTGCGGAGTGGTCTGCAGATACTGCGCCGCAATGTTAATGCCCTGCGCGGCGAAAATCTGGTTAATCGCGGTCAGAACGCCCGGACGGTTTTCATGGATATGCAGCAGACGGCGCCCGCCGTGCAGCGGCAGCGACACTTCCGGGAAGTTCACCGCCGAGAGCGTAGAACCGTTATCGGAGTATTTCGCCAGCTTGCCCGCCACTTCCAGACCGATGTTTTCCTGCGCTTCCTGAGTTGAGCCGCCAATATGCGGGGTCAGGATAACGTTGTCGAACTCACACAGCGGAGAGTTGAACGGATCGCTGTTGGTCGCCGGTTCGGTCGGGAACACGTCGATCGCCGCGCCCGCCAGGTGCTTGCTCGCCAGCGCATCGCACAGCGCCGGAATATCTACCACGGTACCGCGTGAGGCGTTGATCAGCAGCGCACCCGGTTTCATCAGCGCCAGCTCTTCCGCGCCAATCATATTCTTCGTTGAGGCATTTTCCGGCACGTGCAGGCTTACCACATCGCTCATGTTCAACAGATCGGAGAGATGCTGTACCTGAGTCGCGTTACCCAACGGCAGTTTGCTTTCAATATCGTAGAAATAGACGTGCATCCCCAACGATTCGGCAAGAATGCCCAGCTGCGTACCGATGTGACCATAGCCGATAATACCCAGCTTTTTGCCGCGTGCTTCAAAGCTGCCAACCGCCAGCTTGTTCCATACGCCGCGGTGCGCTTTGGCGTTTGCCGCCGGCACGCCGCGTAGCATGAGCAGCAGCTCGCCGATCACCAGCTCCGCAACGGAACGGGTATTAGAGAACGGGGCGTTAAATACCGGAATACCGCGTTTTGCCGCCGCATTTAAGTCAACCTGATTAGTACCGATACAGAAGCAGCCAACCGCAACCAGTTTTTCCGCCGCCGCGAAGATCTCTTCAGTCAGATGAGTACGGGAACGCAGGCCGATGAAATGGGCATCACGAATGGACGCTTTCAGCTCTTCGCTGTCCAGCGCGCCTTTGTGAAATTCGATATTGGTGTAGCCTGCTGCGCGGAGGCTGTCCACCGCTTTTTGATGCACACCTTCAACCAGCAGAAATTTAATTTTGTCTTTTTCCAGTGATACCTTAGCCATTTCCCCGTCCTGTTTTTGTCTTAACTGATGTCGTGCGGAACGAAAGTTCTTCTCAGCAACATATCAAAAAAAACTATTGCGGCAATATGAACGTTTGCGTCGACAACCGGAAGAAATATCAATCAGAGGGAAATTGCAGGACAAAACACCAGAAAGTAAAAGAAAGGTAGGTTGTTACTAAGACAAGGCGCATAAATGTGACAGAAGTCACCAAAATAGGCCTGGAGAAAAAATATTTGCGAGGGAGCCATTCGCTCCCTCGGATTGGTCTATTTAGTGATAGTTTTTACACCATCAGCGGTGCCAATCAGCGCGACGTCTGCGCCACGATTGGCGAACAGGCCGACGGTCACGACGCCCGGGATACCGTTAATGGTATTTTCCAGCGCAATAGCGTCCAGGATTTCCAGACCATACACATCGAGGATCACGTTGCCGTTATCGGTCACGACGCCCTGGCGGTACTCCGGACGGCCGCCCAGCTTAACCAGCTGACGCGCCACGGCGCTGCGCGCCATCGGGATCACTTCCACCGGCAGCGGGAATTTACCCAGGATGTCCACCTGCTTGGAAGCATCAGCGATACAGATAAATTTGTCAGCGACCGAAGCGATAATCTTCTCGCGCGTCAGCGCCGCGCCGCCGCCTTTAATCATTTGCATATGGCCGTTGATTTCATCAGCGCCGTCGACATAGATGCCAAGACGGTCAACGCTGTTAAGATCAAAAACCGTAATACCGAGGCTTTTCAGTTTTTCAGTAGAGGCATCAGAGCTGGAAACCGCGCCTTCAATCTGTCCTTTCATGGTGCCCAGCGCATCAATAAAATGCGCCGCCGTGGAGCCCGTGCCGACCCCAACGATGGTGCCCGGTTGTACATACTGCAATGCCGCCCAGCCTACTGCTTTTTTCAGTTCATCTTGCGTCATGATTATGGTCCGAGATGTGAATTCCTGTGGCGCATTATAGAACATCAGGGGGGTCATTGTCCCTGCGACGGCGATCACACAACGCAGTCGCCATTTTTTCATCTTCATCAAAAACAAATTTATGTCATAGTGCGAGTTAACGAAAAGTATTAGGGGGCACGCCAGAGCAATGAAACGACCGGACTACAGAACACTACAGGCGCTGGACGCGGTAATCAGGGAACGAGGGTTTGAGCGCGCCGCGCAGAAGCTTTGTATTACGCAGTCCGCCGTCTCTCAGCGCATCAAACAGCTGGAAAACATGTTTGGACAACCGCTGCTGGTACGCACCGTACCGCCGCGTCCCACCGAACAGGGGCAAAAGCTGCTGGCCCTGCTGCGCCAGGTTGAACTGCTGGAAGAGGAGTGGCTGGGCGATGAACAAACCGGCTCAACGCCGCTGCTGCTGTCGCTGGCGGTCAACGCCGACAGTCTCGCCACCTGGCTGTTGCCCGCGCTCTCCAGCGTGCTTTCCGACTCCCCTATTCGCCTGAACCTACAGGTGGAGGACGAGACCCGAACCCAGGAACGCCTGCGCCGCGGTGAAGTCGTCGGCGCGGTCAGTATCCAGCCGCAGGCGCTGCCAAGCTGCCTGGTCGATCAGCTCGGCGCCCTCGACTATCTGTTCGTCGCCTCAAAAGAGTTTGCCCAGCGCTATTTCCCCAATGGGGTGACCCGCTCGGCGCTGCTCAAAGCGCCGGTGGTGGCATTCGATCATCTCGATGATATGCACCAGGCCTTTTTACAGCAGAACTTCGATTTGCCGCCGGGCAGCGTTCCCTGCCATATCGTGAACTCTTCGGAAGCCTTTGTGCAGCTAGCCCGCCAGGGGACAACCTGCTGTATGATTCCGCATCTGCAAATTGAGCGAGAGCTGAACAGCGGCGAACTTATTAATCTCACGCCGGGCCTGTTCCAGCGCCGGATGCTCTACTGGCACCGTTTTGCGCCGGAAAGCCGTATGATGCGCCGGGTGACCGATGCGCTGATCGATTATGGCCATAAAGTGTTGAGACAAGATTAAGCCTCCCAGGCAGGTCGGCGCCGTCCGGCCTGCATGACCCACCTTCTTCTATTCATATCTTTGAAATTCATCACAAAATAGAACATTTCATGCGGCAAAAAACGACGCGCTGATGGCTATTTTTTGCTGGCGACAGAGCGGCTTAAAAGGCTCACCGTATTTGCAATACCCTATTTTATTGCGCATACGGAGCACAAAATGTCAGAGTTACGAGAGTGGCAAACGCTCGCCAACAAGGAGCTTAGCCGGCGGGGAAAAATCGTCGATGCTCTGGTAAAACAGACGGCAGAAGGGATTGCCGTTAAACCGCTGTATACCGAAGCCGATATTGATAATCTGGAAGTGACCGGCACCCTGCCCGGCCTGCCGCCTTACGTCCGCGGCCCCCGCGCCACCATGTATACCGCCCAGCCGTGGACCATCCGCCAGTACGCTGGTTTCTCAACCGCGAAAGAGTCCAACGCCTTCTATCGCCGCAACCTCGCTGCCGGGCAGAAAGGGCTTTCCGTCGCCTTCGATCTCGCGACCCATCGGGGCTATGACTCCGACAATCCTCGCGTGGCGGGCGACGTGGGGAAAGCGGGGGTAGCGATCGATACCGTCGAAGATATGAAGATTCTGTTCGATCGCATCCCGCTGGATGAAATGTCCGTGTCGATGACCATGAACGGCGCGGTGCTGCCGGTAATGGCGTTTTATATCGTCGCGGCGGAAGAGCAAGGCGTTGCGCCGGAACGGCTCACCGGCACGATCCAGAACGATATTCTGAAAGAGTATCTGTGCCGGAATACCTATATTTACCCGCCGAAGCCCTCAATGCGCATTATTGCCGACATCATCGCCTGGTGTTCGGGCAATATGCCGCGCTTTAATACCATCAGCATCAGCGGCTATCACATGGGCGAAGCCGGAGCCAACTGCGTGCAGCAGGTGGCCTTTACCCTGGCCGACGGCATCGAATACATTAAGGCCGCGCTCTCCGCCGGCCTGAAAATCGATGACTTCGCCCCGCGCCTGTCGTTCTTCTTCGGCATCGGCATGGATCTGTTTATGAACGTCGCGATGCTGCGCGCCGCTCGCTATCTGTGGAGCGAAGCGGTGAGCGGCTTCGGCGCCACCAATCCAAAATCGTTAGCCCTGCGCACCCACTGCCAGACTTCCGGCTGGAGCCTCACCGAGCAGGATCCGTATAACAACGTGATCCGCACCACCATCGAAGCGCTCGGCGCCACGCTCGGCGGCACCCAGTCGCTGCATACTAACGCCTTTGATGAGGCGCTCGGCCTGCCCACCGACTTTTCCGCACGTATCGCGCGTAATACGCAGATCATCATTCAGGAGGAGTCGGAGATCTGCCGCACCGTGGATCCGCTGGGGGGATCGTATTACGTCGAGTCGCTGACCGATCAAATCGTTAAGCAGGCGCGAGCCATTATGCAGCAGATCGACGAAGCGGGAGGGATGGCGAAGGCGATCGAAGCCGGACTGCCGAAACGGATGATCGAAGAGGCCTCCGCCCGCGAGCAATCGCTGATCGACCAGGGCAAGCGCGTCATCGTCGGCGTCAATAAGTACAAGCTGGAAAAAGAAGATGAAACGGCAGTGCTGGAGATCGACAACGTCAAGGTACGCAACGAGCAGATCGCCTCGCTGAAAAAAATACGGGCCAGTCGGGACGATGTGACGGTAAAAGCCGCGCTGAACGCCCTCACCCACGCCGCGCAGCATAATGAAAATCTGTTGGCCGCCGCCATCAACGCCGCCCGCGTGCGCGCTACGCTGGGTGAAATCTCCGACGCACTGGAGGTGGCCTTTGACCGCTATCTGGTGCCCAGCCAGTGCGTCACCGGCGTGATTGCGCAAAGCTACCATCAGTCAGATAAAGCCGCCTGCGAGTTTGACGCCATTGTTGCGCAAACCGAAAAATTCCTCGCGGAACGCGGCCGTCGCCCGCGCATTCTGATCGCCAAAATGGGTCAGGACGGTCACGATCGCGGCGCCAAAGTGATCGCCAGCGCCTATTCCGATCTTGGCTTCGATGTTGACCTGAGCCCGATGTTTTCAACCCCGGAGGAGATCGCCCGCCTCGCCGTGGAGAACGACGTACACGTGGTTGGCGCCTCATCGCTGGCGGCAGGCCACAAAACGCTGATCCCCGAGCTGGTCGATGCGTTGAAAAAATGGGGACGGGAAGATATCTGCGTCATCGCCGGCGGCGTCATTCCGCCGCAGGATTACGCGTTTCTGCAGGCGCGCGGCGTGGCCGCTATTTATGGCCCCGGCACGCCGATGCTGGAGAGCGTACGCGACGTCCTGATGAGGATTAGCCAGCATCATGATTAACTCATCCACCCTGAGCGACGCCATACGGCGATTACGTTTGGGCGAGCGGGCCACGCTCGCCCAGGCCATGACGCTGGTAGAGAGTCAGCATCCCCGCCACCAGGCGCTGAGCGCCCAGTTGCTGGATGCGATTATGCCCTTCACCGGCAACGCCCTGCGCCTCGGCGTCACCGGCACGCCGGGAGCCGGAAAGAGTACCTTTCTGGAAGCCTTCGGCATGCTGCTAATTCGCCATGGCCTGCGGGTCGCGGTGATAGCGGTCGATCCAAGCAGCCCAATCGGCGGCGGCAGCATTCTTGGCGACAAGACGCGCATGATCGAACTGGCGCGCTCGGACTCGGCATTTATCCGCCCGGTGCCCTCGAGCGGCCATCTGGGCGGCGCCAGCCTGCGCACGCGGGAGCTGATACTGCTGTGCGAAGCAGCGGGCTATGACGTGGTCATTGTCGAAACCGTCGGCGTCGGCCAGTCGGAAACGGAGGTCTCCCGCCTGGTGGACTGCTTCATCTCACTGCAGATCGCCGGCGGCGGTGACGATCTGCAGGGCATTAAAAAAGGGATCATGGAGATGGCGGATATCGTGGTTATCAATAAAGATGATGGCGAGAACCGCGCCAGCGTGGCTATCACCCGCCATATGTATGAATCCGCCCTGCATATTCTGCGCCGCAAGCACGCCGCGTGGCAGCCGCGCGTTTTGAGCTGTAGCGCGCTGGAGCAGCGCGGTATCGAAGCCGTCTGGCTCGCTATCCTTGACTTCAAAACCACCCTCACCGACAGCGGCGATCTTGAAAAGCTGCGCCAGCGTCAGGCGCTGGAGTGGCTGCAAAAGCAGACCGAAACCGAGGCGCTGCATCTGCTGTTTGCCCGAGCGGACTTTGATCGCTACTTCCAGCAAACGCTACAGGCGGTGAAAAACAATGGCCTCTCGCCGCGCACCGGCCTGCGGCAGATTAGCGAATTCCTCCAGAATCATTACTTTGCATAAAGGGATAGTTATGTCTTATCAATATGTTAACGTCGAAATTATCCAGAAGGTTGCGGTGATTGAGTTCAACTATAGCCGCAAGCTTAACGCCTTAAGCAAGGTGTTTATCGACGACCTGATGCAGGCGTTGAGCGACCTCAACAGGCCGGAAATTCGCTGCGTCATTTTACGCGCGCCTGGCGGATCAAAAGTTTTCTCCGCCGGCCATGACATCCACGAATTACCCGGCGGACGCCGCGATCCGCTTTCGTATGACGATCCGCTGCGCCAGATTACCCGCATGATCCAAAAATATCCGAAACCGGTGATCTCCATGGTCGAAGGGAGCGTCTGGGGCGGCGCGTTTGAGATGATCATGAGCTCCGATCTGATCATCGCCGCCAGTACGTCAACGTTCTCCATGACGCCGGTGAATCTCGGCGTGCCCTACAACCTGGTCGGCATTCACAATCTGACCCGTGACGCTGGCTTTCATATCGTGAAAGAGCTGATTTTCACCGCCCTGCCGATTACCGCCCAGCGCGCGCTGGCGGTCGGTATTCTCAATCACGTGGTGGACGCTGGCGAACTGGAAGATTTTACCTTACAGATGGCGCACCACATTGCCGAGAAAGCGCCGCTGGCGATAGCGGTCATTAAGGAAGAGCTGCGCGTGCTTGGCGAGGCGCACACCATGAATTCCGATGAGTTCGAACGTATTCAGGGAATGCGCCGCGCCGTCTACGACAGTGAGGATTATCGGGAAGGCATGAGCGCGTTTATGGAAAAGCGTAAACCTGAATTCGTCGGCCATTAATCATCCCGGTTAAGGAGTGCAAAATGAAACGGATGAGCGCCGATGAAGCGGCGGAGATTATCCAGCACGACCAGATGGTGGCGTTCAGCGGCTTCACTCCCGCCGGTTCGCCCAAAGCGCTGCCCGCGGCTATCGCTCGCCGCGCCGGTGAGTTACATCGGGCGCAGAAGCCTTTCCAGATCCGCCTGCTGACCGGCGCGTCAATTAGCGCCGCCGCCGATGATGCATTATCGGCAGCCGATGCCGTCTCGTGGCGCGCGCCGTATCAGACCGCGTCGGGCCTGCGGCAAAAAATCAATCAGGGGAAGGTGAAGTTTGTCGATCTGCACCTGAGCGAAGTGGCGCAAATGGTTAACTACGGCTTCTTTGGTGAGATTGATGTCGCGGTGATCGAAGCCTCGGCTATCGCGCCGGACGGGCGGGTCTGGCTCACCAGCGGTATCGGCAACGCGCCCACCTGGCTGCTACGGGCGAAGAAAGTGATCATCGAACTCAATCATTATCACAGCCCTCGGGTTGCCGAGCTGGCCGATATCGTGCTCCCCGGCGCCCCGCCGCGGCGCAACAGCATTGCCATCTTTCATGCGATGGATCGCGTGGGTAGTCGGTACGTGCAAATCGATCCGAAAAAAATTGTCGCGGTCGTGGAGACCGAACTGCCCGACGCCGGAAACCTGCTCGATAAAAATAATCCGGTTTGTCAGAAAATTGCCGATAACGTGGTCACCTTTCTGCTGGAAGAGATGGCTCGCGGGCGCATCCCGCCTGAATTTTTGCCGCTGCAAAGCGGCGTGGGTAATATCAATAACGCGGTCATGGCGCGGCTGGGTGAGAATCCAGATATTCCCTCTTTTATGATGTACTCCGAGGTCTTACAGGAGTCGGTAGTCCATCTACTGGAAACAGGGAAAGTCACCGGCGTCAGCGCCTCCAGCCTGACAATATCCGCCGATTCGTTGCGCAAGATTTACGCCAATATGGATTTCTTCGCCAGCCGCATTGTCCTGCGCCCGCAGGAGATCTCCAATCATCCGGAAATTATCCGCCGTCTGGGGGTTATCGCCCTCAACGTGGGGCTGGAGTTTGATATCTACGGACACGCCAATTCCACGCACGTAGCCGGGGTGAATCTGATGAACGGCATCGGCGGTAGCGGCGATTTTGAACGCAACGCCTGGCTCTCTATCTTTATGGCGCCGTCCATCGCCAAAGACGGGAAGATCTCCACTATCGTGCCGATGTGCAGCCATGTCGATCACAGCGAGCACAGCGTGAAGGCGATCGTTACCGAGCAGGGTATCGCCGATCTGCGCGGGCTGTCGCCGCTGCAGCGCGCCCGCGCTATCATTGATAACTGCGCGCATCCGCTCTACCGGGACTATTTACATCGCTATCTGCAGAGCGCTCCCGGCGGGCATATTCACCACGACCTCACCCACGCCTTCGACCTGCATCGTAATCTGCTTGAGCACGGTTCAATGCTCGGTTAGCCCTCCGTACCGTCGCGATCTTCAGTTATGTGCTGAAGCATCGTGGCGGTATAGCGATGGTTTTTCAGCGAATAGAGATACTCCTGCATATACATGGCGCTACCGGGCGCGTCGAAGTACTTCAGCTTCGCCGGATTTACCAGACGCCAGGCGAAGTAAGGAATAACCGTTAAAAACTGCCCCCGCTCTACGGCGCTAATTTTCGCCATAAAGCTATAGGGGCGATAGATAACCGTCGGGTTGATTCCGCAGGGGCGCATATAGGCGTCCAGCATCGCCTCAAAATTGGCCCGATTCTGGAAACGCATCTGCAGCCAGGGCAGTTCACGTAACAGATCCTGCGGCGGCTTATCTTCATAACGGCGAGAAACAAGAAACCCCAGACGCAGCGGCGCCAGTTCGCTGATGGTCAGATTTTCCAGCTCCTGCACGCGGGGCGAAACATGCTGCGGCGAAATAATAAAATCCAGCTGACGGTCGAAAAGATTATCAATCACGCCATTCTCGCTGAACTCCACGGCCTGGGTGGTCACGCCATCGTATTTATCGCCCAGGCTGATGAGCTGGTCGAAAATTATCGTCGGATAGGTGTTGTCGATGCCGATAACAACGTTGCGCGAGCGGCGCGCGGAATAGTGTATTTCGTTATCGATGGCCGATAGGCGCTGGTAAATAGGAAACAGCTTCTGATAGAGCTCCTGCCCCGCTTTATTGAGACTGATGCTGTTATCTTTGCGGGTAAATAACGTATAGCCGATCTGATCCTCAAGCGCAGCAATGCTTTTGCCAAAGGGCGATGCGGTCATATGGATTTTTTCCGCCGCTCTGGCGATGTTATTGGTCTGCGCCAACAGAATGAAATTGCGCATCTTTTTAGAAATAAAGATATCCATGCTCACCTCACAGGAAGACAGGGATCTATCCTTACCTCATTCAGGGAAAAGACTTGTGCTGCGCTCTCATTTTTACAGATAGTCACAGAAAAAGCCCGGCGCGAAGGCCGGGCGGGAGGATTACTGCGCTGCTTTTGGCTCTTCAGCCGGTTTCGCTGGCGACGCAGGCTGGGTCGGCTGCAGCTCAAACACCACGTCCACCTGGTCATCAAACTGAATGGTCGCCTGCTCGTAGCTTTCCTGAGCAGATACCGGCGCCGCATCGGCTTTCATCATCCGCACCATCGGGCTCGGCTGGTAGTTGGAGACATGATAGCGAACGCTATAAACCGGCCCCAGTTTGCCGTGGAATCCGCTAGCCAGCTCCTGAGCCTGATGAATCGCATCGTCAATCGCCGCTTTTCGCGCCTTATCTTTGTAAGCGTCCGGCTGCGCCACGCCCAGTGAGACCGAACGGATCTCGTTCAGACCGGCTTTTAATGCTCCATCTAACAACCCGTTGAGCTTATCCAGCTGGCGCAGCGTGACTTCAACGCTACGCACCGCGCGATAGCCCTTAAGAATGCTTTTGCCGTTCTGATAATCATAATCAGGCTGGGTACGCAGGTTGGCAGAGTTAATATCCTTCTTCGCAATGCCGCTCTTCTCCAGGAAGGAGAGATACTGAGCCACGCGTTCATCTGCCTGTTTTTTAGCGGATGCCGCATCTTTCGCGGAGACGTTAACTTCAATCGCCAGCGTGGCGATATCAGGAACCGCAGCGACGCTGGCGGTACCTGAAGTAACAATATGTGGGCCGTTTGGCAATTCATTGGCCTGAACTGCCATTGCGCTAAATCCGAGTGCCGCCGCCAGGGCCATGACTTTTAACTTCACTGTCGTTTCTCCATCTTACATTGGTCGTCTATACGCAGACGCATGCCTGCAAGCTTAGCGCTTACGCGGAGAAAGTCCATCGGACAAGGCTTAGTTAAGCAGCGCCTGCACATGAGCGAAGCCGTCTTTCGCCAGCTCCAGCGCGATGATCCACATGACCAGACCGACCAGCACGTTGATAATTCGCTGCGCTTTTGCCGTGCGCAGGCGCGGGGCCAGCCAGGCGGCCAGCAGGGCCAGACCAAAGAACCATAAGAATGAGGCGCTGATGGTGCCCAGGGCAAACCAGCGCTTTGGCTCCATCTCCAGCTGTCCGCCGAGGCTTCCGAGCACCACAAACGTATCCAGATAAACGTGAGGATTCAGCCAGGTCACCGCCAGCATGGTGACGATGATTTTCCAGCGCCCCTGCTTCATCACCTCCGCGCTGGCCAGCTCCAGATTGCTGCTAAAGGCCGTTTTCAGCGCGCCAAAACCGTACCACAATAAAAAAGCGACGCCGCCCCAGGTCACCAGCGCCAGCAGCCACGGGGACTGCATCAGCAGCGCGCTGCCGCCAAAAATTCCGGCGCAGATAAGCAGCAGATCGCTGATGGCGCATAGCAAAGCAATCATCAGATGGTACTGACGACGAATACCCTGATTCATCACAAAAGCGTTTTGCGGACCGAGCGGCAAAATCATAGCCGCTCCCAGGGCAAGGCCCTGAAAGTAATACGATAACATCGAGAGGAATTTCCACTGAAAGAGTCAATGCCGGGGAATATAGCGTGCAGAAATCATTAGAGGAAATTGAAAATTTTAATCGCTAATAAGGACGACTAATACTGGGTACAAAAAAGGCCGGATATACCGGCCTGTATTAAAAGGGAAATTATTCTGCTTTTTCCTGCGGACGAATGACATGAACGTCCATCTGCGGATACGGGAAGCTGATGCCGTTGGCGTCAAAATCGCGCTTAATACGCTCCAGGACGTCCCAGTACACGCTTTGCAGATCGCTGCTCTTACTCCATACGCGCACCACGTAGTTCACAGATGAAGCGCCCAGTTCATTCAGGCGAACGGTCATTTCACGATCTTTGAGAATACGTTCATCCGATTCGATGATGTTGGTGAGCAGCTGCTTCACTTTGTCGATGTCCGCATCGTAGGCCACGCCGATAATAAACTCGTTGCGACGTACCGGCTCGCGAGAGAAGTTGATGATATTCCCGGCAATGATTTTACCGTTCGGTACCACCACAATTTTGCCATCTGCGCTGCGCAGGGTCGTGGAGAAAATCTGCACGTTCAGCACGGTACCCGCGATACCGCCAAGGTCAACGTATTCACCAGCGCGGAATGGGCGGAAAACGACCAGCAGGACCCCAGCGGCAAGGTTAGACAGCGACCCCTGCAGCGCCAGACCGACGGCTAAGCCCGCGGCGCCAAGTACCGCGATAACCGAAGCGGTTTGCACACCCACGCGGCCGAGGGCGGCGATCAGCGTGAAAGCAATGACGGCGTAGCGTACCAGCGCAGAAAGAAAATCGGCAACGGTGGCATCAATATGTCGAGCCCGCATCAGGCGATTGACGGTGTTGGAAACAATCCGCGCCACGATCAGACCAACAATAATAATCGCGATGGCCGCGACAATGTTGACGGCATAGCTCAGCAGTAATGCCTGATTGCGCACCAGCCATGAACCGGCGTTATTTATGCTATCGACAACGTTCAAATCTTCCATTCAACTTTCCTTATGGATACCCGGACGGGAAATAAAATAACCAAACCTGATAATTGCAAACAGGTTAAGGGTAAACAAAAAGAGTCCGTTTTGCCAAATTGATCACATTTATTTAGCAACATTTCATGTCGTTGAGATAATAAAAAAGCCCGCATTTCTGCGGGCTTCCGGGTAAGAAACGAAACTTTCTTACAGAACGTCGATCGCGTTCAGCTCTTTAAATGCCTGCTCCAGACGAGTCACCATGGACGTCTGTGCAGCGCGCAGCCATACGCGCGGATCGTAGTATTTTTTGTTCGGCTGGTCTTCGCCTTTCGGGTTGCCCAGCTGACCCTGCAGGTAAGCTTCGTTAGCTTTGTAGTACTGCAGGATACCGTCCCAGGTTGCCCATTGGGTATCGGTATCGATGTTCATTTTGATCACGCCGTAGCTTACGGAGTCTTTGATTTCCTGAGCGGAAGAACCGGAACCGCCGTGGAAGACGAAGTTCAGGCTGTTGTGCGGCAGGTTATGTTTCTTAGAAACGTATTCCTGAGAGTCGCGCAGGATAGTCGGGGTCAGCACCACGTTGCCCGGCTTGTAAACGCCGTGTACGTTACCGAAGGAAGCGGCGATGGTGAAACGCGGGCTGATTTTGCTCAGCTCAGTGTAGGCGTAATCAACGTCTTCCGGCTGGGTATACAGAGCGGAAGCGTCCATGTGGCTGTTGTCCACGCCGTCTTCTTCGCCGCCGGTGCAGCCCAGTTCGATTTCCAGAGTCATGTCCATTTTGGCCATACGCGCCAGGTACTTAGAACAGATCTCGATGTTTTCGTGCAGGGACTCTTCAGACAGGTCAATCATGTGAGAAGAGAACAGCGGTTTACCGGTCGCGGCGAAGTGTTTTTCACCCGCGTCCAGCAGACCGTCGATCCACGGCAGCAGTTTCTTAGCGCAGTGGTCAGTGTGCAGGATAACCGGAACACCGTAGTGTTCAGCCATCTGATGAACGTGATGCGCGCCAGAGATAGCGCCCAGGATGGCTGCGCCCTGAGGAACGTCAGTTTTCACGCCTTTGCCCGCGATGAACGCTGCGCCGCCGTTAGAGAACTGAACGATAACCGGAGAACGAACTTTTGCAGCTGCTTCCAGAACGGCGTTGATGGAATCAGTACCCACGCAGTTTACCGCTGGCAGAGCAAAGTTGTTTTCTTTAGCTACCTGGAACACTTTCTGAACGTCGTCGCCAGTGATGACGCCCGGTTTTACGAAATCAAAAATTTTAGACATGTTACGTAGTCCTGTATCTGTATCTTCGACCGTTGAAGAAGGTTCGCGAGCTTTTACGCGCGCTGAAAAACAGGCGGGTCTCCCCGCCTGAACTGAATTACTGCTTAGCGCGCTCTTCGAGCATGGCTACTGCCGGCAGAACTTTACCTTCCACGAATTCGAGGAATGCGCCGCCGCCGGTGGAGATGTAGGAGATTTTGTCAGCAATGCCGAACAGGTCGATTGCTGCCAGGGTGTCGCCGCCGCCTGCGATGGAGAACGCTTCGCTATCTGCGATGGCGTTAGCCACGATTTCAGTCCCTTTGCGGAAGTTCGGGAATTCGAACACGCCGACCGGGCCGTTCCACAGGATGGTTTTGGCATTTTTCAGGATTTCAGCCAGTTTCTCTGCGGAAGCATCGCCCAGGTCCAGAATCTGTTCGTCATCTTTAATGTCGTTAACAGATTTCAGGGTAGCGGTTGCGGTTTCAGAGAACTCGGTCGCTACGCGAACGTCAGTCGGAACCGGGATATCGCAGGTCGTCAGGAGGCGTTTAGCTTCGTCAACCAGATCGGCTTCGTACAGGGATTTACCCACGTTGTGGCCCTGAGCGGCAACGAAGGTGTTGGCGATGCCGCCGCCGACGATCAGCTGGTCAGCGATTTTAGACAGGGAGTCCAGAACGGTCAGTTTAGTAGAAACTTTAGAACCACCGACGATAGCCACCATCGGACGAGCCGGTTCTTTCAGCGCTTTACCCAGGGCGTCCAGCTCAGCGGCCAGCAGCGGACCTGCACAAGCGACGTCAGCGAATTTGCCGATACCGTGAGTAGAAGCCTGCGCGCGGTGAGCGGTACCGAACGCATCCATAACGAAGACATCGCACAGCGCAGCGTATTTTTTCGACAGCGCTTCGTCATCTTTTTTCTCGCCTTTGTTAAAGCGAACGTTTTCCAGAACCACCAGCTCGCCGGCAGCGACTTCAACGCCGTCCAGGTAATCTTTAACCAGACGTACCGGGTTAGACAGTTTGTCTTTCAGGTAGTTAACAACCGGCAGCAGAGAGAATTCTTCGTTGTACTCGCCTTCGGTAGGACGACCCAGGTGGGAAGTGACCATCACTTTCGCACCCTGTTTCAGGGCCAGTTCGATGGTCGGCAGAGAAGCACGGATACGCGCATCGCTGGTTACTTTCCCTTCTTTAACCGGTACGTTCAGATCCGCACGGATAAAAACGCGTTTACCAGCCAGATCCAGATCGGTCATCTTAATTACAGACATGGTGAATCCTCTCGTTGATTCTTGATAAAGTTTTGCAGGCGCCTGAGCGCCTTACCTGAAACCTTGTGCGGCCATCGCTAACGTGGTGTCGAGCATCCGGTTAGCAAAGCCCCATTCGTTATCGCACCAGACCAGCGTTTTGATCAAATGCGCGCCACTTACCCGCGTTTGCGTGCCATCGACGATGGCGCTATGCGGATCGTGGTTGAAATCTATCGAGACTAACGGCAATTCCGTATAGTCAACTATACCATGAAATGCACCCTGTGCTGCTTTTTGCAGCAACTGGTTGACTTCACTCGCTTTTACCGGTTTTTTCACCGTGACGCTAAGGTCGATCGCCGTCACATTAATCGTCGGTACACGGACTGCGATAGCTTCAAAGCGATCGTTAAACTGAGGGAAAATACGCGTGATCCCCGCAGCAAGCTTAGTATCAACCGGGATGATCGACTGACTGGCCGCTCGCGTCCGGCGCAAATCCGGATGGTAAGCATCGATAACCTGCTGATCGTGCATCGCGGAGTGAATCGTGGTTACCGTTCCTGACTCTATGCCGTAGGCATCATCTAACAGCTTAATGACCGGAATAATGCAGTTGGTGGTGCAGGAGGCGTTGGAGACGATACGGTGCTCAGCGCGCAGCTCATCATGGTTGACGCCAAACACGATCGTCGCGTCGAGATCGTTGCCGCCAGGATGTGAAAAGAGCACTTTCTTCGCGCCGGCCTGAAGATGGGCTTCGCCATGCTCGCGGCTGCCATAAGCGCCGGTGCAGTCAAGCACCACATCAACCGCCAGTTCCCGCCAGGGCAACGCCTCAAGGGAAGATTCATGCAGCAGACGGATGGCGTCATCGCCGACAAACAGCTGCTCTCTCTCCTGGCGCACATCCCAGGCAAAGCGTCCATGGCTGGTGTCATATTTCAATAAATGCGCGATGCCGGCAGCATCCGCCAGTTCATTGATTGCCACCACGGTGATTTCCGCACGACGTCCGGATTCATACAAAGCACGAACCACGTTACGCCCGATGCGACCGAAGCCATTAATCGCAATGCGTATGGTCATAGGTCTCCTGCAAGGCTATCCATGATATGAGGTGGCTGACAGAGTAATGCAGCGACGCTCTAAGGGGAACCTTACCTGTCGCAAACTGCGACTGATTGATTAATTGTCGAACATTTAGACGACTGAAACGCTTCAGCTAGAATAAGCCAAACGAGGAATAAAAGGAATGATTGTCCAGCTGGAGAAACCATTTATCTGACTTACATCACACTTTTACCCCTTCTGGGGCGGCATTTATTCCATATTCCAGAATTACGAATAAGCGTAGCAAGATCTTTTCGTTGTCGTGCCGCAATTACTGATTTATATCAGAAACCATACTGAACAGCGGCGATATTATTGCCGCTACGTCCGAGTCTCGGAGTCCCTCGAAAAAGATGACCATTCCCCACTTGCAGCCCTCTGCGGCACGTTACTATGCGCTTCGCTTACTTCCGGGCGAGGAGGTTTTTTCACGCCTGCGCGCCTTCCTGCAACTGCACCATATTCAGGCAGCCTGGATCGCCGGCTGTACCGGTAGCTTAAGCAATGCGGCACTACGTTTTGCCGGCCAGGATGAGACCACCTTACTGAACGGAACCTACGAGGTTATCTCGCTGAATGGCACGCTGGAATTGAAAGGAGAACATCTTCATTTAGCGATATCCGATCCGCAAGGCGCGATGCTCGGCGGCCATATGATGCCCGGCTGTACCGTCCGCACCACCCTTGAGCTGGTGATAGGCGAACTGACCTCCCTGGCATTTAGCCGTCAGCCTTGCGCGCTTTCCGGCTATGACGAACTGGTCATCTCATCCCGATAACTTTTCCCTTAAAGAGGTTTCTATGGCTCGTCGCCAATTTACCAGCCAGTCCCTGGTGCTGATTGCGATCGCCGTCGCCATCAACATGATCGGCGGACAGCTCATCAGTATGTTAAAACTTCCCATTTTTCTCGATTCAATCGGCACCTTAATCAGCGCGGTTCTACTCGGACCGGTCATTGGCATGTTGACCGGTTTACTGACCAATCTTCTGTGGGGTCTGCTGACCGATCCGATTGCCGCCGCCTTCGCGCCAGTGGCTATGGTGATTGGCCTGGTTGCCGGATGGCTGGCGAGAGCGGGATGGTTCCGCACTTTACCTAAGGTGATCGTTAGCGGGATTGTCATTACCCTCGCCGTGACCGTGGTTGCCGTGCCGCTGCGGACGGCGCTGTTTGGCGGCGTGACGGGAAGCGGTGCGGATCTGTTCGTCGCCTGGATGCATTCGGTAGGTCAGAATCTGCTGGAGTCGGTGGCGATTACAGTCTTAGGCGCCAATCTGGTGGATAAAATTCTTACCGCGATTATCGTCTGGACCCTGTTGCGCCAGCTGCCGCTGCGTACGTTGCGCCATTTTCCTGCTATGTCCGCCGTACGCTAAATGCACCCTTTTACCTCCTTAACGCTTTGGGCGCTGGCGGCAGTGACCACGCTGCTGCTACCGACGGATACGGTGCTGCCGGTGTATAGCACCGCGGCGTTTCTTAGTTTAGTGCTGCTAAAAGCGACGCGACGGCGGGCAAAATATGTCGCCTGGCTACTACTCTCGCTGGGCATTGGCCTGTGGCTGGTCCACGGCGGCTGGTTTACCCAGTGGCTGAGCGGCCAGCCCCGCGACCCGCAGCGCTGGGCGAACGCCATCACGCTGTGGCTGAGAATTCTGGCGATTGTTTCCACGTCACAGCTCTGGATGGAGTACGTACCGGTACAGCGCTTTATTCGCGCCCTGTTTGCCTCACGCCTGCCGCCGGGCGTCGCTTATCTGTTCGCTGGCCCGCTGCTGGTTGTCGAACAGCTAAAGCGCCAGTTGACGATTATCCACGAAGCCCAACGCGCCCGCGGCGTACCGCTGGACGAGAATGGATATCAGCGGCTGCGCGCAATGCCTGCGCTCATTATCCCTCTGACCCATAACGCGCTTAACGATCTGGCGATACGCGGGGCGGCGCTGGATATGCGGGCATTTCGTTTACATCGTCGGCGCACTACGCTTTGGGCGCCGAAAGACAGCACCTTACAACGTCTGGCGCGTTGCGGCATGCTGCTGGCGATGGTCGCTGAAGCGGGAGCCTGGCTATGGTTACGTTAGAACAGTTCCGTTATCACCCGACCCGGGCAACGGGTCCTTCATCATGCTTTGATTTCCATTATTCGCAGCCCGGCATGGTGGCGATTTTTGGCGATAACGGCAGCGGGAAAAGCACTCTGGCGCAGATCATGGCGGGCTGGTATCCGGATTTTCTGCCCGGCGATATCGAAGGTCATGGCACTCTGCTTGGCATCCCTATTGGACAGCAACCGCTGGTCGAACGGGCGCAGACCATCCAGTTGGTCCAGCAATCCCCCTATCTCCAGCTTTCCGGTTGTACCTTCAGCGTCGAAGAAGAGGTCGCTTTTGGCCCTGAAAATCTTTGCCTTCACGAAGACGAGATTATGTGTCGTGTTGACGCGGCGCTCTCGCTGATGGAGTGCCAGGAGTTACGTCACCGCCATCCGTCCACGCTCTCCGGTGGAGAAACCCAGCGCGTGGCGATCGCCTGCGCGCTGGCTATGCAGCCAACGCTACTGATCCTTGATGAAGCCTTTAGCCGCCTGACGGCGCAAGCTACCGCCATGCTTCTGACACGTCTGCGGGACTGGGCGCTGGAGCAGCATTCACTGATCATCCTTTTTGAACGCACCCCTTCGCCTTTTCTTGCCTGGTGTCAGCAGGGATGGCGACTACATGATGGAGCGCTTTCCCCGCTATGTTGACGTTGAATCAGGTAACCTGGCGCTGGCCCGGCGCGGCGGATGATTGTTTGCAAAACATCTCCCTGACGCTCGGCCAGGGCGAATGGCTGGCGCTTACCGGCGATAACGGCGCGGGAAAATCCACCCTGCTGCGGGTAATGGCCGGGCTGCTGTCGGCAAAGTCCGGTAGCGTCAATCTGTTAAATAAGCCGATGGCGCAGTATAAAAATCGTCAGCGCGCCAAAATTATCGGCGTCCTGTTTCAGGAGGCCGAAAACCAGCTCTTCCACAGCAAAGTCTCTGAAGAGGTCGCCTATGGGCTGCGGTTACAGAAATTACCGGCAGCGGAAGTTGCGCAACGCACCGCGGCGGCGCTGCGTTTATGCAGGCTGGAGAGCGTAGCTGATGCGCATCCGCTGGATTTGCATACCGCCCAGCGCCGTATGGTCGCCGTTGCCTGTCTGGAAGCCATGGCGCCAGAGATTCTGCTGCTCGACGAACCCAGCCGCGATTTTGATCGGCACTGGCTGGCAATATTTGAAGCGTGGCTGACGGTTTGCCGCAAAAGAGGAACCAGCGTAGTGGCTATCAGCCATGACGCGGCTTTTACACAGCGGCACTTTTCCCGCCAGGTGCGCATGGAAAAAGGCAGACTGCTGCGAGTGGTTTAAAAAAAACGGGCCGCCTGAGCGACCCGTTTTATCAGGCTGTGAGAATAATCACAGCAGCGCTTCCGCTCTGGCAACCGCGTTTTCCACGGTGATACCAGATGCTTTTCCCGCTGGCGGTGCCGCGCACCGGTCCGGACTACCCGACCGCGCTGGCCCCGTAGCCCGGGCAAGGCGCGGCTTTACCGCGCCGCCCCCGGGAAGGGGGAAAGGACTACAGCAGCGCTTTCGCTTTCGCGACAACGTTGTCCACGGTGAAGCCAAACTCTTCAAACAGCTGCTCCGCCGGCGCTGACTCACCGAAGGTGGTCATGCCAACGATCGCGCCGTTCAGGCCCACGTATTTGAACCAGTAGTCGGCGATACCCGCTTCGATGGCCACGCGCGCAGAGACCGCTTTCGGCAGCACCGCTTCACGGTAAGCCGCATCCTGCTTGTCGAACGCATCGGTGGACGGCATGGAAACCACGCGCGCCTTCACGCCTTCGGC
>NZ_JBEAIU010000050.1:0-34757 GCF_040065135.1 Klebsiella sp. CN_Kp066 | reverse complement strand
TTGTTACCGGTCGTGTAGAGCGCGGTATCATCAAAGTTGGCGAAGAAGTTGAAATTGTTGGTATTAAAGAGACTGCTAAGTCTACCTGTACTGGCGTTGAAATGTTCCGCAAACTGCTGGACGAAGGCCGCGCTGGTGAGAACGTTGGTGTTCTGCTGCGTGGTATCAAACGTGAAGAAATCGAACGTGGTCAGGTACTGGCTAAGCCGGGCTCTATCAAGCCGCACACCAAGTTCGAATCTGAAGTTTATATCCTGTCCAAAGACGAAGGCGGCCGTCACACTCCGTTCTTCAAAGGCTACCGTCCGCAGTTCTACTTCCGTACAACTGACGTGACTGGCACCATCGAACTGCCGGAAGGCGTAGAGATGGTTATGCCGGGCGACAACATCAAAATGGTTGTTACCCTGATCCACCCGATCGCGATGGACGACGGTCTGCGTTTCGCAATCCGTGAAGGCGGCCGTACCGTTGGCGCAGGCGTGGTTGCTAAAGTTCTCGGCTAATTGCTGATAACATTTGACGCAATGCGCAATAAAAGGGCATCATTTGATGCCCTTTTTGCACGCTTTCACACCAGAACCTGGCTCATCAGTGATTTTTTGGGTCATAATCATTGCTGAGACAGGCTCTGAAGAGGGCGTTAAGTCCGAAACGCAGCAGAGCATTTCGGTTTGGTCGCCTCGCATTTCATGCGGGGTGAAGTTATTTGTCTGAATTCTTGTGACAGGTTGGTTTATGAGTGCGAATACCGAAGCTCAAGGGAGCGGGCGCGGCCTCGAAGCGATGAAGTGGACAATCGTTGTCGTGCTGCTGGTTGTGGCCATCGTCGGCAACTTCCTTTATCGTGACATTATGCTGGCAGTACGTGCGCTGGCCGTAGTGATTCTGATCGCTGCAGCAGGCGGTGTCGCGCTGTTAACGACAAAAGGTAAGGCGACAGTCGCTTTCGCTCGTGAAGCGAGAACCGAAGTCCGTAAGGTGATCTGGCCGACTCGCCAGGAAACGCTGCATACCACGTTGATTGTTGCCGCGGTGACCGCCGTAATGTCACTGATCCTGTGGGGACTGGATGGTATTCTGGTTCGCCTGGTATCCTTTATCACTGGCCTGAGGTTCTGAGATGTCTGAAGCTCCTAAAAAACGCTGGTACGTCGTTCAGGCGTTTTCTGGTTTTGAAGGTCGCGTAGCTACCTCGTTGCGTGAACATATCAAATTACACAATATGGAAGAGCTGTTTGGCGAAGTCATGGTGCCGACCGAAGAAGTGGTCGAAATCCGCGGCGGCCAACGTCGTAAAAGCGAACGTAAATTCTTCCCGGGCTACGTGCTGGTCCAGATGGTGATGAACGACGCGAGCTGGCACCTGGTGCGCAGCGTACCGCGTGTGATGGGCTTTATCGGCGGCACTTCTGACCGTCCGGCGCCTATCAGTGACAAAGAAGTCGATGCGATCATGAACCGTCTGCAGCAGGTTGGCGATAAGCCGCGGCCGAAAACGCTGTTTGAGCCGGGTGAAATGGTACGCGTTAGCGACGGCCCATTTGCCGACTTTAACGGCGTGGTTGAAGAAGTGGACTACGAAAAGTCTCGTCTGAAAGTGTCCGTTTCTATCTTCGGTCGTGCGACGCCGGTCGAGCTGGACTTTGCCCAGGTAGAAAAGGCTTAACCGCCGATCAAAAAAGCAACGCTTTAATCGTTGCATGAGGCGCGAAATTGGCATACAATTTCGCGCCTTTTGTTTTTATGGGCCTGATGCCCGTAAAGCGATATTTATCACGGGGAGCCTTTTGTAAGGCGCTACACCCAAACGAGGAAATTTAAATGGCTAAGAAAGTACAAGCCTACGTCAAGCTGCAGGTTGCAGCTGGTATGGCAAACCCGAGTCCGCCGGTTGGTCCAGCACTGGGTCAGCAGGGTGTGAACATCATGGAATTCTGCAAAGCGTTCAACGCAAAAACTGAATCCCTGGAAAAAGGTCTGCCAATCCCGGTTGTTATCACCGTTTACGCTGACCGTTCTTTCACCTTCGTTACCAAAACTCCGCCGGCAGCAGTTCTGCTGAAAAAAGCGGCTGGTATCAAGTCTGGTTCCGGTAAACCGAACAAAGACAAAGTAGGTAAAATTTCCCGCGCTCAGCTGCAGGAAATCGCGCAGACCAAAGCTGCCGACATGACTGGTTCCGACATTGAAGCGATGACTCGCTCCATTGAAGGTACTGCACGTTCCATGGGCCTGGTAGTGGAGGACTAAGAAATGGCTAAACTGACCAAGCGCATGTCCGTGATTCGTGACAAAGTTGATGCGACCAAACAGTACGACATCAACGAAGCCATCTCTCTGCTGAAAGAACTGGCGACTGCTAAGTTCGTTGAAAGCGTTGATGTTGCCGTTAACCTCGGCATTGACGCTCGTAAATCTGACCAGAACGTTCGTGGCGCGACCGTACTGCCGCACGGTACTGGCCGTTCAGTTCGCGTAGCCGTATTTGCCCAGGGCCCGAACGCTGAAGCAGCTAAAGCTGCTGGCGCAGAGCTGGTAGGTATGGAAGATCTGGCTGACCAGATCAAAAAAGGCGAAATGAACTTTGACGTGGTTATTGCTTCTCCGGATGCAATGCGCGTTGTTGGCCAGCTGGGCCAGGTTCTGGGTCCGCGCGGCCTGATGCCAAACCCGAAAGTTGGTACTGTAACTCCGAACGTTGCTGAAGCGGTTAAGAACGCTAAAGCAGGTCAGGTTCGTTACCGTAACGACAAAAACGGCATCATCCACACCACCATCGGTAAAGTGGATTTTGACGCTGATAAACTGAAAGAAAACCTGGAAGCTCTGCTGGTTGCGCTGAAAAAAGCGAAACCGACTCAGGCTAAAGGCGTGTACATCAAGAAAATCAGCATCTCCACCACCATGGGTGCTGGCGTTGCCGTTGATCAGGCTGGTCTGAGCGCTTCTGCGAACTAAGATTAGCTTTACGTGGGCGGTGAATTTGTCTACAATCTTACCCCCACGTATTCTGCTTATAGCAGACGTATAGCCGAGATATTCAGGCTGTGGCAAGGCAGTCAACGCCGCCACTGCGTGAATAGCGACGGCTAGACAAGATTTGTTCGTTGGAGCCTGGCCTATCCAGGCCTCCGTCGAAGACCGCAGGTGTTTCGCAAGAAACTTAATCCCCTGCGTAGACGGTGACAGAACGCTAAGATTATTTTTGGATACTCTGGCTTGTTTCTGCTCACCGTATTAAGACGCTCTTCTCTTTGAGTTGAGTGAAGTGAGTTCCGGAGCATGAGCTCTGGCAAACATCCAGGAGCAAAGCTAATGGCTTTAAATCTTCAAGACAAACAAGCGATTGTTGCTGAAGTCAGCGAAGTAGCCAAAGGCGCGCTGTCTGCAGTAGTTGCGGATTCCCGTGGCGTTACTGTAGACAAAATGACTGAACTGCGTAAAGCAGGTCGTGAAGCTGGCGTATACATGCGTGTTGTTCGTAACACCCTGCTGCGCCGCGTCGTTGAAGGTACTCCTTTCGAGTGCCTGAAAGACACGTTTGTTGGTCCGACCCTGATTGCATACTCTATGGAACACCCGGGCGCAGCTGCTCGTCTGTTCAAAGATTTCGCGAAAGCGAATGCAAAATTTGAGGTCAAAGCCGCAGCCTTTGAAGGTGAGCTGATCCCGGCGTCGCAAATCGACCGCCTGGCAACTCTGCCGACCTACGAAGAAGCAATTGCACGCCTGATGGCAACCATGAAAGAAGCTTCGGCTGGCAAACTGGTTCGCACTCTGGCTGCTGTACGCGATGCGAAAGAAGCTGCTTAATCGCAGTTATCTTCATAAAGCATCTGCTTACGTATAAACTTATTCTGATATTCAGGAACAATTTAAATGTCTATCACTAAAGATCAAATCATTGAAGCAGTATCCGCTATGTCCGTAATGGACGTTGTTGAGCTGATCTCTGCAATGGAAGAAAAATTCGGTGTTTCCGCTGCTGCTGCTGTAGCTGTTGCTGCTGGCCCGGCTGCTGACGCTGCTGAAGAAAAAACTGAATTCGACGTAATTCTGAAAGGTATCGGCGCGAACAAAGTTGCCGTTATCAAAGCAGTACGTGGCGCGACTGGCCTGGGTCTGAAAGAAGCTAAAGACCTGGTAGAATCTGCTCCGGCTGCTCTGAAAGAAGGCGTGAGCAAAGATGACGCTGAAGCACTGAAAAAATCTCTGGAAGAAGCTGGCGCTGAAGTTGAAGTTAAATAAGCCAACCTTTCCGGTTGCAGCCTGAGAAATCAGGCTGATGGCTGGTGACTTTTTGGTCACCAGCCTTTTTGCGCTGTAAGGCGCCAGTAGCATTTCACACTGTTTGACTACTGGTTGTCCTGACAATGCTTGTTTCTATAGACGACTTAATATACTGCGACAGGTTAGGGTCCCTGAGCTGTGTAAATCGCAATGAAATGGTTTAAGCGTGATAGAAACAGGTATTGCGGAAAGTGTTCCATTTTCCGGTCAACAAAATAGTGTTGCATAAAAAACTGCCTTATGTGGGCAGATGGGTCGACTTGTCAGCGAGCTGAGGAACCCTATGGTTTACTCCTATACCGAGAAAAAACGTATTCGTAAGGATTTTGGTAAACGTCCGCAGGTTCTGGACATACCTTATCTCCTTTCTATCCAGCTTGACTCGTTTCAGAAGTTCATCGAGCAAGATCCTGAAGGGCAGTATGGTCTGGAAGCAGCTTTCCGTTCCGTATTCCCGATTAAGAGCTACAGCGGTAATTCTGAGCTGCAGTATGTCAGCTACCGTCTGGGCGAACCGGTTTTTGACGTTAAAGAATGTCAGATCCGTGGCGTGACCTACTCGGCACCGCTGCGCGTTAAACTGCGTCTGGTGATCTACGAGCGCGAAGCGCCGGAAGGCACCGTTAAAGACATTAAAGAACAAGAAGTCTACATGGGCGAAATTCCGCTCATGACCGACAACGGTACCTTTGTTATCAACGGTACCGAGCGCGTTATCGTTTCTCAGCTGCACCGTAGCCCGGGCGTCTTCTTTGACAGTGACAAAGGTAAGACTCACTCTTCCGGTAAGGTTCTGTATAACGCACGTATCATCCCTTACCGTGGCTCCTGGCTGGACTTCGAATTCGACCCGAAAGACAACCTGTTTGTCCGTATCGACCGTCGTCGTAAGCTGCCGGCTACCATCATTCTGCGCGCGCTGAATTACACCACTGAGCAGATCCTTGACCTGTTCTTCGAAAAAGTGGTCTTTGAAATTCGCGACAACAAGCTGCAGATGGAACTGGTACCGGAGCGTCTGCGCGGCGAAACCGCCTCCTTCGATATCGAAGCGAACGGTAAAGTGTACGTTGAGAAAGGACGCCGCATCACTGCGCGTCACATTCGCCAGCTGGAAAAAGACGATATCAAACATATCGAAGTTCCGGTTGAGTACATCGCTGGCAAAGTTGCCTCTAAAGACTATGTTGACGAATCTACTGGCGAGCTGATCTGCCCGGCGAACATGGAGCTGAGCCTGGATCTGCTGGCCAAGCTGAGCCAGTCTGGCCATAAGCGTATCGAAACGCTGTTCACCAACGATCTGGATCACGGTCCGTACATCTCTGAGACTGTACGCGTTGACCCGACCAACGATCGTCTGAGCGCACTGGTAGAAATCTACCGCATGATGCGCCCTGGTGAGCCGCCGACTCGTGAAGCTGCTGAAAGCCTGTTCGAGAACCTGTTCTTCTCCGAAGACCGCTACGATCTGTCCGCGGTTGGTCGTATGAAGTTCAACCGTTCTCTGCTGCGCGACGAAATCGAAGGTTCCGGTATCCTGAGCAAAGAAGACATCATTGAAGTGATGAAGAAGCTCATCGATATCCGTAACGGTAAAGGCGAAGTCGATGATATCGACCACCTTGGCAACCGTCGTATCCGTTCCGTTGGCGAAATGGCGGAAAACCAGTTCCGCGTTGGCCTGGTTCGCGTAGAGCGTGCGGTGAAAGAGCGTCTGTCTCTGGGCGATCTGGATACCCTGATGCCTCAGGATATGATCAACGCCAAGCCGATTTCTGCAGCGGTGAAAGAGTTCTTTGGCTCCAGCCAGCTGTCTCAGTTTATGGACCAGAACAACCCGCTGTCTGAGATTACGCACAAACGTCGTATCTCTGCACTCGGCCCGGGCGGCCTGACTCGCGAACGCGCAGGCTTTGAAGTTCGAGACGTACACCCGACTCACTACGGTCGCGTATGTCCAATCGAAACGCCTGAAGGTCCGAACATCGGTCTGATCAACTCCCTGTCCGTGTACGCACAGACGAACGAATACGGCTTCCTTGAGACTCCGTATCGTAAAGTCACCGACGGTGTTGTGACCGACGAAATTCATTACCTGTCTGCTATCGAAGAAGGTAACTACGTTATTGCTCAGGCGAACTCCAACCTGGATGACGAAGGCCACTTTGTAGAAGATCTGGTTACCTGCCGTAGTAAAGGCGAATCCAGCTTGTTCAGCCGCGACCAGGTTGACTACATGGACGTATCCACCCAGCAGGTGGTTTCCGTCGGTGCGTCCCTGATCCCGTTCCTGGAACACGATGACGCCAACCGTGCATTGATGGGTGCGAACATGCAACGTCAGGCCGTTCCGACCCTGCGCGCTGATAAGCCGCTGGTTGGTACCGGTATGGAACGTGCTGTTGCCGTTGACTCCGGTGTAACTGCGGTGGCTAAACGTGGCGGCCTGGTTCAGTACGTGGATGCGTCCCGTATCGTTATCAAAGTTAACGAAGACGAGATGTACCCGGGCGAAGCAGGTATCGACATCTATAACCTGACCAAGTACA
This sequence comes from Klebsiella sp. CN_Kp066, assembly GCF_040065135.1. Lineage (NCBI taxonomy): Bacteria > Pseudomonadati > Pseudomonadota > Gammaproteobacteria > Enterobacterales > Enterobacteriaceae > Klebsiella > Klebsiella sp. CN_Kp066. Next base: position 27,912 of record NZ_JBEAIU010000050.1, on the reverse strand, counting down.
CCCGCTCTAACCAGAACACCTGCATCAACCAGATGCCGTGTGTCTCTCTGGGCGAGCCGATTGAGCGCGGTGACGTGCTGGCTGACGGTCCGTCCACCGACCTCGGTGAACTGGCGCTCGGTCAGAACATGCGCGTCGCGTTCATGCCGTGGAACGGTTACAACTTCGAAGACTCCATCCTCGTATCCGAGCGTGTTGTTCAGGAAGACCGTTTTACTACCATCCACATTCAGGAACTGGCGTGCGTGTCCCGCGACACCAAGCTGGGGCCGGAAGAGATCACCGCTGATATCCCGAACGTGGGTGAAGCTGCACTCTCTAAACTGGATGAGTCCGGTATCGTTTATATCGGTGCGGAAGTGACCGGTGGCGATATTCTGGTTGGTAAAGTAACGCCGAAAGGTGAAACCCAGCTGACGCCAGAAGAGAAGCTGCTGCGTGCGATCTTCGGTGAGAAAGCGTCTGACGTTAAAGACTCTTCTCTGCGCGTGCCAAACGGTGTCTCCGGTACCATTATCGACGTTCAGGTCTTTACCCGCGACGGCGTAGAAAAAGACAAACGCGCGCTGGAAATCGAAGAGATGCAGCTCAAACAGGCGAAGAAAGATCTGTCTGAAGAACTGCAGATCCTCGAAGCTGGCCTGTTTGGTCGTATCTATGCGGTGCTGGTCTCCGGCGGTATCGAAGCTGAGAAGCTCGACAAGCTGCCGCGCGATCGCTGGCTGGAACTCGGCCTGACCGACGAAGAGAAACAAAACCAGCTGGAGCAGCTGGCTGAGCAGTACGACGAACTGAAACACGAGTTCGAGAAAAAACTCGAAGCGAAACGCCGTAAAATCACTCAGGGCGACGATCTGGCACCGGGCGTACTGAAGATCGTTAAAGTGTATCTGGCCGTTAAACGTCAGATTCAGCCTGGTGACAAAATGGCAGGTCGTCACGGTAACAAGGGTGTTATCTCTAAGATCAACCCGATCGAAGATATGCCTTACGATGAAAACGGCACGCCGGTCGACATCGTACTGAACCCGCTGGGCGTACCGTCTCGTATGAACATCGGTCAGATCCTGGAAACTCACCTGGGTATGGCTGCGAAAGGTATTGGCGAGAAAATCAACGCCATGCTGAAACAGCAGCAGGAAGTCGCCAAACTGCGCGAGTTCATCCAGCGTGCCTACGATCTGGGTACCGACGTTCGTCAGAAGGTTGATCTGAATACCTTCACTGACGAAGAAGTTATGCGTCTCGCTGAAAACCTGAAAAAAGGTATGCCGATCGCAACGCCGGTCTTCGACGGTGCGAAAGAGTCTGAAATCAAGGAACTGTTACAGCTTGGTGGCCTGCCGACTTCCGGCCAGATCACCCTGTTCGACGGTCGTACCGGTGAGCAATTCGAGCGCCAGGTTACCGTTGGCTACATGTACATGCTGAAACTGAACCACCTGGTTGATGACAAGATGCATGCGCGTTCTACCGGTTCTTACAGCCTGGTTACTCAGCAGCCGCTGGGTGGTAAGGCACAGTTCGGTGGTCAGCGCTTCGGGGAGATGGAAGTGTGGGCGCTGGAAGCATATGGCGCAGCATACACCCTGCAGGAAATGCTCACCGTTAAGTCTGATGACGTGAACGGCCGTACTAAGATGTATAAGAACATCGTGGATGGCAACCATCAGATGGAACCGGGCATGCCGGAATCCTTCAACGTGCTGTTGAAAGAGATTCGCTCGCTGGGCATCAACATCGAACTGGAAGACGAGTAACTCTCGCTCAAACAGGTCACTGGTGCCGGGGTAAGACCCGGCGCCAGATTGTGCTAACTCCGACGGGAGCAAATCCGTGAAAGACTTATTAAAGTTTCTGAAAGCGCAAACTAAAACCGAAGAGTTTGATGCGATCAAAATTGCTCTGGCATCGCCAGACATGATCCGTTCATGGTCTTTTGGTGAAGTTAAAAAGCCGGAAACCATTAACTACCGTACGTTCAAACCTGAGCGTGACGGCCTTTTCTGCGCGCGTATTTTCGGGCCAGTAAAAGACTACGAGTGCCTGTGCGGTAAGTACAAGCGCCTGAAACACCGCGGTGTGATCTGTGAGAAGTGCGGCGTTGAAGTGACCCAGACTAAAGTGCGCCGTGAGCGTATGGGCCACATCGAGCTGGCGTCTCCGACCGCTCATATCTGGTTCCTGAAGTCTCTGCCGTCCCGTATCGGCCTGCTTCTCGATATGCCGTTGCGCGATATCGAACGCGTGCTGTACTTCGAATCCTATGTGGTTATCGAAGGCGGTATGACCAACCTGGAACGCCAGCAGATCCTGACTGAAGAACAGTATCTGGACGCGCTGGAAGAGTTCGGTGACGAATTTGACGCGAAGATGGGTGCGGAAGCTATCCAGGCCCTGCTGAAGAGCATGGATCTGGAGCAAGAGTGTGAAACTCTGCGCGAAGAGCTGAACGAAACCAATTCCGAAACCAAGCGTAAGAAGCTGACCAAGCGTATCAAACTGCTGGAAGCGTTCGTACAGTCTGGCAACAAGCCGGAGTGGATGATCCTGACCGTTCTGCCGGTACTGCCGCCAGATCTGCGTCCGCTGGTTCCGCTGGATGGTGGTCGTTTTGCGACTTCTGACCTAAACGATCTGTATCGTCGCGTCATTAACCGTAACAACCGTCTGAAACGTCTGCTGGATCTGGCTGCGCCGGACATCATCGTACGCAACGAAAAACGTATGCTGCAGGAAGCGGTTGACGCCCTGCTGGATAACGGTCGTCGCGGTCGTGCGATCACCGGTTCGAACAAACGTCCTCTGAAATCTTTGGCCGATATGATCAAAGGTAAGCAGGGTCGTTTCCGTCAGAACCTGCTCGGTAAGCGTGTTGACTACTCCGGTCGTTCTGTAATCACCGTAGGTCCATACCTGCGTCTGCATCAGTGCGGTCTGCCGAAGAAAATGGCGCTGGAGCTGTTCAAACCGTTTATTTACGGCAAGCTGGAGCTGCGTGGCCTGGCCACCACCATCAAAGCCGCTAAGAAAATGGTTGAGCGCGAAGAAGCTGTCGTTTGGGATATCCTGGACGAAGTCATCCGCGAACACCCGGTACTGCTGAACCGTGCACCAACCTTGCACCGTCTGGGTATCCAGGCATTTGAACCAGTGCTGATCGAAGGTAAAGCTATCCAGCTGCACCCGCTGGTTTGTGCGGCATACAACGCCGACTTCGATGGTGACCAGATGGCTGTTCACGTACCGCTGACGCTGGAAGCCCAGCTCGAAGCGCGTGCGCTGATGATGTCTACTAACAACATCCTGTCTCCAGCGAACGGTGAGCCTATCATCGTTCCGTCTCAGGACGTTGTACTGGGTCTGTACTACATGACCCGTGACTGTGTTAACGCCAAAGGCGAAGGCATGGTGCTGACTGGCCCGAAAGAAGCTGAGCGTATTTATCGCGCTGGCCTGGCCTCTCTGCATGCGCGCGTTAAAGTGCGTATCACCGAATACGAAAAAGATGAAAACGGCGAATTCGTTGCGAAAACCAGCCTGAAAGATACGACCGTTGGTCGCGCCATTCTGTGGATGATCGTACCGAAAGGTCTGCCTTTCTCCATCGTCAACCAGGCGCTGGGTAAGAAGGCTATCTCTAAGATGCTGAACACCTGCTACCGTATTCTGGGCCTGAAACCGACCGTTATTTTTGCGGACCAGACGATGTACACCGGCTTTGCTTATGCAGCGCGTTCAGGTGCATCCGTTGGTATCGATGACATGGTCATCCCGGAGAAAAAATACGAAATCATCAGCGAAGCGGAAGCGGAAGTTGCTGAGATTCAGGAGCAGTTCCAGTCGGGTCTGGTGACCGCTGGCGAACGCTATAACAAAGTTATCGATATCTGGGCTGCGGCCAACGATCGTGTATCCAAAGCGATGATGGACAACCTGCAAACCGAAACCGTTATTAACCGTAACGGCGAAGAAGAGCAGCAGGTTTCTTTCAACAGCATCTACATGATGGCCGACTCCGGTGCGCGTGGTTCTGCTGCACAGATTCGTCAGCTTGCTGGTATGCGTGGTCTGATGGCGAAGCCGGATGGCTCAATCATCGAAACGCCAATCACCGCGAACTTCCGTGAAGGTCTGAACGTACTCCAGTACTTCATCTCCACGCACGGCGCGCGTAAAGGTCTGGCGGATACCGCACTGAAAACAGCGAACTCCGGTTACCTGACCCGTCGTCTGGTTGACGTTGCACAGGACCTGGTCGTTACTGAAGACGACTGTGGCACCCTGGAAGGCATCACCATGACCCCGGTTATCGAGGGTGGCGATGTTAAAGAGCCGCTGCGCGATCGCGTACTGGGTCGTGTGACCGCTGAAGACGTTCTGAAGCCGGGTACGGCGGACATTCTGGTTCCACGCAACACGCTGCTTCATGAGCACTGGTGCGATCTGCTGGAAGAGAACTCCGTTGACTCAGTCAAAGTGCGTTCCGTTGTATCCTGTGACACCGACTTTGGTGTATGTGCGCACTGCTACGGTCGTGACCTGGCGCGTGGCCACATCATCAACAAAGGTGAGGCTATCGGCGTTATCGCGGCACAGTCCATCGGTGAGCCGGGTACACAGCTGACGATGCGTACGTTCCACATCGGTGGTGCGGCATCTCGTGCGGCTGCTGAGTCCAGCATCCAGGTGAAAAACAAAGGTAGCATCCGTCTGAGCAATGCGAAGTCGGTTGTGAACTCCAGCGGTAAGCTGGTTATTACGTCCCGTAATACCGAGCTGAAACTGATCGACGAATTCGGTCGTACCAAAGAGAGCTATAAAGTGCCTTACGGCTCCGTTATGGCGAAAGGTGATGGTGAGCAGGTTGCCGGCGGTGAAACCGTAGCAAACTGGGATCCGCACACCATGCCGGTTATCACCGAAGTGAGCGGTTTCGTCCGCTTCACTGACATGATTGACGGCCAGACCATTACTCGTCAGACCGACGAGCTGACCGGCCTGTCTTCTCTGGTGGTTCTGGATTCTGCAGAGCGTACCACTGGTGGTAAAGACCTGCGTCCGGCGCTGAAAATCGTTGATGCTCAGGGTAATGATGTTCTGATCCCTGGCACCGATATGCCTGCGCAGTACTTCCTGCCGGGTAAAGCGATTGTTCAGCTGGAAGATGGCGTACAGATCAGTTCTGGTGACACCCTGGCGCGTGTACCGCAGGAATCCGGCGGTACCAAGGACATCACCGGTGGTCTGCCGCGCGTTGCCGACCTGTTCGAAGCGCGTCGTCCGAAAGAGCCGGCAATCCTGGCTGAAATCAGCGGCATCATTTCCTTCGGTAAAGAAACCAAAGGGAAACGTCGTCTGGTTATCACCCCGGTAGACGGTAGCGATCCGTACGAAGAGATGATTCCTAAATGGCGTCAGCTCAACGTGTTCGAAGGTGAACGCGTAGAACGTGGTGATGTAGTTTCCGACGGTCCGGAAGCACCGCACGACATTCTGCGTCTGCGTGGCGTACATGCTGTGACTCGTTATATTGTTAACGAAGTCCAGGACGTATACCGTCTGCAGGGCGTTAAGATTAACGATAAGCACATTGAAGTTATCGTTCGTCAGATGCTGCGTAAAGCGACCATCGAAAGCGCCGGTAGCTCCGACTTCCTGGAAGGCGAACAGGTTGAATACTCTCGCGTCAAGATCGCTAACCGCGAGCTGGAAGCGAACGGCAAAGTGGGTGCAACATTCTCCCGCGATCTGCTGGGTATCACTAAAGCGTCCCTGGCAACCGAATCGTTCATCTCTGCCGCATCGTTCCAGGAGACCACGCGTGTCCTGACCGAAGCAGCCGTTGCGGGTAAACGCGACGAACTGCGTGGCCTGAAAGAGAACGTTATCGTGGGTCGTCTGATCCCGGCCGGTACCGGTTATGCCTACCACCAGGATCGTATGCGCCGCCGCGCAGCCGGCGAGCTGCCAGCAGCGCCGCAGGTCAGCGTGGAAGAAGCTTCTGCTAACCTGGCAGAGCTGCTGAACGCGGGTCTGGGCGGTTCCGACAACGATTAATCGTTGATTCGCTAAGCGCTTAAAAGCCAGTCAGATCATCTGACTGGCTTTTTTATTGCCTGTCCGTTGCTGCTATTATTTATTCGTTATACTTTTTAATTACATTTAATTAATGTAATCGCTGCAATTAATTAGCAAATAAACTCCCCCTTCAAGATTATTTATTTCTGTTTCAGATTTTCATCATCAATCAATGGGTAAAAATCCTACACGTATCAAAAAATACGCGCCGCAAACGCTATATAGTCAAAAAGCTCAAATAATCATGTGATTACTTTTCCCTCATCTTTTCGGTTCTGCGCAACTGAGGGGATCGCTGTATCTGGCGAAAGGGGGCGGGGAAGATGAGTAAATAAAAAACAAAGCGGAAAAGTATTGTCGCTATTTAAAAGATAGCGTCTGGGGGAAGCATGGAATTTGCTATTCAACTTATCATTATCTTAATTTGTTTGTTCTATGGCGCGAGAAAGGGCGGTATTGCGCTCGGCCTTTTAGGCGGCATTGGTCTGGTTATTTTAGTGTTTGTCTTTCATCTTAAGCCGGGAAAACCCCCTGTAGACGTCATGCTGGTGATCATTGCGGTGGTGGCCGCCTCAGCGACGCTGCAGGCTTCCGGCGGTTTAGACGTTATGCTGCAGATTGCGGAGAAACTGCTGCGGCGCAACCCGAAATACGTTTCAATCGTGGCGCCATTCGTCACCAGCACGTTGACCATTCTTTGCGGAACCGGGCACGTGGTATATACCATTCTGCCAATTATTTATGATGTTGCGATTAAAAATAATATTCGCCCGGAACGACCGATGGCCGCGAGTTCGATCGGCGCGCAGATGGGGATTATCGCCAGCCCGGTTTCGGTGGCAGTCGTCTCGCTGGTGGCGATGCTTGGCAATTTCACCTTTAACGGTAAGCACCTTGAGTTTCTCGATCTGCTGGCGATCACTATTCCGTCAACGCTGCTGGGGATTCTGGCCATTGGTATCTTCAGCTGGTTTCGCGGTAAAGACCTCGATAAAGACGAAGCCTTTCAGGCTTTTATTGCGGTGCCGGAAAACCGCCATTACGTTTATGGTGATACGGCCACGCTGCTCAATAAGAAGCTGCCGACCAGTAACTGGATTGCGATGTGGATTTTTCTGGCCTCAATAGCCGTTGTCGCCCTGCTCGGCGCCTTCTCCGAGCTGCGTCCGGCCTTTGATGACAAGCCGCTGTCGATGGTGCTGGTGATCCAAATGTTTATGCTGCTTTCCGGGGCGCTCATCATCATCATTACCAAAACCAATCCCGCTTCGATTTCCAAAAATGAGGTGTTCCGTTCCGGGATGATCGCCATTGTCGCGGTGTACGGTATCGCGTGGATGGCGGAGACGATGTTTGGCGCGCATATGACCGAGATTAAAGGCGTGCTCGGGGAGATGGTGAAGGAGTATCCGTGGGCTTACGCTATCGTACTGCTGCTGGTGTCGAAGTTTGTTAACTCACAGGCGGCTGCGCTGGCGGCGATTGTTCCGGTGGCGCTGGCGATTGGCGTCGATCCGGCTTACATCGTTGCTTCCGCACCTGCCTGTTACGGGTATTACATTCTGCCGACCTACCCAAGCGATCTGGCGGCGATTCAATTCGACCGCTCTGGTACAACGCATATCGGCCGCTTTGTGATTAACCATAGCTTTATTCTGCCAGGGCTCATTGGCGTTAGCGTCTCTTGCGTCTTTGGTTGGGTATTTGCGGCGATGTATGGATTTCTGTAAGAGAGGACAGGCGCCGTTAGCGGCGCCTGTTAAATAGTTGGGGTTATTGCGCGAGCGGAATTCGGCGATAGAGCTCAATCATATCGGTTGCCAGATCCTGAATGACCATCGCGTTCATCAGGTGGTCCTGGGAATGAACGGTAATCAGGTTAACCGGAAGCTTGCCGCTGCCTTCATCCATGCCGATCAGCTGGGTCTGGATTTTATGCGCATGTTTGACAAATTCGTGAGATTCCGCCATCGCCTGTTCGGCCGCAGCAAAATCGCCTTTACGCGCCAGCTGCAGAGCGGTTAAGGCAGAGCTACGCGCTGAACCGGCGTTAACCAGTAGCTCCATGATGATCGTTTCTAAATCTTCCATTTCTTACTCCATCAGCTTCAGGGCTTTATCAAGCACGGCTTCGCCTTTCATCATGCCGTAATCCATCATATCGATGACGGCAACTTTTTTACCAAACGGGTCGGCCATAGCCTGTAGCTTGGCCTGCTCATACTTCACCTGGGGGCCGAGCAGGATAATATCGGCAGCGGCAAGGTTATCTTTAAACTCGGCAACCGGTACGGCTTTGATGGAGACTTCCACACCTTTTTGTTGCGCAGCAGCCTGCATACGTTGAACCAGCATGCTGGTAGACATACCTGCGGCGCAGCATAAAACGATATTCTTCATAATTGTTGGCCCTTATGTTCCTTGATGTACCATCTTTATCGCGGGCAGGCGGGCGGGACAACCGCTTTACGGTGATTGTGTGTAAGTCATCACAAAATAATGAAACCGGTTTCGGTTATGGAGGAGAAAACGCTAAAAGTCGCGTCCGACGGGCCGGAAACGGTAGGCTCTGTTACGCGCGGACGATGCGATTCTTGCCCTGCTGCTTGGCTTTATACAGCGCTTCATCAACGCGCACGACAAGCTGCTCCAGGGGTTCCATATTCCATTCGCCGAGACCTGCGCTAAAGGTGACCGTTAGCCCTTCTTCACGCCAGGAGCGCTGCGCAACGCGGGCCCGCCAGCTCTCCAGCAGCTTCAGAGCGTCATCGCTATGTCCGGTGGTAAAGATCACCGCAAACTCCTCCCCGCCGTAGCGGTAAAGTGAAATTTGCAGAGGTTGGAGGATCTGCAGTCCTTCCCGTGCGACATTGCGCAGAACGATATCGCCATTGAGATGACCCCAGGTGTCATTTATCGTTTTAAAGTTATCAATATCCACCAGCGCGAGAGAGAAAGGTTGATGATCGTTCATCAGCGCGGCGATATCATTGTCGAAGGCGCGTCGGTTCTTGCAGCCGGTTAGCGCATCGATGGTCGCCTGGCGAACGTAGGTTAACTCGCGCTGCTTATTGCTCTCGATGGCTTTGCTGAGCATCGCTTCCAGCCGCGGGGCGCGCTGAACATCCCCGGTTTTAATGGCATTGATGATGTTCATCAACACCGTACGTGAAGCATGGCGCAGATACAGGCCAAACAGCACGATAACGATCGCGGCCAGGGCAAAGCTCCAGGCGACGATATCCGTTTCATGGCGAGTCAAGTTGACCAGCGTCGAGTTATCGACCCGATAAATGACAAACCAGTCGGGGTTGGTAAACGAGTAGTAGTAGTACCAGGCGTTCGTATCGGTATCGTAGAGCTGGCCTTCGCCGCTGGTCATTCTGTCCATCAACGCTTCACTGACGTAGGGTTTAAATAAGGCGCCAGGATCCGGATGGAGAACGACTTTACCATCGCGTTGCACCACAAAAAATTCCCCCTGGACCGGAGCAACCATCTGCCGTAACGCGTAGCCCATTGAGGTGAGATCGAGATGAAATGCGAGACTGCCCTTTAGCCGTCCCTCTGGAGAAATTATGGGTTTGTAGACGGTAATCGTCGGATGATGCGTGAAGTAGTCGTTGTACGGGCTGGTATACCGGCTGAAGGTACTGGCTTCCGCTTGTTTAATAAACCACGGTCTCGATTTGGCATCAAAAGACTGACTGTCTTCCGTCTCCAGAACCTCGGGCGCGCGCAGGTAGTGCCCATTGGTATCCGCCAGCGAGATGGACGAAACGGTTTGCATCATATTTTGCAGCTGCATGAGCTGCATCAAACCTTTTTCAGGATTGACGTTAACCGCCTCATTGAGCGCATCATTGCGGGCAAAGAAAGTGGCGGCACGGGTGAGGATAAAGTCATTGCCCTGCAGCAGCGTCTCCGTGTAGTTGGTCGCCATATTGTGGGTGAAATTGCGGTTAATATGATGATAATCTTCAAGAAAATCATTTCGCTGCGTCGTCGTGGCGAACACCGCTATCAGCAAGAAGCTGAATAAAATACCGGCGAACCCGATCACAATCGGCGAGGTGAAAGAGAGCTTTCTATTATGGCGAGCCATGAGTCGTAAATCGTTCCAGAAGCGTTAAACCGTGGAGAAAGATGCAGGTTTAGCCAGCATGCCTGCCGATTGAATCAGATAAATCTCCGGTAATTATAACGCTGACGTTGTGAGATGGACTGATTAATATTCCATGTTGATGGAATTGCCTTTGCAGCGAAGAGGATGGAGCAGGGCGAAAATGAGGAAGAGTTAGCTTTCGCCCTGGACAGCATCCACTGCTGACAAGGGCAGGATAGAGAAACGGAAACACGGTCACCATCTTCCGTTTCTCTGATTACGAGCGTGCACCAGGAACTTTTAAGTCGTTACATCTCTTATCATGATGACTGGGAAGCGCGTCCCAGCCAGCTATCCCAGTCTTTCCATACCGGCTGCAGCCCGCTGGCCACCAGCGCGCTGGCAACCTCTTCCGGACGGCGGTCATCGTGAGGCGCGAACTGCTCCAGCTCCGGATGGTTATCGGCATACCCACCGGGCTGAGTTTTTGAAAACGCGCTGACGTTGTTGATGGCCAGCGGGATGACCCGATCGCGGAACCAGGGGGATTCGCGGGTGGATAACGAAAGTTCTACTTCCGGGGCCAGCAGGCGGAAGGCGCAAATGGTTTGCACCAGCTGTCGTTCATCCATCAATGAGGCAGGTTCGATACCGCCGGCGCACGGGCGCAGTCGCGGAAAGGAGATGGAGTAGCGGCTGCGCCAGTAGCGCTGCTGAAGCCACAGCAGATGTTCCGCCACCATAAAGCAGTCCACGCGCCAGCTGTCGGAGAGGCCAATTAATGCGCCAAGGCCAATCTTGTCAATTCCCGCCTGGCCAAGCCTGTCCGGCGTATCCAGCCGCCAGAAAAAGTCCTGCTTTTTCCCTTTCAGATGGTGTTTCGCATACATGCTTTCATGATAGGTCTCCTGATAGACCATCACGCCGTCCAGCCCGAGGGTTTTCAGCTCGGCGTATTCCTCCCTCGCCAGCGGCTGGACTTCCATATGCAGCGAGGCGAACTGGCGGCGAATCGCGGGCAGATGCTGGCGAAAGTAGTCCATGCCGACTTTGCCCTGATGCTCGCCGGTCACCAGCAGCAGATGCTCGAAACCCATTTCGCGAATTGCCGCGCATTCACGGGCAATTTCCGCCTCATCCAGAGTTTTTCGCTTGATGCGGTTACTCATTGAGAAACCGCAGTAGGTACAGTCGTTGGCGCACAGATTAGAGAGATACAGCGGCACATAAAAGCTGACGGTATTACCGAAACGCTGGCGCGTCAGACGCTGAGCACGCTGGGCCAGAGGCTCCAGATAGCCAGCAGCGGCGGGGGAGAGCAGGGCCATCATGTCGTCGCGGCTGAGCTGTTTGGCCGCCAGGGCGCGTTCAACGTCGGCGGTGGTTTTCGCGTTTATTCGCAGGCGAATATCGTCCCAGTCCAGCTGTCGCCAACGGTCAGTGAAGGTGTTCATACCTGCGCCTCCAGAAAGCCGGTCAGCGGGCTGGTGGCCTGCGCCTGCGCGCTGCGCGCGCCCGGTCCGGCCTGCCGCGCCAGTAATCCGGCATCAATCGCCAGCCGGAAAGCCCGGGCCATGGTAACAGGGTCATCGGCAACGGCGATGGCGGTATTCACCAGGACCGCGTCGGCACCCATTTCCAGCGCCTGCGCTGCGTGGCTCGGCACGCCAATACCCGCATCCACGACCACCGGCACCGTGGCCTGTTCGATAATAATCTCCAGCATTGCTTTGGTTTCCAGTCCCTGATTGGAGCCGATGGGCGCGCCGAGCGGCATCACCGCCGCGCAGCCCGCTTCTTCCAGACGTTTACACAGCACCGGGTCGGCGCCGCAGTAGGGCAGCACGACGAAGCCTTCCCGAACCAGAATCTCCGCCGCTTTCAGCGTTTCGATCGGATCGGGGAGCAGCCAGCGGGCGTCCGGATGAATTTCCAGTTTCAGCCAGTGGGTGCCCAGCGCTTCCCGAGCCAGGCGGGCGGCAAATACCGCCTCTTCCGCCGTTTTGGCCCCGGAGGTGTTGGGGAGCAGGCTAACGCCGGCCGCCAGCAGCGGCGCGAGGATGGCGTCATTATGCTGACGGAGATCGACGCGCTTCATCGCCAGCGTCACCAGTTGGCTACCGGAGGCGCGAATGGCCTCCACCATGACCTCGGGAGCGGCGAATTTACCGGTGCCGGTGAAGAGATGTGATTCAAACGTTTTATCTGCAATACGTAACATGTCAGCCTCCAGCGATAACCTGAAAAAGCAGGATTTGGTCGCCTTCCTGCAAAAGATGATCTTCCCACCGTTCGCGCGGCAGGATGTGTTGATTGAGCGCCAGCGCGACGCCCGGCAACTGCTGTTCCAGTTGAGCGAGCAGGGCGGCGACGGAGGTCGCTTCGGCACACTGCAACGGTTCATCGTTAAACCACACCTGCATGCTGCCCTCCACAGACCGGACAGCCCAGAGATCGCTGTAATGTCAGCGTACGCCAGCTGCTGGTGCGCGCATCAAACAGGCGCAGCGCGTTACGCGGCGCCGCCATGCCGCTGAGCAGTTTGATGGCCTCCAGCGCCTGTAGGGTTCCCATCATGCCGACGACCGGGCCAATGATGCCCGCCGTGCGGCAGTTGCGTTCGGGTTCGTTAGCATCCGGCCACAGGCAGCGATAACAGCCCTGCTCCCACGGCGGCGTCAGTACCATCAGCTGGCCTCCGAGTCCGACAGCGCTGGCAGTAATCAACGGCGTTTTAAGCGCGACGCAGGCGGCGTTGATCGCCTGTCGGGTCGCCATGTTATCGGTGCAATCCAGTACCACATCGGCCTTCGCCACTTCCTCCTGCAGGGCCTTTCCGCCTAACCGCTGCTTCAGCGCAATCAGTTCAATCTGCGGATTTAGCCGAGCCAGCCGGGCCCTGGCGGCCGTGGTTTTAGGCTGAGCGATATCATCGCTGGTGAACAAAATTTGTCGCTGCAGGTTGCTGACGTGAACGTCGTCGTCATCGGCCAGCGCCAGCGTGCCGACGCCGGCTCCGGCAAGATAGAGCGCGGCGGGGGAACCCAGCCCGCCGAGACCCACGATCAACACCCGGCTGGCCAGCAGCTTTTGCTGGCCTTCAATGGCGATATCCTCCAGCAGCAGCTGGCGGCTATAGCGCATAAAATCGCTGTCATTCATCACCGGCTCCCGCTATCTCAAGCAACCGTGCCGTTGCCTGCCGCCAGTCGGTCGCCTGGGTGATGGCGCTGACTACCGCAATGCTGCCGACGCCGGTGGCCAGTACTGCCGGAGCGCGCTCAAGGCTGATGCCGCCAATCGCCACGGTTGGATAATCCTCCAGTCGCTGAATATGCTGCGCCAGCTGATCCAGCCCCTGAGGGGAGGAAGGCATCTGCTTGGTTTGTGTCGGAAAAACGTGACCAAGCGCGATGTAAGAGGGACGCGCCGCCAGCGCGATATCCATTTCCATATCGTCATGGGTGGAAACGCCAAGGCGCAGTCCGGCGTTGCGGATGGCGCTGAGGTCGGTGGTTTCCAGATCCTCCTGGCCTAAATGCACGCCATAAGCCTGATGTTTAATGGCCAGGCGCCAGTAATCGTTAATAAACAGCCGCGCATGGTATTTGCGTCCCAGCGTGATAGCGGCAACGACATCGTCTTCGACATCACTATCGCGCTTATCCTTGATGCGCAGCTGGAGAGTGCGAACGCCCGCAGCCAGTAAGCGTTCGATCCACGCGACGCTATCGACGACCGGATAGAGGCCTAAACGGAATGGGACGGATGGAAAATCGGGTTGATACATCAGGCTTCCTCCTTACGTAGATAGATTTCACTGCCGCGGGCGCGGAAGTTTTCCGACATATCGGCCATCCCCACTTCGATGGTCTGCGCGGCGGCGTAGTCGCGAACTTCCTGGCTTATCTTCATTGAGCAAAATTTGGGGCCGCACATGGAGCAGAAGTGGGCCACTTTGCCTGACTCCTGCGGCAGGGTTTCGTCGTGGTAAGCGCGCGCGGTGAACGGGTCGAGCGCCAGATTAAACTGGTCTTCCCAGCGGAACTCGAAGCGCGCTTTCGACATGGCGTTATCGCGGATTTGCGCGCCGGGATGGCCTTTAGCGAGGTCTGCGGCGTGGGCGGCTATTTTGTAGGTAATCAGGCCCTGCTTAACGTCCTCTTTATTCGGCAGGCCGAGATGCTCTTTCGGCGTCACGTAGCAGAGCATCGCGCAGCCGAACCAGCCGATCATGGCTGCGCCAATCCCGGAGGTGAAATGATCATAACCAGGCGCAATATCGGTGGTTAGCGGCCCTAAGGTATAGAAAGGCGCTTCGTGACAGTGCTCCAGCTCTTCAGTCATATTGCGCTGAATCATCTGCATCGGCACATGGCCCGGGCCTTCGATCATCACCTGTACGTCATACTCCCACGCAATTTGGGTTAGCTCTCCCAGCGTGTGCAGCTCGGCAAACTGCGCTTCGTCGTTGGCATCCTGAATCGAGCCCGGGCGCAGGCCATCGCCCAGCGACAGCGAAACGTCATAGGCGGCGCAGATTTCGCAGATTTCACGAAAATGTTGGTAGAGAAAGTTCTCTTTGTGATGGGATAAGCACCATTTCGCCATGATTGAGCCGCCGCGGGAGACGATGCCTGTCAGGCGTCTGGCGGTCATCGGCACGTAGCGCAGCAGCACGCCCGCATGGATAGTGAAGTAGTCCACCCCTTGTTCCGCCTGTTCGAGCAGCGTGTCGCGGAAGGCTTCCCAGGTAAGATCTTCGGCGATCCCGTTTACCTTTTCTAACGCCTGGTAGATCGGCACGGTACCGATCGGTACCGGACTATTGCGCAGGATCCACTCGCGGGTCTCATGAATATAGCGGCCGGTGGAAAGGTCCATAACCGTATCCGCTCCCCAGCGCGTCGCCCACACCAGCTTCTCGACCTCTTCTTCTATCGACGAGGTGACCGCTGAGTTACCAATATTGGCGTTAACCTTCACGAGGAAGTTGCGGCCGATGATCATCGGCTCGGATTCCGGATGATTTATATTGGCCGGGATAATCGCGCGCCCGGCGGCAACTTCAGCGCGCACAAATTCCGGGGTGATATTCTCCGGCAGCCGCGCGCCAAACCCGACGCCCGGATGCTGCTGGCGCAGCACTTCACCACGAATGCGTTCGCGACCCATATTTTCGCGAATGGCGATGAATTCCATCTCAGGAGTGACAATCCCCTGACGGGCATAGTGCAGCTGCGTCACGCATTTCCCGACTATGGCGCGCCTGGGCGTAAGCAGACCGGAAAAGCGCAGCGCGTTAAGACCATCATCCGCCAGCCGCTCTCTGGTATAGGCTGAACTGCGATCGCTAAGCGTTTCGCAGTCGCGACGCGCATCAATCCACGGCTGACGCAGTTTCGCCAGACCCTGCTGAACGTTTATCGCGATGTGCGGATCGCCATAGGCGCCGGATGTATCGTAGACCGGGATGGCTTCGTTTGCTTCATACTGAGGATGGTCTTTGCTGCCGCCGATAAGCGTCGGGCTCAGCTGAATTTCGCGCATCGGCACGCGAATATCTTCCTGCGAACCGCGGATATAGATGCGCTGCGAATTGGGAAATGCGGTGCCTTCCAGGGTGTCGATAAAGCGCTGGGCGTGTTCGCGTTGCTCTCGACGCGTAAGTGATGTTGTAGACATAGCTCATTCCAGTTAAACAGGATATGGCTTGCCAGACGACGGATGGAGTAACAGATGCGATCGGCCATGAAGAGGCAGATGCTAAACGCAGTTTACTCTTGTTCCCTTCGCAGGTATTAGCCTGATCAGGTTCCGCGGATCCCGAATTAACGGTCTCAGCCTTTTCCAGTGGGGAAAATGGGCACTCCGACAAGATGACATCCCCTCTCCGTGAGGGGGAATGTATGTAAACTACGCGTTAATGGCTCACAACTCAAGCGGTCGGCGCGATATTGTCGCTAACGTTGTCTTTTCGACTGTGGGCTACGGCGAGGGCAATCAGCGAATCTTCCAGCGCAAAACGGGCTTCCAGCGCTTCACCGATGTCCGATAGCGCCTGCTGGAACTCAAGATAGTTATCGTGATCGATAGCGTTTTCGAGGCAGGAATCGTAATAGTCCATGATCTGCTGGGTATTAGCCTGCAGCTGTGGATAAATCTTAGTGGCGGCTAAAAGTGGCGTATCGCCTTCCAATTCGCCGATAAAGCGTTCATAAATATTAAAATGGCCGGAGGAGAGGTAGTCCACCAGGCTTTGGCAAAAATCATCCAGCGCTTTCTCATTAAGCCGCATAAATGATTCTTTGCCAGGCTTCAGGCCAACCAGGTTGTAGTAAGCCACAAGCAAATGCTTACGTACTTGTAGCCAGCGATCGACCAGTTTATTGCTGCCTCCAACACGTTCCGTCAGGTTTTCCAGCTGGTTTAACATGGTTGACTCCGCAAGGTTTTAAGAGAAATACGTTGCTCACCAAAATGTAAATTTAATGTTAAAAGTGCCAGTAAAATGAAGGTAGTGCAATAGATATGGATCGTATTATTGAAAAATTAGATCGCGGCTGGTGGATTGTCAGCCACGAACAGAAATTATGGTTACCCGATGGGGAATTACCATATGGCGAAGCGGTAAATTTTCATCTTGCCGGGCAAACCGCGCTGCGAATAGGCGAATGGCAGGGCGAACCGGTGTGGCTGGTGCGCCAGGATCGTCGCCATGAGATGGGATCGCTGCGTCAGGTGCTCGATCAGGATGCTGGCCTTTTTCAACTGGCGGGACGCGGGATCCAGCTGGCGGAGTTCTACCGCTCGCATAAATTCTGCGGCTACTGCGGCCATCCCATGCACCCCAGCAAAACCGAGTGGGCAATGCTATGCAGCCACTGCCGCGAACGCTACTACCCGCAAATCGCCCCGTGCATTATCGTCGCCATCCGTCGGGATGATTCTATCCTGCTGGCGCAGCATACTCGCCATCGCAACGGCGTGCATACGGTGCTGGCCGGATTTGTCGAAGTCGGCGAAACCCTGGAGCAAACCGTTGCCCGCGAAGTGATGGAGGAGAGCGGTATCAAGGTGAAAAACCTGCGCTATGTAACCTCCCAGCCCTGGCCGTTCCCGCAATCGCTGATGACCGCGTTTATGGCCGAGTACGATAGCGGCGAGATTGTCATCGACAAGAAAGAGCTGCTGGAGGCGGGATGGTATCGCTATGACAATCTGCCGCTTTTGCCGCCGCCGGGCACCGTGGCGCGCCGTCTGATTGAAGATACCGTGGCGATGTGTCGGGCAGAGTATGAGTGACATGTTACATACACTTTATCCTTCAAACTGCCTCTTTGTTGGCTGCTTTCACTTGCCCCAGTCACTTACTTGAGTAAGCTCCTGGGGTTCATTCAATTGCCGCCTTGGTCCACTTTGAATGATTTTGTGTATAAACTTGGCGCATCAACGCTAAAGGAATGTAAAAATGACCGAACTGAAGAACGATCGTTACCTGCGCGCGCTGCTACGCCAGCCGGTTGATGTCACCCCGGTGTGGATGATGCGTCAGGCGGGCCGCTATTTACCGGAATATAAGGCCACCCGCGCCGAAGCGGGCGATTTTATGTCGCTGTGTAAAAACGCAGAGCTGGCCTGTGAAGTGACGCTGCAGCCGCTGCGCCGCTATAAGCTGGATGCGGCTATCCTCTTCTCGGACATTCTCACCATCCCGGATGCGATGGGGCTGGGGCTCTATTTTGAAGCCGGGGAGGGCCCGCGCTTTACCTCGCCCATTACCTGCAAAGCCGATGTCGATAAATTACCCGTTCCTGACCCGGAAGGTGAGCTTGGCTACGTGATGAATGCCGTGCGCACGATTCGCCGTGAGCTGAAGGGAGAAGTGCCGCTGATCGGCTTTTCCGGCAGCCCGTGGACGCTGGCAACCTATATGGTGGAAGGCGGCAGCAGCAAAGCGTTTACGGTAATTAAAAAGATGATGTACGCCGAGCCGCAGGCCCTGCATGCGCTGCTCGATAAGCTGGCGAAAAGCGTCACGCTGTATCTGAATGCGCAAATCAAAGCGGGCGCGCAGTCGGTGATGATTTTTGATACCTGGGGCGGAGTGCTGACCGGCCGCGACTACCAGCAGTTCTCGCTCTATTACATGCATAAAATCGTTGATGGGCTGCTGCGTGAAAACGATGGCCGTCGCGTGCCGGTGACGCTATTTACCAAAGGCGGCGGGCAGTGGCTGGAAGCGATGGCGGAAACAGGCTGCGATGCGCTGGGACTCGACTGGACCACCGATATCGCCGATGCGCGTCGTCGCGTCGGCCATAAAGTCGCCCTGCAGGGCAATATGGATCCCTCGATGCTGTATGCCCCTCCTGCGCGTATTGAAGAAGAGGTGGCGACTATTCTCGCCGGGTTTGGCCAGGGTGAAGGCCATGTCTTTAACCTCGGGCACGGAATTCATCAGGATGTTAACCCGGAACATGCGGGCGTATTTGTGGAGGCAGTGCACCGGTTGTCGGCGCAATACCACCGTTAAGGAGTGAATATGGATTTGTCATCGCTACGCACACAGCAGCTCAGCCTGGCGGCATCGGTTGAACGAGGCGATCGGTTGGAACAGGATCCGCCGACGCTGATCGGCGGAGCGGATGTCGGTTTTGAGCAAGAGGGGGAGGTCACCCGGGCGGCGATGGTACTGCTAAGCTATCCGTCCCTGGAGCTGGTGGAGTATCAGGTCGCGCGCGTCGCGACCACGATGCCTTACATTCCCGGCTTCCTCTCCTTTCGCGAAACCCCTGCGCTGCTGGCGGCATGGGAGCTACTTTCGCAAAAGCCGAATCTGTTATTCGTTGATGGCCACGGTATTTCCCACCCGCGCCGCCTCGGCGTCGCCAGCCATTTTGGCCTGCTGGTGGATGTACCGACTATCGGCGTGGCGAAAAAACGGCTGTGCGGTAAGTTCGGGCCGTTGGGCGATGAACCCGGCGCGCTGGCGCCGTTGTTAGATAAAGGCGAACAGCTGGCGTGGGTCTTGCGCAGCAAAACGCGCTGCAATCCGCTGTTTGTGAGTACCGGGCACCGCGTTGGCCTGGATAGCGCGCTGATGTGGGTGGAGCGCTGCCTGAAAGGCTATCGCCTGCCTGAGCCAACGCGCTGGGCCGATGCGGTGGCGTCCCGGCGTCCGGCGTTTGTGCGTTGGCAAGCAAATCGCGACTGATTCAGGTACACTGCGGCTAATTTCTGACTTCGAGATTTCATCATGTTACAAAACCCGATTCACCTGCGTCTGGAGAAGCTGGAAAGCTGGCAGCACGTGACTTTTATGGCCTGCCTGTGCGAGCGGATGTACCCCAACTACGCTATGTTCTGTCAGCAAACGGAATTTGCCGATGGCCAGCTTTATCGCCGTATCCTCGATCTGATCTGGGAAACGCTGACGGTAAAAGATGCGAAGGTGAATTTCGACAGCCAGCTGGAAAAGCTGGAAGAGGCGATTCCGGCCGCTGATGATTACGACCTGTACGGCGTCTATCCGGCCATCGATGCCTGCGTCGCATTGAGTGAACTGCTACATTCGCGGCTAAGCGGCGAAACGCTCGAACACGCCATCGAAGTCAGCAAGAGTTCGATCACCACCGTTGCGATGCTGGAAATGACCCAGGCTGGTCGCGAAATGACCGACGAAGAGCTCAAAGAAAACCCGGCTGTCGAACAAGAATGGGATATTCAGTGGGAGATTTTTCGTCTTCTGGCCGACTGCGAAGAACGCGATACTGAACTGATCAAAGGGCTACGTGCAGACCTTCGCGAGGCCGGTGAGAGCAATATTGGTATAAATTTTCAGCAATGAGACCAGAAAACGTGATTTACCGCCTGAATTGTAGCGTCTGAAGGCTTCCATTCCGCCCCCCGTCTGGTCTACATTTGGGGGGCGAAAAAACGTGGCTATCGGTGCGTGTATGCAGGAGAGTGCTTTTCAGGCATTTCCGTCGCACTCGATGCTTAGCAAGCGATAAACACATTGTAAGGATAACTTATGAACAAGACTCAACTGATTGATGTAATTGCGGACAAAGCTGACCTGTCCAAAGCACAGGCGAAAGCTGCCCTGGAATCTACCCTGGCTGCAATTACCGAGTCTCTGAAAGAAGGTGATGCTGTTCAACTGGTTGGTTTCGGTACCTTCAAAGTGAACCACCGCGCTGAGCGTACTGGCCGCAACCCGCAGACCGGTAATGAAATCAAAATCGCCGCAGCAAACGTACCGGCATTTGTTTCAGGTAAAGCTCTGAAAGACGCAGTTAAGTAAGACCGCGTGGCAGTGTACAGTTTTATCGAAGGGGCTTGTCGGCCCCTTTTGTCTATCTGGCGCCGCACGCTGGCGCTGGCGGGCGTATTGCTGCTCACTGCCTGCAGCCATGATTCCTCTCTCCCGCCGTTTACCGCCAGCGGTTACGCGGAAAACCAGGGGGCGATGCGTATCTGGCGCAAAGATTCCGACGGCGAGGTCCATCTCCTTGCCGCCTTCAGTCCATGGCGTCATGGTAATACCTCGACCAGCGAGTATCGCTGGCAGGATGGTCAGCTCGCGCTGATCGAGCTCAACGTCTACGGCAAACCGCCGGAACATATTCGCGCCCGGTTTGATGCGCAAGGCGAACTCAGCTTTATGCAGCGTGAAATCGATGGGCAGAAGCAGCAGCTTTCCAGCGATCAGGTTGCGCTATACCGCTATCGGGCAGAGCAAATACGCCAGACCAGCGATGCACTGCGTCAGGGACGCGTCATGCTGCGCCAGGGGCGGTGGCATGCTGACAGGACGGTAACCACCTGCGAAGGTCAGACCGTGAAGCCTGACCTCGATACGCTGGCGCTGGCGCATATTGAGCGTCGTCAGAACCACTCATCCGTCGAGGTGAGCGTGGCGTGGCTGGAAGCGCCGGAAGGCTCTCAGCTGCTGCTGGTGGCAAACGAAGACTTCTGTACCTGGCAGCCGACCGAAAAAAGCTTCTGAACCTTACCAGTGGTTCATTCCCATATGACCGCGGCCACCGCCGCAGCCTCCACGTCCCATCCCCTCACCGCGAGGAATACCCGCCTGCGCTAATGCGAGATCGAACTTCACCCGCTGCTGGGCAAGCTTCTGACCGAGAGCGTCCATCTCCTGGGCGACGGATTCGATTTTCGCGCTGTCAGGTTTATCGGTGGTTAACAGCGCGTTGTATTCATAGCGTTTTGAAATGAGCTGCTGACGTAAAACGCGGGTTTGCTCATAGAAATCATTATGCAGCTTCTGGGCAGTGGCCTGCTGGTCGGTCGTCAGTTGACTATAGCCCTGGGGGCCCATACCGGTACCGTTATACCAGTGGTGCCTTGCCCAGGCTGAGCTACTGCCGAAAGTCAGCGCGGCGAGGGCAATCAGCGTCAGCGTCATTTTTTTGTTCCGTTTCATAGTTTATTCTCCTGCCTTATGGTTACTCAGTGATTTGCATCTTCCGTGCCAGAGTGGAAAGGCCGCAGGATATCGGGCGTTGAATGCTTTTCAGCGGACGAGAGCGAGTAAAAATGACTCGCGGTAAAGGGGGCAGCGGGTCATTTTTACTCGATCGCCTTCCCGGTTTGCGCTCAGGGAGAGGTTAGAGGTGGCGGAATAGTGGCATGATTTCTGCTGGGCTATGCGGTGTCTGAGGAAAGGGAGTTGTCATGAACGTGATGCGGTTGTCTAAGGATTCCGTCGCCGTTGGGCTGAGCTGGTTGTTAACCGGCCTTATCTTGCTGCTGGTGTGCCTGTTTTCTGCGTTAATCGTGCGTGACTATGGCCGTGAAAATGAAGCCGCACGCCAGACTATCCAGGAAAAAGGCAGCGTGCTGATCCGCGCTCTTGAGTCCGGAACCCGGGTCGGAATGGGAATGCGTATGCATCATTCCCAGCTGCAGGCGCTACTGGAGGAGATGGCCTGGCAGCCCGGCGTGCTGTGGTTCGCGGTGACAGATGAGAACGGTAAAATTATCGCCCATAGCGACCCGCGGCGGGTCGGTGAGTCGCTCTACCCCGCCAGCACCCTGCGAGAGCTGAATATCGGTAGCGAGGAGCGCTGGCGCCGCCTCGAACAACCGCAGCCGGCGCTGGAGATTTATCGCCAGTTTCGCCCGCTTAACAGCGGTGGGCATCATATGCGCATGATGATGCGTCGTGAATCTGCCGATCTCCGTAATCAGGCGCCCCAGGTCATTTTTATTGCCTTTGATACCCGCGAGCTGGATGCCGACCATGCTCGTGGCCTGCGCAATATGGTCATCATGCTCTGCGCGGCAGGCGTAGTCATGATGGCAACGGTGCTGGCGCAGTTCTGGTTTCGCCGCTATCAGCGTTCGCGCAAGCAGCTGCAGGAGGCGACGGCGCGAAAAGAAAAGCTGCTGGCGCTCGGTCATCTGGCCGCGGGCGTCGCCCATGAAGTCCGCAACCCGCTATCATCCATAAAAGGGCTGGCCAGGTATTTCGCCGAGCGGACCCCAGCAGATGGCGAAGCGCATCAGTTGGCCCTGGTGATGGCCAGGGAAGCCGATCGCCTGAACAGGGTCGTCAGCGAGCTGCTGGAACTGGTGCGTCCGGCGCATTTAAAATATCAATCGGTTGATTTGAATGAAGTCATTACGCATTCGCTTCAACTGGTTAGCCAGGATGCCGCCAGCCGGGCGATATCTCTGAAGTTTATCGCGCAGCCCGCGCTATGCCGCATCCAGGCCGATCCGGATCGTTTAAAACAGGTGCTGCTCAACCTTTATCTCAATGCTATCCATGCCATTGGCCGCGATGGCGTGATTACGGTGGCGGTGAGAGAGTGCGGCGATGGGCGAGTAAAGGTGAGCGTTGCGGACAGCGGCAAAGGGATGACGGCGGAACAGCTACAGGCCATTTTTACACCGTACTTCACTACCAAGGCCGACGGCACCGGGCTGGGGCTGGCGGTGGTACAGAACATCGTTGAGCAGCACGGCGGAACAATTGACGCCGAGAGCACTTCCGGCAAGGGCGCGCTATTTACGCTCTATTTGCCGGTTAATGGGCAACAGAAGGATGAACAAGGATGAGTGGCGAGCAGGTCGATATTCTGGTGGTGGACGATGACATCAGCCACTGCACTATCTTACAGGCGTTGTTGCGGGGCTGGGGTTATCGGGTTGCGCTGGCTTACAACGGCGTACAGGCGCTGGAACAGGTGCGCGAGCAGGTGTTTGATCTGGTGCTATGCGACATCCGCATGGCGGAGATGGATGGCATCGAAACGCTGAAAGAGATCAAAACCTTGAATCCGTCGATTCCCGTTCTGATTATGACAGCGTACTCCAGCGTCGACACCGCTGTGGAAGCGCTGAAATCCGGTGCGCTGGACTACCTGATTAAGCCGCTGGACTTTGACAAGCTGCAGCTTACGCTATCCGAGGCGTTGGCTCACACCCGGCAGAGCGAGTCTCCCGTTGCCGGGACCCCGGCCGCCCAGTTTGGCATGGTGGGGGATAGCCCGGCGATGCGGGCGCTGCTGAACAATATCGCCCTGGTTGCGCCCTCCGATGCGACGGTATTAATTCACGGCGAGTCGGGCACAGGGAAAGAGCTGGTCGCGCGAGCGCTGCACGCCAGCAGCGCTCGCAGCCGCCGGCCGCTGGTGATCCTCAACTGTGCTGCGCTCAACGAGTCGTTGCTGGAGTCGGAGCTGTTTGGTCACGAGAAAGGCGCCTTTACCGGCGCGGACAAACGGCGAGAGGGGCGCTTCGTTGAAGCGGACGGCGGTACGCTTTTCCTCGATGAAATTGGCGATATTTCGCCGTTGATGCAGGTGCGTCTGCTGCGGGCGATTCAGGAGCGTGAAGTGCAGCGCGTGGGCAGCAATCAGACCCTTTCGGTCGATGTACGGCTAATTGCCGCCACCCACCGGGATTTAGCCGAAGAGGTCAGCGCCGGGCGTTTTCGCCAGGATCTCTACTACCGCCTGAACGTCGTGACTATCGATATGCCGCCGCTGCGTCATCGCAGGGAGGATATCCCCCAACTGGCGCGCTATTTCCTGCAACGCTATGCCGAGCGTAACCGTAAAGCAGTACAGGGATTTACGCCACAGGCGATGGACTCGCTCATCCACTACGCCTGGCCGGGTAATATTCGCGAGCTGGAAAATGCGGTGGAGCGGGCGGTGGTCCTGCTGACCGGAGAGTACATCTCCGAACGCGAACTGCCGCTGGCAATTGCCGGTACGCCAGTTGCGGACGTGTTGCACGGTGATGATGTTATTCAGCCGCTGGTGGAGGTAGAGAAAGAAGCGATCCTCGCGGCGCTCGAAAAAACGGGCGGCAACAAAACTGAAGCCGCCCGTCAGTTGGGCATTACGCGCAAAACGCTGCTGGCAAAGCTCAGCCGTTAGCGGTTTTGCTCACGTTCGATAGCGCGCCAGCCGATGTCGTTACGGCTAAAGCTGCCGTCCCAGCTGATATCGCTCATCAGGGCGTAAGCGCGCTTTTGCGCTTCAGCAACGGTGCGACCCAGCGCGGTGGCGCAGAGTACCCGGCCGCCGCTGGTCAGCACGCGATCGTCATCAGCGAGTCTGGTGCCGGCGTGGAAGACCTTGCCTTCTGCCGTTTCTTCCAGCGGCAGGCCGTGGATCTCATCGCCGGTGCTGTAGTTGCCCGGATAACCACCGGCGGCGATCACGACGCCCAGCGAGGCGCGCTCGTCCCACTCGGAGGTTTTCTCATTCAGCTTACCGTCGCAGGCGGCGAGGCACAGATCCACCAGATCCGATTTCATGCGTAGCATGATCGGCTGGGTTTCCGGATCGCCAAAGCGACAGTTGAACTCGATTACTTTCGGGTTGCCCTGTTTGTCGATCATCAGGCCCGCATAGAGGAAACCGGTGTAGGTATTACCCTCCGCTGCCATACCTTTTACGGTTGGCCAGATAATGCGTTCCATGGTGCGCTGGTGAACCTCATCGGTGACCACCGGTGCCGGAGAGTAAGCGCCCATACCGCCCGTGTTCGGGCCGGTATCGCCATTGCCCACGCGTTTATGATCCTGGCTGGTGGCCATCGGCAGGACGTGCTCGCCGTCGACCATCACGATAAAGCTCGCCTCTTCGCCGTCGAGGAACTCTTCAATGACGATGCGGTGCCCGGCGTCGCCAAAGGCGTTACCTGCCAGCATGTCTTGAACGGCGGCTTCCGCTTCTTCCAGCGTCATGGCGACAATCACGCCCTTGCCGGCGGCCAGGCCGTCGGCCTTGATAACGATGGGCGCGCCTTTCTCACGCAGGTATGCCAGCGCGGGCTCGACTTCGGTGAAGTTCTGGTATTCCGCTGTCGGAATGTTATGGCGGGCAAGAAAATCTTTGGTGAAGGCTTTAGAGCCTTCCAGCTGCGCCGCGCCTTCCGTTGGGCCGAAGATTTTCAGCCCCGCGGCGCGGAACGCATCCACAACGCCAATCACCAGTGGCGCTTCCGGGCCAACGATGGTCAGATCAATTTTCTCGCTTTGAGCAAAGCTCAGCAGCGCCGGAATATCGGTGACGCCGATAGCCACATTCTGCAACGCTGGTTCCAGGGCGGTGCCCGCGTTACCCGGGGCGACAAAAACGGTATCGACTTTTGGCGACTGCGCCGCTTTCCAGGCCAGGGCGTGCTCGCGGCCGCCGTTGCCAATAACTAATACTTTCATCGTCTGCTCCGTGAATTAATGGCGGAAGTGGCGCATATCGGTGAAGATCATCGCGATGCCGTGCTCATCGGCGGCGGCAATCACCTCTTCGTCGCGAATAGAACCGCCGGGCTGAATGACGCAGCTCACGCCAACGGCAGCGGCGGCATCAATACCGTCGCGGAACGGGAAGAAGGCGTCGGAGGCCATTGCCGAACCTTTCACCTCCAGTCCCTCATCGCCTGCTTTAATCCCGGCGATTTTGGCAGAGTAAACGCGGCTCATCTGACCTGCGCCTATTCCGATGGTCATGTTCTCTTTGGCATAAACAATGGCGTTAGATTTAACGAATTTCGCAACGATCCAGCAGAACAGCGCATCGCGCAGCTCCTGCTCGGTCGGCTGGCGTTTGGAAACCACGCGCAGTTCGCCTTCTGTGACCATACCCAGATCGCGGTCCTGAACCAGCAGGCCACCATTAACGCGTTTGAAGTCCAGACCCGGCACGCGCTGCGTCCACTGACCGCAGGTCAGAACGCGGACGTTCTGTTTCGCGGCAGTGATCTTCAGGGCTTCTTCCGTCGCAGACGGTGCGATGATCACTTCAACGAACTGGCGGGAGATGATGGCCTGCGCGGTTTCGGCATCCAGTTCGCGGTTAAACGCGATAATGCCGCCGAAGGCAGAGGTCGGGTCAGTTTTGTATGCGCGGTCGTAGGCATCCAGAATAGAGGTGCTTACCGCTACGCCACATGGGTTGGCATGCTTCACAATAACGCAGGCCGGCTCGCTGAATTCTTTGACGC
This sequence comes from Klebsiella sp. CN_Kp066, assembly GCF_040065135.1. Lineage (NCBI taxonomy): Bacteria > Pseudomonadati > Pseudomonadota > Gammaproteobacteria > Enterobacterales > Enterobacteriaceae > Klebsiella > Klebsiella sp. CN_Kp066. Next base: position 1,232 of record NZ_JBEAIU010000050.1, on the reverse strand, counting down.
ATTCCAGCGCGGCATCGGTGTCGGCAATGTTGTTATAGGAGAGGGCTTTACCCTGGACCTGCTGTGCCGTGGCGACAGAGGCTTCTTTGATTTCTTCTTCTATATAGAAGGCAGCCTGCTGGTGGCTGTTTTCACCGTAACGCATATCCTGCTTCTTAATGAAGTTCAGGTTCAGGGTGCGCGGGAAGCGGCCAGCGGCTTCTTTGCTCTCGCCGTGATAGGCCGGAACCATGCTGCCGAAGTAGTTGGCAATCATGCTGTCGTAGGCGGCGGTATGTTCGAATGCTTTAATGGCGAGGTCGAAGCGGGTGTCGAGGGTCAGGGAGCCTTCGTTCGCATCCATCTCTTTAATAATGGCATCGTAGTCGCTGCTCTTCACCACGATGGCGACGTCTTTATGGTTCTTCGCCGCCGAGCGAACCATGGTTGGGCCGCCGATATCAATGTTTTCTACCGCATCTTCCAGCGAGCAACCCTCGCGGGCAACGGTTTGAGCAAACGGATACAGGTTAACAACCACCATATCAATAGGCGCGATACCGTGTTGTTCCATAATGCCGTCATCCTGGCCGCGGCGGCCGAGAATGCCGCCGTGAACTTTCGGATGCAGAGTCTTCACGCGTCCGTCCATCATTTCCGGGAAACCGGTGTAGTCAGAGACTTCGGTAACCGGCAGACCTTTCTCAGCCAGCAGGCGTGCGGTACCACCCGTAGACAGTAGCTCGACACCACGAGCGGAAAGCGCCTGCGCGAATTCGACGATACCGGCCTTGTCAGAAACACTGAGCAGGGCGCGGCGGACTGGACGACGTTGTTGCATGGTATTAAATCCCCAGGATTTGAATATTACAGAGAGCGTTAGGTGAGTTTTTGCCTAAAAACTCACCTAACGCACCCAACCGGGCATCCTTGTTATAGCGCGGCATTGTAACGAAAACGTTTGCGCAACGCTCGCGAATTTTTATCTTTCTCTTTTTGGACCTGAACGACGGCTTATATAGAGAGGTGGCGTGGCTTTTGTTTTGGGGTATCGCCCGACATCTGTGGATAATTCTGTGCGTAACAGGGTATAAAGCGGGGTTTTGCTGGGGAATGCAGCAGTCAGTCATTTTTCTGCAATTTAACTATTGCGGATGCCCGGGAACTCCCTATAATGCGCCTCCATCGACACGGCAGGTGTGAATCACTTCACACAAACAGCCGGTTGGTTGAAGAGAAAAAATCCTGAAAAA
>NZ_JBEAIU010000049.1:0-36883 GCF_040065135.1 Klebsiella sp. CN_Kp066 | reverse complement strand
CTGCGCATCTGTCCGGGCTGGAGGTTACCAGCCGTCTGCGGTCCGGTAGCCCGGGCAAGGCGCGTTGCGCCGCCCCCGGGAGAAACGTGCAAAACGTGGCAGACATTCCCGGAGGCGATGCTGCGCATCTGTCCGGGCTGGAGGTTACCAGCCGTCTGCGGTCCGGTAGCCCGGGAAAGGCGCGTTGCGCCGCCCCAGGGAGTTATTTGGCGAATTTATCCAGCACGCGAATCAGCTGGGTCACGAAACCGTATTCGTTATCGTACCAGGCGACGGTTTTTACGAGCTGGAGATCGCCAACTTCTGCGATCTCCAGCTGGGTGGCGTCGTAAATTGAACCGAAATGGCTGCCGATAACGTCTGAGGAGACGATCTCCTCTTCGGTATAACCAAATGACTCATTGTTCGCCGCCGCCTCCCTCATCGCCTGATTAACCTCCTCGGCGGTCACTTTTTTCTCCAGCACCGACACCAGTTCGGTCACCGAACCGGTTTTGGTCGGCACGCGCTGAGCGTGGCCTTTCAGCTTGCCGTTAAGTTCAGGGATGATCAGACCGATAGCTTTCGCCGCCCCGGTGGTATGCGGAATGATATTTTCCGCCGCCGCGCGGGATGCGCGTAAATCTTTGCCGCGCGGGCCATCAACCAGCGACTGGGTGCCGGTATAGGCGTGAATCGTGGTCATGGTTCCCACTTTAATACCAAAGGCGTCATTCAGCACTTTCGCCATCGGCGCCAGGCAGTTGGTGGTGCAGGATGCTACAGAAATTATTGTATCGTTGGCGTCCAGCGTATCGTCGTTAACGTGATAGACGATGGTCTTCATATCGCCCGCCGGCGCGGAGATCAGAACTTTTTTGGCACCGGCGGTCAGATGCGCCTGCGCTTTCTCTGATGAAGTGTAAAAGCCGGTACACTCCACAATAAGTTCAGCGCCCGTTGCTTTCCACGGAATATGCTGGGCCTCTTTTTCGGCATAAACGGTGATTTTTTTGCCATCAACGATCAGCGCATCTTCAGTAAAATCAACGCTCCAGGGGAAAGGTCCGTAGTTAGAGTCGTGCTTTAGCAGGTAGGCCAGCACTTTCGGTGAGGTGAGATCGTTAATGGCGACCACCTCTAAGGAACTATTAACCTCCAGTAACCGGCGCAGCACCAGCCGTCCAATACGCCCAAATCCATTAATCCCGAGTTTGCTCATGAAGAATCTCCAGGTCAGTTGAATCGTGATGTGAAAACTTCTCCAGGCTTAGTCCAGCAGTCAGGATAGGGCAACCAGCGAATTTTTTGCCGCGAGAAAGGTGGCCGCTAAATATAGCGGGAAAAGCGTGTAAATCCGGGAGGTTGAGGGTATGACGGAAACGGCTAATAATTTTTTGTTTCAGCGTTATACGCCACGGGCATATTGGCTGCGCAGAGAAAAGGAAAGGGCGGACCCGTAAAGACCCGCCCGATGGCGATTATCTGGCCAAAGCGCCTGATTCAGCAAAAGCGGCTAGCGCGGCGCCGTCAAGACGATAGCGCACCCATTCACTTTGCGGCAGCGCGCCAATGCTCAGATAAAAATCGATGGCCGGCTGGTTCCAGTCGAGCACGCTCCACTCTAACCGGCCGCATTCTCTTTTAACCGCTAGCTGAGCAATGGTGCGCAAGAGTGCTTTTCCCGCGCCGTTGCCGCGAAACTCGGGCGAGACGTACAGGTCTTCCATATAGATGCCATTGCGTCCGAGCCAGGTGGAATAGCTGGTGAAGAACACCGCATACCCAGCGACCTTATTTTCTATCTCGCAGATCAGCGCTTCCGTTTTGCTGTCGCTGGCGAAAAGGGTGGCCTGGATCTCCTCGACCGTGGTAACCACCTGCTCCGGCGCTTTTTCATACACTGCGAGCTCATAAATCATGTCATAAATTGCTTTTGCGTCCGCCGGGCTGGCCTGACGAATGGTCATATTCATTGAATTACCTGTTGTGCCGTCGTGAGTTTGATACCGCAAAGCATAAACGTTAAGGTTAGAAGAATTAAGTGCAATGAAATCACTGAATGATGAATATTATGCATCCCGCCCTTCGCCGTCTTGATTTAAACCTGCTGCCGGTATTCGAGGCGGTCTACCGCTATCGCTCGGTCCGCCTGGCGGCGGAAGAGTTAGCAATGAGCACATCGGCGTTAAGTCACGCGCTATCCAGACTGCGCGCGGCGCTTAACGATCCGCTTTTTTATCGTGAGGGTCACCGCATGTGCCCCAGCGTATATGCGACCCAGCTCGCGCCGTCGATATCATCTGCGTTAAAGTTTTTAAATCAGGAGCTCACCCCGCAGCCAAAGTTTGTCGCTTCCGCCAGTACCGACTGCCTACAGATCGCGATCACGGATTTCACCGCGCAGTGCGTTTTTCCAACCCTGATGTCCAGACTTCACCACCAGGCGCCGGGTTTGCGTTTCGAACTGCGTTATCTGCCGCATAGTCCGGCGCTGACGGAACTGCTGGCCGGAGAGGTGGACCTGGCGTTGGGTTTCAGCGCGCTCAATGAAGCGGAACATCCGGAACTGGATGAGATTCGCTGGCTGCAGGATGACTATGTTGCGATGAGTAACGAAAGGCGGAACAGACTCACGCTGGCGGATTATCTGGCGGCCCAGCATCTGGTGGTCACTCCGTGGAATGAAAGCCAGGGGGTACTCGATGTGCAGCTGGCGAAAATGGGCTTCACGCGACATATCACCATCAAAACCCCCTCAATGCTGAGCGCACCGTTTATTATTGCGCAAAGTGAACTGTTGATGGCGATGCCGCGCTCGGCTGCTGAAAAGATGCTCGCAACCGCCGGGTTGAAGATTTTTGAACTGCCGTTTGAGGTGCCGCCATTTGAAGTGAAAATCTATTCCCATAAGCGCAGCGGTCAGCGCGGCGCAAGCCAGTGGATGAAAGACACGCTGCGGGAGTGGGCGGCGCCTGAGGGCATCTGATGGAGGGTTTGACGAGTCAGCGATATATGCTTAACTCATGATATCAGAAATGTAAAATCTGTGTTAACAATCAAGGCGCGCATTGACTCTACGCGCTGTGCCGCTCATCCATAAAAGATAAGAGAGACAAATTGAAATTAGCCGGACCTCATCCAGATGAACTGCGTCGTCTGCAATCGCTGCGGGCATCCGGGTTGCTGAATAGCGGAAAAGAAGAGCGCTTCGATCGCCTGACCAGGCTGGCGCGTACGCTCTACGATCTGCCGGTGGCGTCGATTAGCCTCGTCGGGGAGAACACCCTGCATGTTAAATCCTGCGCCGGACTTGATGTAGATACGCTGCCGAGGGATATCACCTTCTGCGCGCACACCATTCTGCAAACCGATCCTTTGATCGTCAACGACCTGCAGCAGGATATGCGCTTTCACGATAACCCGCTGGTGACGGAAGCGCCGTTTATTCGCTTTTATGCCGGGTATCCGGTTCAGCTACCTGACGGCGCGACGGTAGGTTCGTTCTGCCTTATGGATCATAAGCCGCGCGCTTTTTCCGGACATGAAATTCAGATATTGAGTGACCTGGCCGCCATTGTAGAAGATGAATTCAAGGTGCTGGATGCGGCGACCGCCGACGAACTGACGGGGTTATTTAACCGGAGGGGATTTTTGTCGTTAGCGGAGTATGCGCTGTTAACAGCCAGACGGCGAAGTGAACCGGCGAGCCTGGTGTTTATCGACCTCGATCGCTTTAAGCTGATTAACGATACCTGGGGCCATGAGCAAGGGGATAAAGCCCTGACGGCAATCGCCGATGTGATGAAGTCTACCTTCAGAGAGTCGGATTTAATTGCCAGACAGGGCGGCGATGAGTTTATCATCCTGCTTGCCAATACCGCCCAGCAGGCCGCGAACAAGGCGATGGAGCAGCTTAGCCAGAATGTTGCCGAGTATAATCAGCAGGCGGGTAATCCGTGGCAGCTGGCGTTCTCATGGGGCTGCGTTGAATACGATCCCCATGAGCACCATAGTCTCAATGACATCGTTGCAGTGGCCGACCGGCGGATGTATCAGGCTAAAACGAGCCATGGCGCAGAGCGCCGGTAGGCGTGTCGCCCTGCGTCGTCTGCCGGGCGTCTGCGGCATCCCCTGCGGTTCAGGCGGGTGATCGCCGCAGCTTGCGCAATCTTAGTGGAGTCCAAGACGGATCAATTCAACGGGCTCGAATTTGCCTTCAGCGCCTTCAACTTCTACCGTCTTATTACGACGCAGCTGGGCAGGAGTAAGACCATTGGCATGTATAGCAACAATTTTACCGGTTTTACCCGTCCCGTTAATCATTACCTGACTACCGTTAGTAATAGGGTTGCGGTTACGATCGTAAGTGATCATGGCTATTTCTCCTCTTAATAATCTGCAAATAAAACTCCGCTTAACCACCAGGCTTACTCCCGGCAACGGACGTAATACAAATACGCCTCTGAGGCTGGCGTTTTTTTGTTTTTGATCAACATCACACTTTTTAGCGGTCAGCGAAGGCCATTTCCTGACCATTCGTCCGCGCGTTATGCTTCCGCAGGTCTTTGACTTTGTACACTATGGTTGCGGATGCTCAGGTTGCAGACGCGGTTGCGGCTGCTAAACTTTTGGCGGGCATAACGGAGCGGAACGATGAACAACAAAGACGAGCAAACGGGGCTGATCGGGCTTGCGATTGGCGCAGCGGTCATTGGCCTGGTGTCTGACCAGAAGCCAATTAATCGGGAAAGTATTGTTGAGGAACTGATGCGGTTAGGCAGGCAGAAGGGAGATGGCGTCGAGGACGAGATTTTTAAAAAAGCGGCAACGCTGGTGCGAAAGGGGATATAAACCCCGATAAAGAGATAAACGAAGCCCGGGTATCAGAAAACCCGGGATTACACCGGGAGCAGAGTCATCATTAGCCAGGCTAAAAAAATGCATATCAGCGTCATATACCAGACAAAACTCATTTTACCACCTGACTCTACAGCGCCATGCCAATCAATGCGTTAACCACGGATGAAGCCATTAACACGCCGCCAACGATATAACAGGTTCGGTTCTTTCGGCTCGCGGCTAAGGCCAGAAGAACAATAGCTGCGGCAAAGAATGGGATAGCTATGATGCTAAATGTGTTCATGATTCCCTGAGGCCTTATTCGTCAATATTCCCGCAAGTGGCTTCGCGGTTAAGAAGGCATAGACCGCGATTCGAAATCTACCGGAACCCGGTTAATCTTCCTGCATCCACATATCGGCTTCTTCAAACATTTCCTGCACGGCGCGGCTGATCTGCTCCTTCTCGTGCTTGCTGGCGTCGGTATTAATCGAAGCTAAAGTCATCATCGGTTTTACGCGGACGTCGGCATCGGGAAAAATGCGGTGAACTCGCTTTGTCAGTTCATTAAGAATGATCTCTTTAGCGCCGGCCAATCCCTCGAAATTTCTTTTGTCATAAATCAGTTCTACAAACATGCGTTATCCCGGTTATTTTGATGACAGCCAGTATTGTACTGTAATTATATACAGCGTCAAGGCGACAGAATAAGTTCCTCGCGCAGGCGCGATCTCTGCTTTTGCATCAAATGCCGGAGTAGGGCAATTGTTTTTTTATAAGTACGTAAAAGTTAATGAATTTTTAATAAAAGGTGGTTATGTTGACTCCATCACCATCTTTTTAAGGGTTTTCCATGCGCGATAAATACTCTGGCCTGCAGATAGGCATCCACTGGCTGGTTTTTTTATTAGTGATTGGCGCGTACGCGGCGATGGAGCTGCGGGGCTTTTTCCCGCGCAGCGCGCGGCCTGCCATTAATATGATTCACGTCTCGTGCGGTATTTCTATCTTTGTTCTGATGGTGGCGCGCCTGATCGTGCGCCTGAAATCACCGGCGCCGCCGATAGTCCCCAAACCATCGCCGATGATGACTGGCTTCGCGCATCTCGGGCATCTGGTGATCTATCTGCTGTTTATCGCGCTGCCGATCATCGGCATGGTCATGATGTACTATCGCGGCAACCCGTGGTTCGCTTTTGGTCTGACCATGCCGCACGCAGCGGAAAGCGACTTTGAACTGGTGGATAATCTGAAAGCGTGGCATGAGCTGCTGGCCAATACCGGCTACTTTATTATCGGCCTGCACGCGCTGGCGGCGCTGATGCACCATTATTTCTGGAAAGATAACACGCTGCTGCGGATGATGCCGCGTAAGCGCTAAACCCTGCTAAACCCGCTTCGGCGGGTTTTTTGTCGCTCTTTATTTTAATTGTGATAAAAATGTTATCAACAATAAAAAAAGGGGAAGGGTATGAAAGTCAGACTTGCCATCGCAGAAGAGGCTCCGGCCCTTTGGGAAGTTCGTAATCAGGCGATTCGCCACGGCTGCCGTGAAAGCTATGCTGCGGAAGTCCTCCAGGCCTGGACTCCCGACAACATGCCTGAAGGTTATCGCCATGCGGTGCGCGATAATCCATTTTTTGTTGTTGATGATGGGCAGGGCAAGCCAGTCGCCAGCGGCTATCTGGATATCAAAGCGGGTAGCGTTGAAGCCATATTTACTTTACCGACCTGGGAGGGTAAAGGCTGCGCCAGCATGATTATGGCGGCGATTATCGGGGAGGCGAAACAACGCAAGTTCAGGCACATTACCCTCGATGCAACGCCAAACGCGGCCGGTTTTTATCTGCGCCTGGGATTCACTTCAACCGGCGAAAAGCGCTGGCATTCGAACATGGCGAACGCCGACTTACGCTGTGAATCGATGATCCTTAGCCTCGACTGAGCGCAAATTCTCGCCGCTATGCTACGGTTAAAGCGGCGAAGCCATTTGCCTCATGGCAATAATAAATATAGTATACCCCCCTATATGATATGGAGGGCGACACCATGCCACATTCACCTGAAGATAAAAAGCGTGCCCTCAGCCGGGTAAGGCGCATCCGCGGCCAGGTTGAAGCGCTCGAGCGGGCGCTGGAATCTGGCGAACCCTGTATGACCATTCTGCAACAGATTGCCTCTATTCGCGGCGCCGCTAACGGCCTGATGGGGGAGATGGTTGAGATTCATCTGCAGGACGAACTGGTTAGCGGCGAAACGACGCCAGACCAGCGCGCCGCCAGAATGGCGGAAGTCGGGCATCTGCTACGATCCTATTTAAAATAAAATCACCACGAGGAAGAGAGATATGAAATCACGTGCAGCCGTCGCGTTTGGCCCAGGCCAGCCGCTTTCAATCGTTGAGATTGACGTCGCGCCGCCGAAAAAGGGCGAAGTGCTGGTGAAGATCACCCATACCGGCGTATGCCATACCGATGCTTTCACCCTCTCCGGCGACGATCCGGAAGGCGTCTTCCCGGCGGTGCTGGGTCATGAAGGCGGCGGTATTGTCGTCGAGGTTGGCGAAGGCGTAACCAGCCTGCAGCCGGGCGACCACGTTATTCCGCTCTACACCGCCGAATGCGGCGAATGTAAATTCTGTAAATCAGGCAAAACCAACCTCTGTCAGGCGGTTCGTGCTACCCAGGGTAAAGGCCTGATGCCGGACGGCACTACCCGTTTCTCTTATAACGGTGAACCAATCTACCACTACATGGGGACCAGCACCTTTAGCGAATACACCGTAGTGGCCGAAATTTCGCTGGCCAAAGTAAACCCGCAGGCGCCGCTGGACAAAGTCTGCCTGCTGGGCTGCGGCGTCACGACCGGCATCGGCGCGGTGCACAACACGGCGAAAGTGAAAGAGGGCGATACCGTCGCCGTTTTCGGGCTTGGCGGCATTGGTCTGGCGGTGATTCAGGGTGCGGTACAGGCGAAAGCCGGGCGCATTCTGGCGGTGGATACTAACCCGGAAAAATTCACCCTCGCCAAAGAAATGGGCGCCACCGACTTTATCAACCCAAATGACTACGATAAGCCGATTCAGGATGTGATTGTTGAGCTGACCGACGGCGGCGTCGACTTTAGCTTCGAGTGTATCGGTAACGTGAACGTGATGCGCGCGGCGCTCGAATGCTGCCATAAAGGCTGGGGCGAAAGCGTGATTATTGGCGTTGCTGGCGCAGGCCAGGAGATCAAAACGCGGCCATTCCAGCTGGTTACCGGGCGCGTCTGGCGCGGCTCCGCCTTCGGCGGCGTCAAGGGACGCACTCAGCTGCCGGGCATGGTGGAAGACGCGATGGCGGGCAAAATTCGCCTCGACCCGTTTATTACCCACCGTATGCCGCTGGATCGGATCAACGAAGCTTTTGACCTGATGCATGAAGGGAAATCAATTCGTACCGTCATCCATTTCGGTGATAACTGATTTTTCAGTCCAAACATAACCCGGGCTTGCCCGGGTTATTTCTGAATATACGCTATTCTCGCCGCAAATTTTCATAACCGCTATGCCACCGCCGCTGTTCCCGACGCTCCCGTTCTCGCTGAATATCTGATTTTTCATCTTCCCAGACCGCGCAGTGCGGGCCGCTAAAAACCTCGCAGGGCGGCTGGTCAGTGGTGAGCGGGTTGGCCGTTTTCTCTTCCCAGATCGTCGGATCGCGCAGGTCCACTTCCGGGGCCTTCAGCGCCTGTGCGGAGGCAGCGGCTAACGCCAAAACGGTGCCTGCGAGCAGGCGGCAGGTTGAACTTTTCATCCATTATCCTTGTTCAGTTTTTATTATTGATAACCATTCGCAATAATAACATGACTGAATGAAAATGGCGCGTTCAGGGAGATGAGAAGACAATTTCGCTGTCGTGATGTCGTGATGTCGTGATGTCGGGTAGCGGCTGGCGCCTGACCCGACCTGCAACACCGTGGATAACCACCGCTGGTAGGCACAGTAAGGCGTTTACGCCACCGGGCAATATCCAGGAAAGGTACTTCGCCAGTAAAAAGGGCCCCGGCTGGGGCCCTGAGGATTACTTCTGCTCCGGGAGCGCGTAGGCAATAATATAATCGCCGCGGTCCGGGGACTGGCGAGCGCCGCCCGCATTGATGATGATGTACTGCTTACCGGTTTTCGGCGAGACATAGGTCATCGGGCCGGACTGGCTGCCGACCGGCAGACGCGACTTCCAGATCTCTTTACCGTTGGCGGTATCAAACGCGCGCAGGTAGAAGTCCTGGGTACCCGCGAAGAACAGCAGGCCGGACTGGGTGGCAAGCGAAGCGCCCAGCGTCGGCATGCCGATAGGGATCGGCATATGCATGCGGATCCCCAGCGGACCGGTGTCCTCTACGGTGCCCACCGGAACCTGCCACACCAGCTTGCCGGTTTTCAGATCGACCGCTGACATCGTGCCGAACGGCGGTTTCTGGCAAGGAATGCCCAGCGGCGACAGGAAGCGCTCGCGCATGGCACCGAACGGGGTGCCTTCCATCGGCACTATCCCCATTTCGATACCGCTGGCGTCTTTCGCCACGTTGGCGCGCGGAACCATATAGTTGGCGAGGCCAAGGCGCATATCGTTGACGAACATCAGGCTATTATTCGGGTCAACCGACACGCTGCCCCAGTTCATCCCGCCCAGCGAGCCAGGATACTGCAGCGAACGATCTTCGCCCGGAGGGGTGAAGACACCCTGATGGCGCATCTCTTTAAACTGAATGCGGCACAGCAACAGGTCGACAGGCGTCGCGCCCCACATATCCGACTCTGTCAGCGTCTCGTTGCCGATCATTGGCATGCCAACGGAATAGGGCTGGGTCGGGGAGTAGCGCTCGCCTTTGACGTTGCCCGCAGGGACAGGGCGTTCCTCAACTTTGGCGACTGGTTCACCGGTGGCGCGATTGAGCATAAAGATCATGCCCTGTTTACTGGTTTGCACCAGTACCGGGGTGGTGCCGCCTTTACCGTCAGGAAGATCGTACAGCAGCGGCTGCGAAGGCAGGTCGAAGTCCCAGAGATCGTGGTGGGTGGTCTGATAATGCCAGCGTACCTGTCCGGTCGTCGCATCAACGGCCACGATGGAAGAGCTGTATTTATCGTCCAGCGCGGTACGTTCGCCGCCAAAGAAGTCTGGGGTAGCGTTACCGGTAGGCAGGTAAATCAGATTCAGCTTCGCGTCATAGGACATGGCCGACCAGACGTTCGGCGTACCGCGGGTGTAGGTTTGCCCTGCAGGCGGTTCACCGGTCAGGTTCGGGTTGCCCGGATCCCATGCCCACGCCAGCTTGCCGGTGTGAACATCATAGGCGCGAACCACGCCCGGAGGCTCGCCGGTGGAAAAGTTATCCGCCACGCGACCGCCAACCACGACGACGTTACCCGCCACCAGCGGCGTAGAGGTTTGCTGGTAGTAACCTGCTTTGATTTCCCCCATCCCCACGCTAAGGTCAACGATACCGTGGTCGCCGAATGCGTCGCACAGTTTACCGTTATCGGCATCAATGGCGATCAGACGGGCGTCGGTAGTTGGCAGGAACAGACGGCGGGAGCAGGCGGCCGGCTGCGCATAGGCGGCAGAGGACACCTGGGCCTGGCTGTCTTCGTAATAGCCTAAACCACGGCAGCGCTGCCAGTTCGGCGCGGTGGCTTTTGAATCATAGCGCCACTTCTCTTTACCGCTATCGACATCCAGCGCCAGTACTTTGCTGTAGGGCGTACAGACGTAAAGCGTATCGCCAATCTGCAGCGGCGTATTCTGGTCTTCCGCGCCGGAGCCGTTGCTCTGCGGGATATCGCCGGTATGGGCGATCCAGGCGACCTGCAGCTGGTTCACGTTCTGTTTGTTAATCTGGTCGAGGGCGGCGAAGCGATCGCCGTGGGTGGTGTTGCCCCAGTGCGCCCAGTTCTTCTGCTGCTCGCCGGCGGCGACCGGTTTAACCGGCACCGCCTCGCTGGCGCTGACCAGAGGCTGAGATTTGAACATCCAGCCGAAACTTGCCAACAGGACCACTGCCAACACCGCTGCCAGGCCAAACGCGGGCCCTTTTTTCGCAGGCTGGCGGGAAAGGAACGGCCACACCAGCGCGCACAGGAGGGCCAGCACGCCGAGCGCGAAAAGGCGCGAGAACAGCGGCCAGTAAGTCCAGCCCGCGTCACTAATCGCCCAGACGATCGAGACGATAAACGCCAGCCCATACAGCAGTATGCCGCCGCGACGGTTGCGGAAAATGAGTGCTGAGGCGATCACCATCACCAGGCCCATAATCGCAAAATAGAACGTCCCGCCGACCGAGGCGAGCTTTGCACCAAGAATACCGATAGCCAGACCGATGATCAGCATCAGTCCGGCGAGAAGCCACTGCAGGATCCGTGGGAACCCTCGCGGCACGTTGCCAGTTGCCATTTTTGTCTCCTTAACCACCCCTGAACAGGCGTGAACCAGATGAATCAAATTTTCAAGTTAACTCTTTTGAATGAAGTGACCATGGCCTTCATAAAAGCGGGTTTTTTGCTGTTATTGATTTCGAGTGAACCATTTGGTGAAATCGTGGCTATGATAGATCTGTTAAATAAATTTGCGCAATTGTTAATGAATGATTTCGCACTAATTGATTATTGTGATGAATGACGTTAGTGAATCGCTGGAAAAAGAGGCTGCGTTTCCCCGGCGGCTGGAGGGGCGGCGCCGGGAGAAAAGCGGAAGACGCCGGTCAGACCGGCATAGATTTGCGAATGGCGCTCAGCAACGTTTGGCTACCGGCGGTGAGGGTGGCATCCACGCGGGTCAGAATACCGATAGGTTCGCCAGCGCCCTGAGTGGGTATGGGCAGCGCGGCGAGCAGTCCACGGCGCAGATCGTCCTTCACCGCGCCGGAGGGGACGAACCACACGTAGTCGTAATCGACGGTGAGCTGGCGCGAGAGCGAGGCCGACAGCGTTTCGATGCAGCCAGTGGGAATTTTACAGCCCTGGCTTTGCAGCAGGGCTTCCGCATTCTGTCGCGGCAGTGTGCCTTTTGGCGATACCACCACCGGCCACTCCATCACCCGGCTCAGGGTAACGGTTTCCTGCAGCAGCGGGTGCCCCGGACGAACCACCAGCTTCAGCGATTCAAGAAACAGCAGTTCATAGTTCAGACCGCTCATCAACTCCGGATCGGACATTCTTCCGATGCCGATATCGATTTCTCCCGATTTCAGGCCCGCCAGCAGCATGGTGTTATTCATGGTCGCGACCTGCAGGGTGATATCCTTTTGCTGCTGGTGAAACTGGCCAATCACCGAGGGCAGAATCCCCAGCGCAGCGGTTGGCAGCGCTCCGATACGCACGATGTCGTTGCTGAGGCCTTCTTTACGATTCAGCGCTTGCCCGGCGGTATTGAGCGCGTCCAGCACTTTCACCGCATGGGTAAGAAACTGTTCCCCGACCAGCGTGAGCTGAGCGCCAAGGCGTCCGCGCTCAAACAGCCGCGTACCGGTAAGCTGCTCCAGTTCATTCAGGGTTTTGGACAAAGCCGGTTGGCTAAGGTTTAAGGTTTCAGCCGCGCGCCCAAGAGTTCCCTGTTGAGCGACGGCCACGAAGGTATGTAGATGGCGCAAGCGAATGCGCTGACTGAAAAGACCATTTTTTTGCATAATCAATGTTAAGAACTGAGGCTGACCGGTGACAAGTAAGGGTGTTTAAATTTGTTAACTTCATAGCAAAATATTATTAACATTTTATATTATTATTTTACAAGTTGATTTTGTTGAGATTGTGGAAAAGCGCCGCCTCTGGCTGGCAGAGGCGGAGAAGGAACGGGCAAATTTAGATATCGAAGAACACGGTTTCGTTGTCGCCCTGTAAGTGAATATCGAAGCGATAAACGATTTCCGTGCCGCGCACTTCGCGCTGCCCGATGAGGGTCTGACGGCGAACTTCCCACTCAATCAGATTGAGTACCGGATCGGCCTGATTAGCGTCCTGCTCGTCGGAGAAGTACATCCGCGTGTTAAGGCCAATGTTTATTCCGCGCGCCACCACCCATAAATTGACGTGAGGGGCCATTACGCGGCCATCACGGCCCACCACGGCGCCGGGTTTAATGGTTTCGAAGCGCCAGATACCGCTGGTAAAGTCCGAGCAGCTGCGCCCCCAGCCGCGAAACTCCGCATCCAGCTTTTTGTTTTGCTGCCGATCGTCCGGGTGATTGTAGCGCCCGGCGGCGTTGGCCTGCCAGATTTCCAGTAGCACATCGCGCACCGGCGTTCCGGAGCCATCGATGACTCTGCCTTCAATGGTAATGCGCTCACCCTCGGTCGCAGGGGTCGTCAGCGTTGGGCCAAAGTTATTCTCAAAGATATGAAATCCGGCGGCGTCCGGCGCCAGGCCGATATGCACATAAGGACCGGCGGTTTGTGAAGCGGTTTCGGGTAAAAAATCTCTCATCGGGCGGCCCCCTGCGTGCGGTTTTCAAACAGCGTGGCGCGGTGGCCGCGCAGCACGAGATCAAAACGGTAAGCCAGCGAGTCCAGCGGTACGGCGGCATGGGGATCCAGCTCGGCGATCAGCGTCCTGATGGCATCGTCGTTATTGATGGTTTTGACGATAGGACACTGTTTGATCAGCGGATCGCCTTCAAAATACATCTGCGTAATTAAACGCTGTGCCCAGGCGTCTCCGGAGAGAGAGAAGTGAATATGCGCCGGGCGCCAGTCGCTTACTTGGTTGCGCCACGGGTAGGGACCGGGTTTGATGGTGCGAAAACAATAATAGCCGTTCTCGTCGGTCAGCACGCGTCCACAGCCGCCAAAGTTCGGGTCGATCGGTGCCAGATATTGATCCTTTTTATGTCGGTAGCGTCCGCCAGCGTTGGCCTGCCAGACTTCGACCAGCGTATTTTTCATCGGCCGACCGAATCCATCGCGTACGTAGCCGTGCACAATAATCCGCTCGCCAATCGGCAGGCCGTCTTTGGCGTAATTCAGGATCAGGTCGTTATCGAGCGCGCCGAGATCGTCGCTACTGAAAACCGGTCCGGTGATTTCCGAAAGTGAATTCTGTAGGGAGATAAGCGCATTGCGCGGCGAGCGCAGAACGCTGGTTTTATAGCCCGGCGCGTAAGCCGGAGGATGGCTGCTATAGTCGCGATGCAGAACCTCGCGCGGTGACCATTTGTCGTTCATCAGGGTACTCCGTTTTATCGGTAGAGAGGCATATCGTTGTTATGTCGCCACAAGTAGTGTGTGTAAATGTTTTGTTAATTTAAAGTGAAATTAAAGGGTGTTTAACATAACTGCTGGTTATGAAGTGTTCAGGCGAAAATGAACGGGCAGCTACCGGCATCACAGTTTGTAAATTCTTCCCACCGTCTTCAGACAGCTTTTCTACACTCCAGGGAGAATTCACTGGAGGTAAGACATCATGGCGAACACCATCACGGCTGATGAGATTCGGGAGTGCTTTTCGCAGGCGATGTCGGCGATGTACCAGCAGGAAGTTCCGCAGTACGGGACGCTACTGGAGCTGGTGGCCGACGTTAACCTGGCTATTCTGGAGAATAACCCGAAGCTGCATGAACAACTGGCTAACGCCGATGAACTGGCGCGGCTGAACGTTGAACGCCACGGCGCGATCCGCGTTGGTACGGCGGAGGAACTGGCGACCTTGCGTCGCATGTTTGCCATTATGGGAATGTATCCCGTTAGTTATTACGATCTGTCGCAGGCTGGCGTGCCGGTTCACTCCACCGCGTTTCGTCCCGTTGATGACGCCGCGCTGGCGCGCAACCCGTTTCGTATTTTTACTTCGCTTCTGCGCCTTGAGCTTATCGCTAATGACGCGTTGCGTAAGCGGGCGTCGCAAATCCTTTCCGGGCGCGATATCTTCACCCCACGCTGTCGTGAACTGATTGCGCTTTATGAACAGAAAGGAGAATTCACCGCCGCAGAGGCCCGGGAGTTCGTCGAACAGGCGCTGGAAACCTTTCGCTGGCATCGACAGACCCTCGTCGATGAAGAAACCTATCATGCGCTGCACGATGAGCACCGGCTGATTGCCGATGTCGTCTGTTTCCCCGGCTGCCACATCAATCATCTGACTCCGCGCACCCTGGATATCGATCGGGTACAGGCGCTGATGCCTGAATGCGGCATCGCCCCGAAGGCGTTGATAGAAGGGCCGCCGCGCCGCGAAGTGCCTATTTTACTGCGCCAGACCAGCTTTAAGGCTCTCGAGGAGCCGGTGATGTTTGCCGGAGAGCATAAAGGCACGCATACCGCTCGCTTTGGTGAAATCGAGCAGCGCGGGATTGCCCTGACGCCGAAAGGCCGCGCGCTCTACGATCGTCTTCTGGGCGAGGCGGGGGTGGGCAAGGATAACCTCAACCATCAGCGTCATCTGCAGGAGGTGTTTAGCGCGTTTCCGGACAGCGAATTCCTGCTGCGTCAGCAGGGACTGGCATACTTCCGCTACCGCCTGACCCCTGCCGGAGAAGCCCATCGTCAGGCGTTTCGCCCCGGAGACGATCCGCAGCCGCTGATCGAACGCGGCTGGGTGATTGCGCAACCGATTATTTATGAAGACTTTTTACCGGTAAGCGCCGCCGGGATATTTCAGTCGAATCTGGGCAACGAGGTGCAGACCCGCAGCCACGGCAACGCCAGCCGGGAGGCCTTTGAGGAGGCGCTGGGCTGTGCGGTTTATGACGAGTTCAGCCTCTATCAGCAGGCGGAAGAGCGCAGCAAACGACGTTGCGGTCTGCTGTAAAATCAGTACTCTGCTGGCATGAGTCGTTAAAGGAAGCAGGTCATGCAGAATCCGTCCACCCCGCTGGTGAAAACCCGGCAGGGGATACTATCCGGCACCTCTGAAGAGAACATTCATATCTGGCGCGGTATTCCTTATGCCGCGCCGCCCGTCGGCGATCTTCGCTGGCGCTCGCCGCAGCCTGCTGCCCGCTGGCAGGGCGTGCGCCGGGCAGAGACCTTCTCGGCCTCCAGCTGGCAGGATATTGAATACTGCCGCGAGCTCGGCGGCGGCGATCCCGGCAGCTTTTCCGAAGATTGCCTCTACCTTAATGTCTGGTCGCCCGCCGCCCGATCGCAGCCGCTGCCGGTTATGGTCTGGCTGCACGGCGGGGGCTATACCATCGGCGCGGGAAGTTTGCCGCCCTATGACGGCAAAGCCTTAGCTTCTCGCGGCGTGGTAGTGGTGACGGTCAACTACCGGCTCGGGCATCTGGGCTTTTTTGCCCATCCGGCGCTGGAAGGGGAAGACGGCGAGCGTATCTATAACTTCGCGCTACTCGATCAGATCGCCGCCCTGCAGTGGGTGCAGGAGAACATTCACGCCTTTGGCGGCGATGCGGCTACCGTGACGCTGTTCGGCGAATCCGCCGGCGCGCGCAGCGTGCTGTCGCTGATGGTTTCGCCTAAGTCCAGAGGCTTGTTCCATAAAGCGATAATCCAGAGCGGCTATACCTTGCCCGATCTTCCGCGAGAGAAGGCGCTGGCGAAGGGGCAGCTTATTGCGGAACACTTTTCTTTGCCGCAGGCCAGCGCCGAACAGCTGCGGGCGATTCCGGCGCAAGCGTTCTGGTCGTTGACCGCGCCGTTGACCATCGGCCCGGCGCCCGTGGTTGGCGATGCCGTGCTGCCGCAGCCGATGCTGGAGACTTTTTTTAGCGGACGTCAGCATCCCCTGCCGGTGATGATCGGTTCGAACAGCGATGAGGCGAGCGTCATGGCGGTGTTTGGCGTCGATATCGCCGGGCAGATCCAGAAGCTTCGCCGTGAACGCCGTTTCGGTCTGGGTCTAATTAAATTGCTCTATCCCGGCGTGAAGGGAGATGAAGCGCTGGGGCGCGAAGTTTGCCGGGATATGGCCTTTACCACTCTGGGCTATGTGGTGATGCAGGCTCAGCAGCGAGTAGGGCAACCGTGCTGGCGCTACTGGTTTGACTACGTGGCCGAGGCGGAACACCAGACCTATCCGCACGGCGCGTGGCACGGTAATGAAGTGGCATACGTTTTTGACAATCTCGACCTTGCCGAGCCGGTACGAAATTATGCCAACGATCGCGACAGAGACTTTGCCGCCCGGGTCGCCGACTATTGGGCGAACTTCGCTCGCTTCGCCGGCAATGACTGTCATGAACTCTCAGGGCCGGTACGCTGGCCCGCCAGCGTGCGCGGACGGGATCGCCTGCTGCGAATCGGGCTGCACAAACGGGCCGGCTTTAAGGTGGAGAACCGCTTTATGCGCGCGCGTCTGGCGCTGTTTCGGCGGGTCATGAAGCATCATGTGACGCTGGATTAACATTATTCACAAAATCTCCGCTAGCCGGGTGGCGTTCTGCAAATGGGACAATGCGTCCCACTTTCGGCGGCTAATCCTCAGCCAGTGATTACACTATGATCAGCCTTATTAACACCATCTCCGCAGAACCGGCGTTCTGACGGAAAATCTGACGTTAAAATGAGGAAGAAATCATGGCCAAACCGTATGTTCGTCTGGATAAAAATGATGCCGCCGTGCTGCTGGTCGATCACCAGACCGGATTGCTTTCACTGGTGCGCGATATTGATCCTGATAAATTCAAGAACAACGTCCTTGCCCTTGGCGACCTGGCGAAGTATTTCGGTCTGCCGACCATCCTGACCACCAGCTTCGAAAACGGCCCTAATGGTCCGCTGGTGCCTGAGCTGAAAGAGCAATTCCCGGATGCCCCCTATATTGCGCGCCCGGGTAATATTAACGCCTGGGATAACGAAGATTTCGTTAAGGCAGTGAAAGCCACGGGCAAGAAGCAGCTGATCATTGCCGGGGTGGTGACGGAAGTGTGCGTGGCTTTTCCGGCGCTATCGGCTATTGAAGAGGGGTTTGATGTATTTGTGGTGACCGACGCTTCCGGCACCTTTAACCCGATTACCCGCGATGCGGCCTGGGATCGGATGTCGCAGGCTGGCGTGCAGCTGATGTCGTGGTTTGGCGTTGCCTGCGAATTGCATCGCGACTGGCGTAATGATATCGAAGGACTGGGCACGCTGTTCTCCAACCATATCCCGGATTATCGCAACCTGATGACCAGCTTTAATCTTCTGAATCAAAAATAAGCTTCTCTGCGGCCGGCGCTCGGCTGGCCGCTTCCCATTTCTCTTCACTGTCGCTGAATTAAGCAGCAAACGCCGCCGGTTGGCGAAATCATCGCCGCCCCTGGCTATCGGCAATTCGGTCTGGTCCGGTGGACATATTTTTTTCACCTGATTTCTGCCCTCAACAATTGGATTATCAATCGTTTTTGTCTAGAGTGAGCGACATTCACGACGCATGGGTTTGTTACGTCGCGTCTCAATTCACATATGAAGAAGGATGCTCTCTCAGGCATGAACCGCAGACGTTTTCTCAAATCTTCCATGGCTGTTGCCGCCGTATGCGGAACGTCAGGAGTCGCCTCTCTATTTTCTAAAGCCGCATTCGCCGAAGATTCGGGAATTGCCGATGGGCAAACGCGCCGTTTTGATTATAGTGTCCTCCAGTCGATGGCCCACGATCTTGCCCGTCAGCCATGGGGCGGCGCACCTCGCGATCTGCCGCCAACCCTGGCAACCCTGACGCCGCAGGCCTACAACAGCATTCAGTATGACGCCGCGCACTCCCTGTGGAGCAACATTGAAGAGCGCAAGCTGGATATCCAGTTTTTTCACGTGGGAATGGGGTTCCGCCGCCGCGTGAGAATGTTCTCGCTGGATTCACAAACTCAACAGGCACGTGAAATACACTTCCGGCCTGAACTGTTTAAATACAATGATGCCGGCGTCGACACCAAACAGCTGGTGGGCCAGAGCGACCTGGGTTTTGCCGGTTTTCGCGTATTTAAGGCCCCTGAACTGGCGCGTCGCGACATCGTCGCGTTCCTTGGCGCCAGCTACTTCCGCGCGGTGGACAGCACTTACCAGTACGGTCTTTCCGCCCGCGGCCTGGCGATCGATACCTTTACCGATACGCCAGAAGAGTTTCCTGACTTCACCTCTTTCTGGTTTGAGACCGTTAAACCGGGAGCCACGGTATTTACCGTCTATGCGCTGCTCGACAGCCCAAGCGTCACCGGCGCCTATAAGTTCATCGTTAACTGTCAGGAGACGCAGGTGATCATGGATGTGGAAAACCATATCTATGCGCGCAAAGACATCAAGCAGCTGGGCATCGCGCCGATGACCAGTATGTTCAGCTGCGGTAATAACGAACGGCGAATGTGTGACACCATCCATCCGCAAATTCACGACTCTGACCGTCTGTCGATGTGGCTGGGCAACGGCGAGTGGGTTTGTCGCCCGCTGAATAACCCGCAAAAGCTGCAGTTCAACGCTTTCCAGGATAAGAATCCGCGCGGTTTTGGCCTGCTGCAGCTGGATCGCGACTTCTCCCACTATCAGGATATTATGGGCTGGTACAACAAGCGCCCGAGTCTGTGGGTCGAACCGCGTAACCAGTGGGGCAAGGGGGCCGTCAACCTGATGGAGATCCCGACCACTGGCGAAACGCTGGATAACATCGTCTGCTTCTGGCAGCCGGAGAAGCCGGTGAAAGCCGGGGATGAACTGGACTTCCGCTATCGTCTCTACTGGAGCGCGCAGCCGCCGGTACGCTCGCCGCTGGCGCGGGTGATGGCAACGCGGACGGGGATGGGCGGTTTCCCGGAAGGCTGGGCGCCGGGCGAACACTATCCGGATAAATGGACCCGTCGGTTTGCCATCGATTTTGTCGGCGGTGACCTGAAGGCCGCTGCGCCTAAAGGCATCGAGCCGGTCATTACTCTGTCGAGCGGTGAAGCGAAACAGATAGAAATCCTCTACGTTGAACCCTTTGATGGCTACCGCATTCAGTTTGACTGGTATCCGACTTCGGATTCGACTGACCCGGTTGAGATGCGCATGTTCCTGCGCTGCCAGGGGGAGGCTATCAGCGAGACCTGGCTTTATCAGTACTTCCCGCCGCCGCCGGATAAACGCAACTATGTCGACGATCGGGTAATGAGGTAAGTGTCCGTTACTGCGCCCGTCGGGTAACCGCGCGGGCGCGTATTTTTTTAATCACATCGTTAATCAGAGTGCGCCATGTCCGCCGAAAACAGATCTGCTATCGAACATATCCCCGTTACGGATTCTCTCTCCCTGCGCGCGGTTGACGAGCGTCACGTGCCGGAACTGCATCAGCTGGTGATGAAAAACCAGCGCTGGCTTCAGCAGTCGCTGAGCTGGCCCGCTGAGGTGACTCACGAAGAGGAGACCCGCCGCCACGTGCAGGGCAACGTGATGCTCCACCAGCGCGGCTATGCCAAGATGTTTTTGCTCTTTCTGCAGGAGGAGATTGTCGGCGTACTGTCGTTCAATCAGATAGAGCCAATCAACAAGACCGCTTACATTGGCTACTGGATTGATGAAAGCCATCAGGGGCAGGGGCTGCTTTCGCAGGCCCTGCAGGCGCTGATGGACTATTTTGCCCGCAGCGGTACGGTCCGCCGCTTTGTGATTAAGTGTCGGGTGGCGAACCACAAAAGCAATCAGGTGGCCCTGCGTAACGGTTTTAGCCTCGAAGGGTGCCTCAGGCAGGCTGAGTATCTCAATGGTTCGTATGATGATCAGAATATCTACGGACGCATTATTGATGAATTCCCGGGGCGCGGCTGACGCTTTACCCGGGCGACAGGACGCACGGCCAGGTAGCCCGGGCAAGGCGCGTAGAGCGCCGCCCCCGGGAACAGAGCAGGGGCCGGAGGCTGAAAACCCCGCAGCCGGGCACAAAGGTTAAAGAAAGCCGACAATGGGCGTGCGGGTATAATGTTCGTCGCCGTTAATGACCTTCGCGCCCCGGATAGAAATGGCGTCTCCCGCGCTGGCTTCGATGCGTGCTTCATCGCCGATAGTGACCTG
The DNA here is from genome assembly GCF_040065135.1 of Klebsiella sp. CN_Kp066. Taxonomy (NCBI): domain Bacteria; kingdom Pseudomonadati; phylum Pseudomonadota; class Gammaproteobacteria; order Enterobacterales; family Enterobacteriaceae; genus Klebsiella; species Klebsiella sp. CN_Kp066. Next base: position 16,116 of record NZ_JBEAIU010000049.1, on the reverse strand, counting down.
ATGCTCGATCACCACATCGCCGCAAATCACCGTATGGCCTTCAATTAACACACTATCGTCCAGCAGAATCGGCCCGCCCCGCAGGTGCGCATGGCCGCCTACCATCACCCGATGCTTCAGCAGGCAGTTGCCTTCGACCACAGCGTGCTCCGCCACCTGCGAACTGTAGCGCAGGGTCGGGATAGCGTCTGCTTCCCGCCCGGCGATAATCCTCGCATGGCCATAAACGCGGGCGTTATCGCAGATCCAGACGTCGTTCTCTTCATTACCTTCGAGTCGCGCATGATCGAAAATTTCCGCCCGGTGCTCGACAAAAGCGTGTTCGACAAACGCATCGCCGTAAATTTGTGCCTGGTGAACGACGCGCGATGCGCTGACCGTGGCCCGCTGATAAATGCGCAGGATTTTATCGTTGTCGGCAGTCAGACCTTGAGCGGCGATAATTAAACAGTGGGGGAGGATCCGCGCGTGGTCGGCCAGGTGGCAGCACCCGCGAATGTGCGAGTGTGAAACGGTGACGTTGTCACCTATTTGCGCATTATGGCTCACTGCGGCGCTATCCAGACAAGCGTTACCGTTGACGATGGCCCCATGGCTGATAATGCACTCGCCGGTTAAGCGCGCATTGCCCTCAATTTTTGCCCCGGCAAATACGGCGCTATTAGGATCATAAATCCAGCACGCGCCCTCGTGGCTAAGGGCTGCTTCATCGTCCAGCCAGCCGCCTTCATCACCGCTTTTTACGTCAGCGAAATCACGTAAGGCGACAATTTGCCGCAGATTTACGCTATGTTTGTTGCCGTCGGCCTCATAGTGAAACTGGCGAACCTTCTCGCTGAGGTAATATTTGCGCATCTGACTATCTCATTACGTATGGTTAACATAAACATAGCAAAAAACTCCGTAGCGCGTTTTTGAAGGTTCCTTTAAAATGCAACTTAATATAATTTTAAATTTTAAACAAAATGAATAAAACGCAGCGCGCGAGCCGGGTGCTGAATCTTCCGGCGGGCTATTTTGGTATGGTACTGGGCATTATCGGCATGGGCTTCGCCTGGCGCTACGCCAGCACCATCTGGCCGGTGAGCCGGGTCGTCGGTGACGCCCTGGTGATCGCGGCTACGCTCATCTGGCTACTGCTGGCGCTGGCATTTATTACCCGGGCGGTCCGTTTCCCGCACAGCGTACTGCAGGAGATGCGACATCCGGTGGCCAGCAGTTTTGTCAGCCTGTTTCCGGCGACCACCATGCTGGTCGCCATCGGCTTTGTTCCCTGGCTGCGGCCGCTGTCGCTGGTATTATTCGCGATTGGGGTGGTGCTGCAGCTGAGCTATTCGGCATGGCAGAGCGCCGGATTATGGCGGGGGAAACATCCCGGCGAGGCAACTACGCCGGGTCTCTATCTACCGACGGTGGCGAATAACTTTATCAGCGCCATGGCCTGCGGCGCGTTGGGCTTTAACGACGCCGGACTGGTGTTTCTTGGCGCCGGGATCTTCTCCTGGCTAAGCCTGGAGCCGGTTATCCTGCAGCGCCTGCGCAGCGATGGCGAACTGCCGACGGCGATGCGGACTTCGCTCGGCATTCAGCTGGCGCCGGCGCTGGTGGCGTGCAGCGCCTGGCTGAGCGTAAACGGCGGCGAGGCGGATACCTTCGCTAAGCTGCTGTTCGGCTATGGTCTGCTCCAGCTGCTGTTTATGCTGCGGCTGATGCCCTGGTATCTACGCCAGCCGTTTAACGCCTCTTTCTGGAGCTTCTCATTTGGCATCTCCGCGCTGGCGACGACCGGGCTGCATCTCGGTCATCAGCATCCGGGCGGCTTTTTCCATACTCTGGCGTTCCCGCTGTTTCTGTTTACCAATCTGATCGTCGGCCTGCTGCTGGTTCGTACCTTCTTGCTGCTGGTGCGCGGTAAACTGCTTATTCGCGTTGAACGCGACGCATTATTAAAAAATAAGGATTAATCATGACGCTTCGTGACGAAAACTACTTTACCGATAAATACGGCATGACCCGCACCCATTCGGAGGTGCTGCACGCCGCCACGCTGATCGCCCCGGGCAGGGCGCTGGATCTGGGCTGCGGCAACGGTCGCAATAGCTTGTATCTGGCAGCCAACGGGTTTGATGTTACCGCGTGGGACAAAAACCCTGCCAGCATCGGTAATCTTGAGAGCATTCGTCAGGCGGAAGGGCTGGAGAATCTGCGGACGGCGATTAAGGATCTTAACGCCCTGAGCTTTGATGGCGAGTATGACTTTATTCTTTCCACCGTGGTGATGATGTTCCTTGATGCACAGACCATCCCGGGTCTTATCGCCAATATGCAACGCTGTACCAAACCCGGCGGCTACAATCTGATCGTTGCCGCTATGGATACCGACGATTATCCGTGCACCGTTGGCTTCCCGTTCGCCTTTAAACCGGGTGAACTTAGCCACTACTACCAGGGCTGGGCGTTCCTCAAGTACAACGAAGACGTCGGAGAACTCCACCGCACCGACGCCAACGGCAATCGCATCAAGCTGCGTTTCGCCACCATGCTGGCGCGCAAACCGGCCTAACGCGCGGCTAACAGGCAGAGCTGGAACGCGGTCTGATAAGAGGCTTCAAAGGCGCGCAGCGGCAGAAATTCAAACTTCGAGTGGAAGTTATGCGCGCCGGTGAAGAAGTTTGGCGTTAACACCCCTTTTGCCGACAGGGCCGCGCCGTCGGTGCCGCCGCGCATCGGCGTTGGTTTCGGCGTAATGCCTAAGCTTTCCATTGCTTCGAACATCAGATCAATCGCGCGGCGATCTTCGCCAATCGCATTGCTAATGTTGCTGTAGGTATCGCTGACGTGAAATTCCACCTTACCGGTTGGATACTGCGCGGCGATTTTTTGCGCCACTTCGCCGATCTGCTGCTTGCGGCGATTAAAGCTGGCGAGATCGAAGTCGCGGATGCTGGCCTGCAGTAGGGTGCTATTTTGATCGCCCTGGATGCCGTTAAACCACACGTAGCCTTCGCGTCCGGCCGTATATTCCGGCGTTTGCTGGCGATCGAAATGGCTCATGTAATCGGTGGCCATCAGCAGCGGGTTCACCAGTACGCCCTTTGATGACATCGGATGGGCCGTGACGCCGGTAAAACGGATCTCCGCGGCGGCGGCGTTAAAGTTCTCATAGACGATTTCGCCGAGCTCGCAGCAGTCGATGGTCCACGCAAAATCGACGGCAAAGCGCGAGAGGTCCAGCGCTTTCGCTCCCCGCAGACCCACTTCTTCATCCGGCACAAAGGCCACCACGATATCGCCGTGGCGATGCTCCGCCGTGAGGTTTTCCAGCACCGTCATCACCACCGTGACGGCGGATTTGTTATCCGCCCCGAGCACGCTGGTACCGTCGCTAAAAATAATCTCTTCATCGGGATAAGCGAGGATTTCCGGATGCTCGACGACGCGCAGCCAGATATCTTTCTCGCTGTTCAAACAGAGATCTTCACCAGTGAAGCGCAGAATTTGTGGATGAATCTCCGGTGACAAACCAACGTCAACGGTATCGATGTGGGTAATAAAGCCAATCCGCGGCGCGCCTGGGACATTGCCTTTTTTCACCGCCGTCACGGTGGCGTGTTCGTCAATCACAATGTCATCCAGCCCAAGCTGGCGTAGCTCATCCGCAAGGGCCTGCGCCATCGCGTGTTGCCCGGCGGTGGTGGGTAGGGTGGACGCTCGCGGATCGCTTTGGCTGGTTATCGCCAGATAGCGAAAGAAGCGTTGGGTTAATTGACTGGCCAGGGCTGATGACATAGTGATTCCTTCTTTATTCGAGTTTTCAGGTGTTTGCAATCAGGCTTTAGTGTTATGTATGAAAGGGAAAACAACAAGCTATTCATTAGCTGACAAATTAAAAAGGAAAACATATGCAACGCAGATTCACGACGCTTGCTCTGGCGGTAGCGGCCCTGACGGCCAGCTCGGCTATTAGCGCAAAAACGCTGGTCTACTGTTCAGAAGGATCGCCGGAAAACTTTAACCCTCAACTCTATACCTCGGGAACCAGCGTGGATGCCAGCGCGGTACCGGTCTATAACCGGCTGGTTGACTTTAAAGCCGGTACTACGGAATTAGTGCCGAGCCTGGCCGAAAGCTGGGAAGTTAGCGAAGATGGCAAAGTTTATACTTTCCATTTACGTAAAGGCGTTAAATTCCAGAGTAATAAATATTTCAAACCCAGCCGCGATTTAAATGCCGATGATGTTATTTTTTCATTTATGCGGCAAAAAGATCCTCATCATCCTTATCACAATGTCTCCAACGGCAATTATTCTAATTTTGAAAGCCTGGAGTTTGGTCAGTTAATTACCGCAATCGATAAGCCTGATGAATATACGGTGCGTTTTACATTAGCGCATCCTGAAGCACCCTTTGTCGCCGATCTTGCCTGGTATTTTGCCTCTATTTTATCGGCGGAATATGCCGATGCGATGTTAAAAGCCGGCACGCCAGAACGCGTGGACATGGACCCGATTGGCACCGGTCCGTTCAAACTCGCACAGTATCAAAAAGATTCCCGCATTCTCTTCACCGCTTTCCCGGAATACTGGCAGGGGAAAGCCCATATCGATCGCCTGATTTTCAGCATCACGCCGGACGCTTCAGTGCGTTACGCCAAGCTGGAGAAAAACGAGTGCCAGGTAATGCCGTTCCCCAATCCGGCAGACCTGCCGCGAATGAAAGAGAACAACGCGATCAATCTGATGAGCAAAGCGGGCCTCAACACCGGTTTCCTGGCGTTTAATACGCAAAAAGCGCCGCTGGACAACGTCAAGGTGCGCCAAGCCTTAGCGATGGCGATCAATAAACCGGCGATCATTGAAGCGGTCTTCCACGGCACCGGTACGGCGGCGAAAAACCTGCTGCCGCCGGGGGTATGGAGCGCGGATAGCCAGCTTAAAGATTACGAGTATGACCCGCAGAAAGCGAAAGCGCTGCTGGCGGAGTCGGGCGTTTCCGGGCCGATAACCATCGACCTGTGGGCGATGCCGGTGCAGCGTCCTTATAATCCGAACGCCAAACGCATGGCCGAGATGATTCAGGCCGACTGGGCGAAAATCGGCGTGCAAACTAAGATCACAACCTATGAGTGGGGTGAATACTTAAAGCGGGTTAAGGATGGTGAACACCAGGCGGCGCTGATGGGCTGGACCACCGCGACCGGCGACCCGGATAACTTCTTTGGCCCGTTGTTTACCTGCCAGTCGGCAAACGGCGGCTCTAACTCGGCGAAATGGTGCTATCAGCCGTTCGATAACCTCATCGCCGAGGCGAAATCGATAACCGATCGCCAAAAACGCGAGACGCTCTATCTGCAGGCGCAGCAGATGATGCACGACCAGATGCCGGCGGTGATGATTGCCCACTCGACTATTTTTGAACCGGTACGTAAAAACGTTTCTGGTTACGAAATCGACCCCTTCGGCAAGCATATTTTTTATCAGGTTGATATAAAATAAATACGAAAAAACGGCCCGCCGGCAGCGGCGGGTTTATTTTTTTACGCTACTTGACGTACCACCACTTTTGCCACAAAACTTACCCCTGTCTTTTGCTATAACACTTGCCGATAGATGGTATTCACAGGGATCAACCTATATGCGTACTCAGTTATTTTTTAAGGTCGCCGCGCTGGCTGGCCTGTTAGCCTTGGCCGGTTGTTCATCAAAACTGGCTAAACCTGAACAATATTCCGGTTTTTTAAAAGATTACTCTGGTCTAAAAGAAACCACCTCCGCTTCCGGTAAACCGGAGCTGCGCTGGATTTCTGCGGATTACAATCCGAACAACTATGACAATATCGTTTATAACCCCATCACCTATTATCCGGTCCCTAAACCGACAACCCAGGTTGGCGAAAAGGCGCTCAGCGATATCCTGAATTACACCAACAAAGAGATGAAACAGGCTATTTCCGAGCGTAAACCGCTGGCTACCACCGCAGGGAAACGCAGCCTGATCTTCCGCGGCGCCATCACCGGCGTGGATTCCAGCAAAGAAGGCCTGCAGTTCTACGAAGTGATTCCGGTGGCGATGATTATCGCCGGTACCCAGGCGGCAACCGGTCACCGTACCATGGACACCAACCTGTTCTTTGAAGGTGAGCTGATTGACGCGGCGACCAAAAAGCCGGTTATCAAAGTGGTCCGTAAGGGCGAAGGTAAAAACCTGTCCAACGAAAATACGCCGCTCACCGTCGAGACCCTGAAGCAGGTGATCGATGATATGGCGATTGACGCGGTGAAATTCGACCCTAATAACCGTTAATCAGGCGTATCCGTGAATAAAGGCGCTAGTGGTTGATAGCGCCTTTTTCATTTCTCCTCGACGGCAGCGCGAACGTCAGCAGCGATCCGAGCGAACTCAGGCCAGCCTGCGCCGCAGCAGCCACTGCTCCGGGCGAGCAAACATCACCAGATTGCCGAGCAGAATCAGCGCTAACCCGGCGACGGCGTTGCTATGCCAGACGTAGCCCTCATAAAAGGTGGAAATCGTCAGCGCGACGAGCGGAAATAACAGGGTACTGTAGGCGGCTTTGCTGGCGCCGATTCGCCCCACTAGCGTGAAATAGGCGCCGAAAGCGATCACCGAGCCAAACACCGCCAGATACAGCAGCGCGCCCATATAGCTTAGCGTCCACTGCGGGGCAAAACTATCGCCGCGTACCAGGGCGATAGCGCCCATGACCAGCGTGCCGTAAAGCATTGCCCAGCTGTTGGTGGTCAAGGTTTCCAGGCCGCGGCGCTGGTGGCGAAGGCTGAGCATATTGCCGAGCGAAAATCCGTAGGTGCCTAATGCGCTGAGCGCAATACCGAGCAGCAGCGATGCATTGAGGCCGTTGGCCCACAAATCATCCCAGAAGAGCGTTACGATGCCCGCCAGACCCAGCGCGGCGGCCAGCCAGAAACGGCCCGGCGGCTGCTGGCGGAAAAAGAGAAAACTGTTAATCGCGTTAAACAGCACCGCCATGGAGAAGATCACCGACTCCAGCCCGGTATTGATATACGCAGCGGCGGTATAGAAGCACCAGAAATTAAAGCAGAAGACGCAGCAGCCCTGCAGCAGGCAGAAAAGATGGTCCCGGGCGGCCAGCGGGCGAAGACGGCGGGTAACCAGCAGAATGGTCAGCATGGTGATGCTGGCGACGGCAAAACGCCAGAAAATAGACACCGGCGCGGCGACCGGCCCCTGCTGCAAAAAGATAGCAATCCATGTCGTACCCCAGATAACGACGACTAACCCGTAGAGTAATGCGTTCAAAATGTCTCTCCTGTGAGTGTTGTACCCGTCATTTTGCAGCCTCGCCATGCTCCGCGCTGTCATCCACGTGTTGCCGACTTGCAAATTCTTGCGCTTATTTTGCGTTGGCGGCGGGCGAAAGCTGGTATCCGTCAGCGACTCTTCTTAGACTAGGGATCTGCGGAAACTGAACTGTGAAGGCTATGGCTTACGGGACTTTCGAAACATTGCGTCAAAAAAATGCCGTGCTGCGGGAGACGGTTAAGCTCAACTCCGGGATTCAGCTGGCGGCGTGGTATAACAATCTCGATACCATAACGGTACAAAGCGATCACCACACTCTGAGCCTGTATATTGCCGATGGCTACGAAAGCTACCAGAAGACGCCACATGGCTGGAAAAACGGCGGCGGGCCCGACCGTTTCTGCCTGATGCCGAAAGGCGATGAGAGCACATGGGATATTCGCGGCGACCTCTCTTTTGTCCACCTTTACTGCACCGATGAACATCTCCGCCGGGTAGGCGAGCAGATTTGGGACCGTAGTCCGGCTTCGTTCACGCTGCAGGAAAAAACCTTTTCCAGCGATGACAAAATTACCGCTGTCTATCGCCAGTTTCTGCTGGACAACGACTGGCAGCAGCAGGCGAACCACCTTACGTTGAGTTCCGCCAGCACGCTGCTGCTCACGCACTTGATTCAGCATTATTCAAACGTTCAGTGGCGTTTGCCGACGGTGACCGGCGGCCTGGCGCCGCACGTCTTGCGTAATCTGCTGGCATGGATTGAGGAGAGCCTCGACCGGCCGCTCACCCTTGCCGATCTGGCGCAGGAAGCGGCGCTCAGCGAATACCATTTTGCGCGGATGTTCCGCCAGTCAATGAAAATGGCGCCGCATCAGTACGTGATGCAGCGCCGGATGGTTAAAGCGCAGGCGCTCATTACCCGCAGTCTGCTGCCGTTAACCGATATTGCTATGGCCTGCGGTTTTAGCAGCGCCAGCCACTTTAGCAATCGGGTAAAAAGCGCCACCGGCCTGACGCCCTCGCAGCTACGCGCGGCGCAGCGCTGACAGTAAAACGTAGCTGACGCCGCCGAGAACCAGCCCCCAAAAAGCAGAGCCGATACCGGCCAGCTCCACGCCGCTGGCGGTGACCAGAAAAGTCACCACCGCGGCATCGCGTTCACGCTCATGATTGAGCGCCTGAAACAGGCTGGCGCCGATGGTGCCCAGCAGCGCCAGTCCGGCAAGCATCTGGATCCATGCCGCCGGCAGCGCCGACATCAACGAAGTGATGGAGCCGCCGAAGATTCCCGCCAGCAGATAAAAAACGCCCGCCGCCGCCGCCGCGAGCCAGCGCTTTTGCGGGTCCGGATGGGCTTCCGGGCTTTGGCAAATCGCGGCCGTAATCGCGGCGATACAGATCGAGTAGACGCCAAACGGCGACAGCAGCAGCGCCAGACCGCCGGTCGCCACGATCAGCGATGAAGCCGGAACCCGATAGCCCGAAGCCTGCAGGGTAGCAAAGCCGGGGGCATTCTGCGAAGCCATGGTAACAAGGAAAAAGGGTACGCCGACGCTAAGCAGCAGCGCGGGCGTAAATTCAGGAGCGATAAAAGCGGGGGCGACAAAGCGCCAGCTGATTTGTGACGCTGTCACATCTCCGCTGAGGGCGGCCACCGCGCTTCCCGCCAGCAGGGCGGTCACCACGGCAAATCGGGGAAGGCAGACTTTGCATATCAGCCAGGCGGCTAACATGCTGCCGCATAGCAGCAGATTGCCCTGCAGGCTGGAGAAAGCCTGCATACCAAAACGCAGCAAAATACCGGCCAGCATCGCCGCCGCCAGCGAATGGGGAATGATTTTCATCAGCCGGGCAAACAGACCGGTTACGCCGCACAGTACGATTAAGCCGTTAGCAAAGATAAACACGCCAATCGCCTGCGCCAGCGTGACGCCGTGCAGGCCGCTAACCAGCAGCGCCGCCCCGGGCGTTGACCACGCCGTCAGGATTGGTACCTTTCGCCATAAGGTGAGCGCCAGGGTACTCACACCCATTCCCAGGCCTAAGGCGGTCATCCAGCCGGCGATTTGCGAAGCATCGGCGCCTGCCGCCGCCGCTGCCTGCCAGATAATGGCGGCAGAACTGGCGTAGCCGACTAAGACCGCGACAAAACCGGCAAGCAGAGTCGGAAAAGGCAGAGTAAAAGAGCGCATAAACATTACCTTGTGCGTTATAACGGTTTTTGTAATGTAGCATTGTGCGTTATAGCGCACAACTGGCTTTGTTGTAGTCCCACGGTATGGCTCGTGAGAGGGAGACAGAACAAACGAGGGCATCCGATCTTGACAATACTGAGCGGCACGCAATAGATATCACTGTCAATCAATTACCAAGGAAACAAGCGATCATGGTTACGACCAGAACAGCTAAGGAGGCCGATGCTCCCGGCCTGCTCGTGCTTTTTCAACAGCTCGGCTATCCGACAGATTTAGACAACCTGCAATCCTTATTACGGGAACAAAACCCCTACCGCTACGCGTTGATTGCCCAGGTAAAAGAACGTTTATCCGGGGTGATTGTAGTGAACCTGATTGACCCGATGCATGAAAAAGGACGTTGGGGGTTAATTTCGGCGCTGGTGATTGATGAGTCATGCCGGGGTATGGGAGTGGGGCGAATATTACTTGTGGAAGCCGAACGGATCGCGGCCGCCAGCGGTTGTCGCCAAATTGAACTCTCCAGCAGCGAACGACGGGAACAGGCGCATAAGTTTTATCAGAACAACGGCTATAAAGAAGTCAGAAAACGCTTTTTGAAATCGCTCATATCCTGAATGGCGGATGGTTCTGAAAAACGCATACTAAGTGACCCCCTGTAGAATCAGGTGAATATGCGTATAATTCCTTCAGATATTATTGGGAGGTTGAATGAATATTGCGCAACATCTGTCGGCGACGCTAAAAACGCTGCGCCAGCAGCGCGGCTGGAGCCTGTCGCGCCTGGCGGAAGAAACCGGCGTATCGAAAGCCATGCTGGGCCAGATTGAACGTAACGAATCCAGTCCGACCGTGGCGACGCTGTGGAAAATTGCCACCGGCCTGAACGTACCGTTTTCCGCCTTTATTATCGCCGATGATAGCGCTGAACCAGCCGCCTTCGACCCGCAGCAGCAGGCGATGGTTGTGACGCCTGTTTTTCCCTGGGACCCGGTGCTGCGTTTCTATCACTTCTCCATTACCCTGGCGCCCGGCGCGCTAAGCGAGTCCACGCCGCACGAGGAAGGGGTTATCGAACATGTGGTGGTGATTAGCGGCGTGCTGGATCTGTGCCTGCAGGGCGAGTGGCTGTCGCTGCAGCCAGGGGAAGGGCGGCGTTTCGCCGGTGATTTAGCGCACGCCTACCGCAATAGCGGCGCGCAGACCGCCCATTTCCATTCGCTGATCCACTACCCAAAAGCACAATAAAAAAGCCGCGAGCAAACTCGCGGCCAGGCAAATGACTGAGACAACAAATCACAACGTGACGAGGAAAATCCGGAATACGCGATGACTGTATCCTCAGGCGCTTTTTGTGGGAAATATCTTTTCCTTCAATACTTTGCTGAAAAGTGAAAATTCCCCCTGCGGCGGCGGTGGAAAATGTTTTGGTCTGCGCGCAGTTCTGACTACAATAGCCGCCATTTCGACCCCCTATAATGGATAACGACGAGCGTATGCGCCTGCAAAACCATCATCTTGAACTATTGAGTCCTGCCCGGGATGCCGGGATCGCCCGTGAAGCGATTTTACACGGCGCGGATGCGGTCTATATCGGCGGACCGGGCTTCGGCGCGCGTCACAACGCCAGCAATAGCCTGAGCGACATCGCCGGACTGGTGCCATTTGCTCACCGCTACGGCGCGAAGGTGTTCGTGACCCTGAACACCATTCTTCATGATGATGAACTGGAACCGGCGCAACGTCTGATAACCGATCTGTACGAAACCGGCGTGGACGCGCTGATTGTCCAGGATATGGGCGTGCTGGAGCTGGATATTCCGCCGATTGAGCTGCATGCCAGCACCCAGTGCGATATTCGCAGCGTGGAGAAAGCGAAATTTCTTTCCGATGTCGGCTTCAGCCAAATCGTCCTCGCCCGCGAGCTGAATCTTCAGCAGATCAAAGCGATTTACGATAATACCGACGCGACCATCGAATTCTTTATCCACGGAGCGCTGTGCGTGGCCTATTCCGGTCAGTGCAATATTTCCCATGCTCAGACCGGGCGCAGCGCCAACCGCGGCGACTGCTCGCAGGCCTGCCGTCTGCCCTATACCCTGAAAGATGACCAGGGCCGCGTGGTGGCCTATGAAAAGCATTTGCTGTCGATGAAAGACAACGATCAGACCGCCAACCTGGCCGCGCTGATCGATGCCGGAGTGCGTTCCTTTAAGATTGAGGGACGCTACAAAGACATGAGCTATGTGAAGAATATTACCGCGCATTATCGCCAGATGCTTGACGCCATCATTGAAGATCGCGGCGATCTGGCCCGCTCGTCGTTGGGACGTACGGAGCACTTCTTCATCCCGTCCACGGATAAAACCTTCCATCGCGGCAGCACCGACTATTTTGTCAACGCCCGCAAAGGCGATATCGGCGCGTTTGATTCGCCGAAGTTTATTGGCCTGCCGGTGGGTGAAGTGCTGAAAGTAGGCAAGGATTTTCTCGACGTTGAGGTGAGCGAAGCCCTGACCAACGGCGACGGCCTGAACGTGATGATCAAACGTGAGGTTGTTGGCTTTCGCGCCAACACGGTTGAAAAAACGGGCGAAAATCGCTACCGCGTATGGCCGAACGAGATGCCCGCGGATTTACACAAAGTGCGCCCGCATCAGCCGCTAAACCGCAACCTCGATCATAACTGGCAGCAGGCGCTGCTAAAAACCTCCAGCGAGCGTCGCATCGCGGTGGATATCGAACTGAGCGGTTGGCAGGAACAGCTGGTCTTAACCATGACCAGCGAGGAGGGCGTCAGCGTCACCCATACTCTGGACGGCGATTTTGCCGAAGCGACCCAGGCGGAGAAAGCGCTGACGAATCTGCGCGACGGCCTGGCGAAGCTGGGCCAGACCCTTTACTACTCGCGCAACATGGAAATTAACCTGCCGGGTGCGCTATTCGTGCCGAACAGCCTGTTGAACCAGCTGCGTCGGGAAACCGTAGATATGCTGGATGACGCGCGGCTGAAAGCCGTGGTGCGCGGTTGCCGCAAGCCGGTTTCCGTCCCGCCGCCGGTCTATCCGGAAACGCACCTGTCGTTTCTGGCGAACGTCTACAACCATAAGGCGCGCGAGTTTTACCAGCGTTACGGCGTGCAGCTGATCGATGCCGCCTATGAAGCGCATCAGGAGAAGGGCGATGTGCCGGTCATGATCACTAAGCACTGCCTGCGCTTTGCTTTTAATCTGTGTCCGAAACAGGCTAAAGGGTCGATTAAAAGCTGGAAAGCTACGCCGATGCAGTTGATTCACGGCGATGAAGTGTTGACGCTGAAATTTGACTGCCGCCCCTGCGAAATGCACGTCGTCGGTAAGATAAAAAATCATATCCTTAAAATGCCGCTACCGGGCAGCATCGTGGCGTCCGTCAGCCCGGATGAGCTGATGAAAACCCTGCCGAAACGCAAGGGCGCCTGATGACTGACAGGTCTTAGGGATAGAAGTGCATTTTCGGCTTTCGCGCATTTTGCCAGCGGTGATGTTCGCGCAGATCGGACGCGGCTTCTTCGCTCTGGCTGCGTAGCTCATCGCTATCGGCTTCGTGCTGTAGCTGCTGCTCGAGGCCCTGTACCGGGAAGAAATCGTGTCCGTGCTGGTGGGCCAGCACGTGGCCGGAAAACAGGGCGCACACCAGCAGTAGCGCTGAAACGTATCTTCTGAGCATATCTTTTCCCTTCTGTCGGTGAGTGGGGCTACTATGCCAGGGAGTTGTTGAGCTTATTTCCGCGTTTATCAAAGATGGGAAAAGCCTTTGTCAGCGCTCCCTGACGGATGGCGAAAAAAAGCCCGACGGTGGAGCCGTCGGGCCGACTAAAATAACGTCACGGGCGGCTCAAACCTTCAGCCCGGCGGCCGTCATCAGCAGCCGAAACCCCATGCTCACCGCTCCCAGCGCCAGCACGCTGCCTCCCCACAGCACTATCATCCATACCGCTCGCTTAAGCCATACTCGTTGCATCAGTGATACCCCTCGCCGTGTTGAACTTTGCCGCGAAAAACGTAGTAGCTCCAGAAGGTGTAGCCGAGGATCACCGGCAGAATAAGCAGCGCGCCAACCAGCATAAAGCCCTGGCTTTGCGGCGGCGCGGCGGCCTGCCAGAGGGTAATGTCCGGCGGAATAATATGCGGCCAGATACTGATCCCCAGCCCGCTAAAGCCGAGGAAGATCAGCCCCAGCGTGAGAGTAAAAGGCAGCAGGTGGCTGGCGCTGTTGCGAAGCGTTCGCCAGAGCCAGGCGCCGATCGCCGCCACCAGCAGCGGTACCGGCAGCAGGAAGAATAGGTCAGGCAGGCTAAACCAGCGCCGGGCGATGGCCGGTTGCGCCAGCGGCGTCCAGATGCTGATGGCGACAATGACCGCCAGCAGCGCCAACAGCAAGCCGCGCGCGGTCATGCGCATATTGCGGTGGAGCGCATTTTCGCTTTTCATCACCAGCCAGCTGGCACCCAGCAGCGCGTAGGCAACGCATAGCCCCAGGCCGCAGAACAGGGTAAACGGCGTAAACCAGTCAAACATCCCGCCGCTGAAGCTGCGGCCGTTGACCGGGAAACCGTTGATCACCGCTCCGACCACCATGCCCTGGGTGAAGGTGGCCAGAAGGGAACCGACCATAAAAGCGCGATCCCAGAATGGACGATGCGATGGCGTCGCATTAAAGCGAAATTCAAAGGCAACGCCGCGAAAAATAAGACCGATCAACATCAGGGTGAGCGGGATCGCCAGCGCATCGATAATGACCGCGTAGGCCAGAGGAAATGCGCCAAACAGCCCCGCGCCGCCAAGCACCAGCCAGGTTTCATTGCCGTCCCAGACCGGGGCGACGCTGTTTACCATCACGTCGCGGTCCGCCGTGTCCCGGGTAGTGGTGAATAAAATGCCAATGCCCAGGTCAAAGCCATCCATTACGATATACATCAGGGTGGCGAAGACAATGATAACAAACCAAATAACCGATAAATCGATACCCATTAGCGGAACTCCTTCTGCTGTTCATGGCCCGTAGCGGCGGAGAGTGGACGCGCTGGCGTACCGGAGGCCGGTGGCTGCGCGGTCTGCGGACCTTTGCGAATCAGGCGTAGCATATAGCTGTAGCCGACGCCGAACACCGAACCGTAGACAACGATAAAAGTCAGCAGACTGATCGACATATGCAGGTCGCCGTGAGCGGAGACGGCATCAGCGGTGCGCTGAACGCCATAGACGACCCACGGCTGGCGGCCCACTTCGGTGGTCACCCAGCCCGCCAGAATCGCGATAAGTCCCGAAGGTCCCATCCATAGCGCAAAGCGTAAAAAGGGCCTGCTGTGATAGAGGCGGCCGCGATAGCGTAGCCACAAGGCCAGCGCGCCCAGCAGGATCATCAGCATGCCGAGCCCGGCCATCAGGCGGAAGGACCAGAATACGATGGTGGAGTCAGGGCGATCTTCCGGGGCGAACTCCTTCAGCGCCGGCACCTGCTTATCCAGGCTGTGGGTGAGAATCAGGCTGCCGAGAGCCGGGATCTCCAGGCCATAGCGGGTACGCTCCTGCTGCATATCCGGCCAGCCGAACAGCAGCAGCGGGGTGGGCTCTCCGGGCGCGTTCTCCCAGTGTCCTTCAATGGCGGCGATTTTGGCCGGCTGGTGTTTCAACGTATTCAGCCCGTGCATATCGCCAATCAGCGCCTGAATGGGGGCGACAATCAGCGTCATCCACAGCGCCATGGAGAACATCGCGCGGACGGCGGGGGTATTGTTCCCTCGCAGCAGGTGCCAGGCTGCCGACGCGCCGACGAACAGCGCGCTGCTGAGGAAAGCCGCCACCGACATATGCAGCAGGCGGTAAGGGAAAGACGGGTTAAAAATCACCGCCAGCCAGTCCACCGGCACCACCTGACCATTGACGATCTCAAATCCCTGCGGCGTTTGCATCCAGCTATTAGATGCAAGGATCCAGAAGGTGGAGATAATCGTCCCCAGCGCGACCATACAGGTGGCGAAAAAGTGCAGGCCAGGTCCGACACGGTTCCAGCCGAACAGCATCACGCCGAGGAATCCGGCCTCAAGGAAGAAGGCGGTCAGAACCTCATAGGTCAGCAGCGGGCCGGTAATGCTCCCGGCGAATTCCGAGAATCCGCTCCAGTTGGTACCGAATTGGTAGGCCATCACCAGGCCGGAGACGACCCCCATGCCGAAGTTAACGGCGAAGATTTTTGACCAGAAGTGGTACAGCGAACGCCAGGTCGGGTTTTTGGTTTTTAACCATAAGCCTTCCAGTACCGCCAGGTAGCTGGCTAACCCGATGGTGATGGCGGGGAAGATAATATGAAATGACACGGTGAAAGCGAACTGGATCCGCGCCAGGTGGAATGCATCAAGACCGAACATGCAGAACTCCGCAACAAAATTGACTCAGCGCAATTCTAGGCTTCGTTGATAACGGGTTGCAGGAACAGAAACGCTGTTTTTCCCTATAACAGTTGGGGCCTGTTATGACCTTTTGGCAAAACGCAGAATGGCGCTCTCCCGGTCTGCGCTGCGCTTAGCCGTATATGGACACCTCCCGTTATGCAAGCCATCTCTGCATTTTGTGTAACGGGG
>NZ_JBEAIU010000048.1:0-39163 GCF_040065135.1 Klebsiella sp. CN_Kp066 | reverse complement strand
TTTCAATCCCCTGCTCTACCGACTGAGCTATCCGGGCAACGGGGCGCATTAAACCGTAATCCGTACGCTCCGTCAATCAAATTTCTCGATTTATCTACCGGTTGCTTAACTTTGCGGCAATTCTGCGTCTGAGCGCGCTATTCTGCGGGAAATTACATCATGCCGTTATCGCCTTCGCGGTTCTTCCAGCCGCTGGTCACTGAGATCGCGCGGCGAAGTCCGGAGATCGCGTAGTCGCCGACGACGTCTTCGTCATCGCGCGGCGAGCTGATGGTAATTTCCGCGTCGACGCCGTGACGATATGCGCCGTGGTGGCTAAAGATGGTGCCGATAAAACATTTATCATTCAGCCAGACCGGAATATAGGCGACGGTTTCATAAATATAGTTAGACGCCACGCCGCTATAGTAACTTTCCGCATCGTCGGCCGACGTGCCCGGGGGAATAGGGCAGATTGGCGCTTCGCCGTCGCTCTGCGGCTTATCCTTAAGCAGGCTGCTCTGCATCACCTCCAGCGACTTCAGCAGATCCGTTTTTTCCCCGTCGCTTAACGCGGGCGTCAGCGGCTGGCCTTTTTCCGGCGAGCGGATGTCATTGAGAGTGTAGCGATAGCGGATCGTCACCGCAGGCGCGCTACTGCCCGAGGGGGCAAACGGGCGCAATAAATAGAGATTATCTTCGCCAAACTGACCGTTGTACCAGAGGGCATAAACCTGGCCATTAATGCGTACCCACTGGCTCCACTGGTTGGCGCCGCGGCCGTTAAGGGAAAAAAGCGCGCCGGGAACCCCTGCGTCAAAATCATCGCCGTTGCCGCTATCGTCGCTGTTGACCGTTTCGAAAGCGTCGTCGTTGCGTTTTAAGACTCCGGTATAGCTAAAGAGTCCAGTGCCGCCGACGTAGCTATCGATAATTAAATCGCGTCTGCCGTCACCGTCGAGATCCACCAGGGTGAAGCTGACTTTGCCGTTTTCGGAGTCGGCGCTGATATCAGACTGGAGAAACGCCTGCCACTCATCATCGCTGATATCGGCGGAAGGTTTGCTCGTCGAGACCAGAGAGTCGTCCGCGTAGGTCAGCGTAAAATGGCTGACCTTGCCGCCGAGGGGAAACTGTTCGGCGATCTTATTCAGATCCAGTTCAGGGTTGACCTTCTGCTCTTTTAACACGGCGTTATACAGCGCTTTCAGCGCATTATTATCGGCTTCTTTTTGCTGCCTGGGGATAACCTGACTGACGAAAGTGGGCAGCATCCATGCGCCGCCGGGGGCGATTTCCCGGCAGTCGCCGGTGGTGTATTTCAGGCTCTGAACAAAGGTCCGGCCGTCCCACACGCGCTCTTCTCCGCTGATGCAGTCGGCAATACCGCGGCCCTTGTTGAAAAAGGTAAGCACGCCATCGCCATAGCTGGAGGCGTCGGTAGCGATCAGCTGAGGCTGAGTCATAAATGCTTTGTCGACCACCCATATGGCGTAGCCGTCGTTGTAGGCCGCGCGCCAGCAAAGGGCCTGAATCAAGGTGTGGTTTTTATCCAGCGGGGTGGCGGTGAGCTGACGCTCGGAGGCCGGGATGTCGGCGTTTTGCCAGTCGTCGCAATGGCTGTTAAGCACGGGGGTTAGCTGCGGAAGAAGCTTCTGCCGCTGTTTTGCCGTCAGCGTCGCGGCAGCGGCATTGTTAATGACCGGCGCGGCGATGATTTCCGGCGCGGGCGCCGCCGGCAAAACGTTGTCATCGCCGGCATCTCCTTGACGCATCAGCGCATCGGCGGTGCCCAGGCGCTGCTGGAACTCATCCATTTTCAGAAATGCGGCGCTGCTGCCTGCGCTGGACAGCACCTTGCGCTCGCCGTTAATCGCCAGCTCAATTTTGCCGTTATGCTCCAGGGCCTGAATCAGGGCCGACGTCTGGCTATCATCAAAGCGAAAATGGCTCTCGTCGACGGCTTCGAGGGCGCCGTTGTCGCGATCGTCGATGAACAGAGTGACCGTGGCGTCGGGCGGAATATCGCGTTCGGTTTGCGCGAAGGTCGCAACGGCGACGACGTGCTGCGCCGCGCCCGCATTGCGGGTCAGCAGAACGCTGACTTCGCCCATGGTGACGCCATAGCCTGCGGCCCGGCAGGTGCCGGTGTTGTCGCAGGCGAGCTCCCAGTCTTTATGCGCGAAAGAGAAACCTTGCGGAGAGGCTGCCAGAAGCGGTGTCGAACACAGCCCCATAATGGCAGCCCAAAGAAGAGAGCGCATATCAAACCCTGTCAGCATATCGATGAGTGGGGAATTATATGCGCGATGAATCGGTTAAGATATCGGAATCAGGTCAGCGCACCGCCCATCCGGCACTGGGCAAAACGCAAAATATCTTCTGCCAGGCGACGTGCGGTATCGACGTCAGTCTGGCTACGTTTGATCAGCAGGCGGCTCAGGCAACCTTCGATGATCAGCTCCATCTGCTTCGCGACCATCGCCGGATCGTCAACCTCCAGCTGGCTAAGCAGTTCGTGAGTATAGGCCAGAGAAGCCTGCTTCTGCTGCTCGGCCAACTGATGGATCGGGTGCTGAGCGTCCGGGTAAAAAGTACAGGCGGCGATAAACAGGCAGCCGGGATAACGATGGTTGCTAACGCAGGTGGTCAGCGCGGCGTAGCGGGCCAGCAGTTTCTGCTCTGCGCTTAGCGACTCGTCGAGTAAAAGCTGACGGCGCCAGGCATCGACCTGATGGCTAAGATGGCGAAGCGCGTCATACAGCAGCGCCTCGCGATCGGGCCAGAAACGTTTGAGGTCATTGAGCGGGTAAGCCACGCGCTCGGCGACCATTTCCAGCGTGGTGTTAGCGATACCCTCGATTTCGAGGATTTGGATGGCTTCACCCAGGACTTCTTCACGTTGCACGGTCTTCTCCTCCATTTTCCCTCCTAAAGTGTCGCTCACGGTTATCGATCGCGCAAATGGGCGCTGAATGCCGCGGCATCCATAAACCCGGTGACACGCTGCGCGGGCTGCTCCTCGCCCTGTTCGTTGAAGAACAGAATCGTGGGGAGGCCAAGCACCCTGAGGTGCTTCAGCAGCGCCGCGTCTTGTGCGCTATTTTTCGTGACATCCACTTGTAGCAGAACGGTATCTTTCAGGGCCTGTTGAACCTCAGGTGAGGTAAAGGTGTATTTCTCGAACTCTTTGCAGGCCACGCACCAGTCGGCGTAAAGATCAAGCATCACCGGTTTGCCTTTCGCCTGCGCCAGCGCCTGATTGAGCTCATCGACGCTATGGATACGGGTAAACTGGAGATGGGACTGCCGTTGCACGACCGGTGCATCGAAAGCCCAGTCCTGCAGCGGACGGGCGCTGACCAGCGCGGCGCCGAGCATGGCGATTTGTACGAGACGCAGCCAGGGGCGCGTGCCGCCCAGCGAGGTGATAAACGCCCAGCTAAAAAAGGCGACGCCAAGCAGCGACCAAAGCCGCAGGCCCCACAGGTCTCCCAGGATGCGTTCAAGTAAAAATACCGGCAGCGCGAGGATCACGAAGCCAAAAGCGGTTTTCACGTGAGCCATCCACGGGCCGCTTTTCGGCAGCAGGCGGTTGCCAAATACGGTCACCAGGATCAGCGGCAGCCCCATTCCGAGCGCGTAGAGGTACAGGGTTCCACCGCCCAGCCACAGATTACCGCTCTGGGCGATATACAGCAGAATGGCGCTCAGCGGCGCGGTGGTACAGGGCGAGCAGATTAATCCGGCAATCGCCCCCATGGCGAATACGCCGCCGGGTGAACCGCCCTGGCGTTTATTGCTCATCAGCGTCAGACGCGTTTGCAGCGACGAAGGCAGCTGGAGCGTAAACAGACCAAACATCGACAGCGCCAGCAGGATAAACACGACCGACAGGCCGATCAGCACATAAGGGTGCTGCAGCGCTGCCTGGAACTGCAGGCCCGCAGCGGCGACGACCAGACCCAGCGCGGTGTAGGTTAACGCCATTCCCTGAACGTAGATAAAGGCCAGCAGCAGCGCGCGGGCGGTGGAGAGGCGTTTTTGACCGCCCAGCACGATGCCGGAAATCAGCGGATACATCGGCAGAACGCAGGGGGTAAAGGCGATGCCGATACCAATTAATAGCGCCCAAAGCGCGCTAAAGGGGAGATCGGCGCTGTGGTTGTCCGCGACGGGAGAAGGAAGGTCGGGCGACTCGACCGGCAGCGCCGGGCGCGTTTCCAGCGGCAGCGGCGGGTTCAGCCTGGGTTGCCCGGCGTGCGCATCGTTACTGGAGCGCGCCAGCGCTTTGCCAAGCGGCACGATTTTGGTTTCTGGCGGATAGCAAAAACCCGCATCCGCGCAGCCCTGCCAGGTGACGGTAAGGGTTGCGCCAGCGGCGGCGTGCGTCAGAGTGACCGGGACGGTCAGGCGCTGGCGGTAAATTTCACTTTTACCGTAAAACTCGTCCTCATGCCATTCGCCTGACGGCAGCGAGGGTTCGATAAACGTCGCATCGGCGGAGGTCAGCTTGATCTGTTTGCGGTAAAGATAGTAACCCTCCTTGATTTGCCAGGTCAGATTGAGATCGTGTTGATTCTGCTGAAAATCGAAGGCAAAAGCCTGGTCAGCAGGAACAAAGTTCGAACGACCGGGGGCGTCGAACAGGCCGGCAATGGCCGATGTGCTGCAAAGCAGCAGGATCAGCGTAATGATGCGTTGAGCCATGAGAGGTAATCATTGTCTCCGTGAATAACGGGCAGAACCAAAAGTTCAGGGGTTTGATACGGGTGATGGGACTTCAGACAGTCCAGCAGCGCCTGCTGATGGGCAAGGTCGGTTTTCAGCAGCATTTGCACTTCATACTCCTGCTCCAGTTTTCCTTCCCAGTAATAGAGCGACGTCGCTCCCGGCAGGAGCGTGGCGCAGGCGGCGAGTTTTTCCGCCAATGCTTTGGCCGCCAGGTCCTGGGCGGTCGCTTCATCCGGCGCGGTACAGAGTACAACAACAGCATCAGGCGTAGTCATCGTGAACCTCGTATCAGCGAAAAGAGGCACTATAGCACGCAAGATAGGGAGGATTAACGAAACGGGCCAGGATCTGGCCCGAATTTGAAGAGATTTACAGCATGATGCCGCCAAAAATAAACCCGAGGATCACGCATAGCGTAATGGCGATGACGCCGGGGATCAGGAAGGCGTGGTTGAAGACGTATTTACCGATGCGGGTGGAGCCGGTGTCATCCATTTCGACCGCCGCCAGCAGGGTTGGGTAGGTTGGCAGAACGAACAGCGCAGAGACGGCGGCAAATGAGGCGATGGCGGTGAGAGGGCTTACGCCCAGCATCAGCGCGGCGGGCATCAGCGCCTTGGTGGTGGCTGCCTGGGAATAGAGCAGGGTTGCGGCGAAGAATAGCACGACCGCCAGCAGCCACGGATAGTTGTGCAGCAGGTCGCCTGCTACCGTCTGGATATCGCTGATGTGGGCTTTAACGAAAGTATCCCCCAGCCATGCGACGCCGAGAACGCAAACGCAGGCGCTCATGCCGGATTTAAACGTGCTGGCGTTGAGTACTTCACCGGTGTCGATTTTGCAGGTGATGCTGATCAATGTCGCGATAGTCAGCATAAATACCACGATCGCTTCGTTGCGCGGCAGAACCGGATCTTTAATCAGGCCGACGGTGTCGCTGATGGCGGTGGCGTAAAACATTACCGCGACGATACCAATCAGGAACAGCAGCACAGAGCGTCTGGCGTGCGGCTTAAGCTCGAAAACCTGGCTGCCGCGCAGCTTGACTTCCCCTTTCGCCAGCCGCTCCTGATAAATCGGATCGTCTTTTAGCTCACAGCCGAGGAAGTTACAGACGATGGCGGTGAGCATCACGGCAATCAGGGTAACCGGAATACAGATTGCCAGCAGAGTCAGGTAGCTGACGCCCAGCGGTTCAAGGATGCCGGCAAAAAAGACCACCGCAGCGGAAATCGGCGAGGCGGTGATCGCAATCTGTGAGGCGACCACGGCGATGGAAAGAGGGCGCGAGGGGCGAATACCCTGCTCTTTCGCTACTTCGGTGATCACCGGAAGCGTAGAGAAAGCAGTGTGTCCGGTTCCGGCCAGTATGGTCATAAACCAGGTGACCAGCGGGGCGAGAAAGGTGATGTATTTGGGGTGACGTCGCAGCATACGTTCGGCGAGACTGACCAGGTAGTCCATCCCTCCGGCGACCTGCATGGCGGCAATAGCGGCGATAACCGCCATAATGATTTCGATGACGTCGAAGGGGATCGCGCCGGGTTTAATTTGAAAAAAGAGGGTCAGGACGAGGACGCCCAGGCCACCGGCGAAACCGATGCCGATACCCCCGAGTCTGGCTCCCAGATAAATAGCCAGCAGGACAATAACGAGTTCTGCACCAAACATATATGCCTTCCTTGTTTTATTAACAAGTTGATATTGGATTGTTGTAATTTAGTAGATCAATAAGAACAAAAAAGGCATGTCATCGCTGACATGCCCGTGATTAGTTTAACCTGAAACTTTACTGTTCGCTTTCATCAGTATACCGCTTCGCTTTATAGGCCGGATGCATCAGGTTTTGCGCGGAGAAGATATCGTCCAGCTCCGCCGCGGTCAGCAGTCCGCGCTCAAGCACCACGTCTCTGACGCTCTTGCCCGTCTCGGCGCAAATCTTGCCGACGATATCGCCATTGTGGTGGCCGATATACGGGTTGAGGTAGGTGACGATGCCAATGGAGTTGTAGACGTAGCTTTCGCATACCGCTTTGTTGGCGGTGATGCCGCTCACGCATTTTTCCAGCAGGTTGTAGCAGGCGTTAGTCAGAATATGGATAGATTCAAACATCGCCTGGCCAATCACCGGCTCCATCACGTTCAGCTGCAACTGCCCCGCTTCGGAAGCCATGGTGACGGTTGTATCGTTACCAATCACTTTGAAGCACACCTGATTGACGACCTCGGGGACCACCGGGTTTACCTTGGCTGGCATAATCGAAGAGCCCGCCTGCAGTTCGGGCAGGTTAATTTCGTTCAGGCCGGCGCGCGGGCCGGAAGAGAGCAGGCGCAGGTCGTTACAGATTTTGGACAGTTTTACCGCCAGCCGCTTCAGGGAACTGTGGACCATCACGTAGGCGCCGCAGTCGGAGGTGGCTTCGATCAGGTCTTCGGCTGGCACAATCGGCAGGTTGCTGACTTCCGCCAGTTTTTGAACTGCCAGCTGCTGATAACCATCCGGAGTGTTCAGGCGGGTGCCGATAGCGGTCGCGCCGAGGTTTACCTCCAGCAGCAGCTCAGCGGTGCGCAGAATGCATTTGGTCTCTTCGTTAAGCAGAACGTTAAACGCGTGGAACTCCTGCCCCAGGGTCATCGGCACCGCGTCCTGCAGCTGGGTACGACCCATTTTCAGAATGTCCTGGAACTCAACGGCCTTTTGCTGGAAACCTTCGCCAAGCTGGTTGATTGCATCGATCAGTTTGAGAATGGAGGCGTAGACCGCGATGCGGAAACCGGTCGGGTAAGCATCGTTAGTGGACTGACATTTGTTAACGTGGTCGTTGGGGTTGAGATACTGATATTCGCCTTTCTGATGGCCCATCAGCTCAAGGCCGATGTTCGCCAGGACTTCGTTGGTGTTCATGTTAACGGAGGTGCCTGCCCCGCCCTGGAACACATCAACCGGGAACTGGTCCATGCATTTGCCGTTATTCAACACCTCATCGCAGGCGGCAATAATGGCGTTGGCGATGCTTTTAGGGATAGTTTGCAGCTCTTTGTTAGCCTGCGCAGCGGCCTTCTTCACCATCACCATTCCGCGGACAAATTCAGGAATGTCGCTGATTTTGTTGTTGCTGATGTAGAAGTTTTCAATCGCTCTCAGAGTATGGACGCCGTAGTAAGCGTCAGCTGGAACTTCCCTGGTGCCCAACAGATCTTCTTCGATACGAATGTTGTTTAACATGTGAACCTTCTCTTTCAAGCTGCCTATGAATTCACCAAATACGCAGAATTTATGGGATCTCGCGCATTTTCTGGCCGCAGATTATTTCCTTAATCGGCCCGGTGCCCACGATCATATGCTGATAATAGCGAATATCAGTCACCCTGATCACTTATTATGTAGTGAATCCTATAAGAATTATTAATCTGTGAAATGAGTCACCGGTTTTCTATTCTTGAAAAAAATAAGCTTTTTTTACGATTGAAAAGCGACGTTTTGGCCCAACATCTTTTCGATGCGAATAGCATATCTATGACTACGGGCGCCGACGCTGGCGCCTGTTAATGAAGGAGACGCCGGTGCGTTGGATTCCGTTAATTGCCGTTTTTTTATACGTTTACATTGAGATATCGATCTTTATCCAGGTCGCCCACGTGCTTGGCGTCCTGCTGACGCTGATTCTGGTGATCTTTAGCTCGGTCGTGGGGATATCGCTGGTAAAAAACCAGGGCTTTAAAAACCTCATGCTGATGCAGCAGAAGATGGCGGCGGGAGAGAGCCCGGCCGCTGAAATGATCAAAAGCGTGTCGCTGATCATCGCCGGTTTGCTGCTGCTTCTGCCGGGATTCTTTACCGATTTCCTGGGGCTGCTGCTGCTGTTGCCTCCGGTGCAGAAGCACCTGACCTTAAAGCTGATGCCGCATCTGCGCTTTAGTCGGATGCCGGGCGGCGGGTTTAGCGCCGGAACCGGTGGCGGCGATACCTTTGAAGGCGAATATCAGCGCAAAGATGACGAGCGCGACCGCCTCGAACATAAAGACGATCGTCGTGATTAACATTTAGCATTGTCCGGGCCGGTCACTCCGGCCTGGTGACTCTCTCCGCGAGCCTGCGCTTTGGTAAAAACAGCCACAGTACCGCCAGCATGATAAACGCGTACAGGCTCTTCCAGCCCACCATCGCCAGCAGCAGCAGGCACAGCACGCTGCCAAACGCCGCTAACACGCGATAACGCCCATGCAGCAAACGGCAGCCCGCCAGCATACACAGCAGATAGATCATAATAAAAATGCCGTTGGCGTAGACGATCAGGGCGTCCAGGTTGATATTGAGCGCGTAAATGCACAAGGCGCTAATCACGCAGCAGCCGAGTACCGCGTTCAGCGCATTGCGCGGAATTTGTCGCGGCGACAGGCGGGCCAGATAGCTCGCAGGCTTATGCTGCGCCTGCGACCACACCAGGCGGGCAAAGCTCTGGATATAGATATTGAGGCTGGCGAAGCAGGCGAGATAGCCGATAACGCAGGCAATCCACAGCGCCTGAACGCCGAACAGGCGTACGACGATATTGGGCAGCGACGCGGCGGCGGCCATCTCCTCACCAAAGGCATGAAAGTGCAGGACCAGCACGGTACAGGCCCAGTAGACCGAACCCGCCAGTAATAAGCCGATCATCAGCGCGCGGGGAAAATCGCGCTCCGGTTGCTTAAATTCAGAGGCCAGATGAGCGAAAGCCTCCAGACCGACAAAACACCAGAACATCACCGAAAGTGCGGAGAAAAGCTGCGAACTATCGATTTCAGCGGGCGCCGGGAAGGGGATATGCGTGGGGTTGATCCCGCCGCGCCACCAGATAGCAACGATCAGGGCGACAATGAGTACGGCAACCAGCGTTTGTAGATTGGCGCTGGAGCTGGCTCCGCGAGAGCCGACCCACCAGATAATCGCCAGCGTTCCCAGTTCAGCCAGCAGCAGCTGGCTATCGTGCCAGCCAAAAAGCGCCTGACCGAAGCCGGTGGCGATATGCAGGGCCGCGGGTAATCCGACCGGGATCACCGATAAAAAGAGCCAGCCGGTGACGCGCGCCAGACGCGGTCCAAAAGCCATATCCACAAAATGGGCCACGCCGCCGGCGCTGGGAAAGTGCCGACCCAGCGTGGCGAAGACGATAGCGATGGGAAACACCAGTAAAATCAGCGCCGGCCAGGCCCACAGGCTGTTGTCGCCGGCGACCAATGCGGCCAGCGCCGGAACGGCGAAGACGCCGGTTCCCAGTAATGATGTGGAGAGTAACCCCACTCCTTGGGCAAGCCCCAACTCCTGTTTTAAACCACTCATGTTTCAACCCTGCGCCCGGCAAAAAAGGGATGGTATCACAATCGCTTTTGCTTATGACGTCAGGCAACGGCGGCAAATTTGTGTGCGTCTGAGCACGAGGACAAATTTTTTTTTACTTTTCCCCTTGAAGCGGTAAAACCCCACCCCCATCTCTCAGGGCACTAGCCGGAAAACCGTGTGCGGACCGGCGTCATCCATAACTGATAATGACTTTCTCAAAGGAGAGCTATCAATGAGTATTCGTCCGTTACATGATCGTGTGATCGTCAAACGTAAAGAAGTTGAAACGAAATCTGCTGGCGGCATCGTTCTGACCGGTTCTGCGGCAGCAAAATCAACTCGTGGCGAAATCATCGCTGTCGGTAAGGGCCGCATCCTGGAAAACGGAACCGTGCAGCCTCTGGACGTTAAAGTTGGTGACATCGTAATTTTCAACGATGGCTACGGCGTGAAATCCGAGAAGATCGACAATGAAGAAGTGTTGATCATGTCCGAAAGCGACATTCTGGCAATTGTTGAAGCTTAATCCGCGAACGACACTGAACATACGAATTTAAGGGAAAGATAAAATGGCAGCTAAAGACGTAAAATTCGGTAACGACGCTCGTGTGAAAATGCTGCGCGGCGTAAACGTACTGGCAGACGCAGTTAAAGTAACCCTGGGCCCGAAAGGCCGTAACGTGGTTCTGGACAAATCCTTCGGTGCGCCGACTATCACTAAAGACGGCGTTTCCGTAGCGCGTGAAATCGAGCTGGAAGACAAGTTCGAGAACATGGGCGCGCAGATGGTGAAAGAAGTTGCCTCTAAAGCGAACGACGCTGCAGGCGACGGTACCACCACCGCAACCGTACTGGCTCAGGCTATCATCGCTGAAGGCCTGAAAGCCGTTGCTGCGGGTATGAACCCGATGGATCTGAAACGTGGTATCGACAAAGCTGTCGTAGCCGCTGTTGAAGAACTGAAAGCGCTGTCCGTACCGTGCTCTGACTCTAAAGCCATTGCTCAGGTTGGTACCATCTCCGCTAACTCCGACGAAACCGTAGGTAAACTGATCGCTGAAGCGATGGACAAAGTCGGTAAAGAAGGCGTGATCACCGTTGAAGACGGTACTGGTCTGGAAGACGAACTGGACGTGGTTGAAGGTATGCAGTTTGACCGCGGCTACCTGTCTCCGTACTTCATCAACAAGCCGGAAACCGGCGCTGTTGAACTGGAAAGCCCGTTCATCCTGCTGGCTGACAAAAAAATCTCCAACATCCGCGAAATGCTGCCGGTTCTGGAAGCCGTAGCAAAAGCGGGCAAACCGCTGGTTATCATCGCTGAAGACGTAGAAGGCGAAGCGCTGGCGACCCTGGTAGTGAACACCATGCGCGGCATCGTTAAAGTCGCTGCGGTTAAAGCACCGGGCTTCGGCGACCGTCGTAAAGCTATGCTGCAGGACATCGCAACTCTGACCGGCGGTACCGTTATCTCTGAAGAGATCGGTATGGAGCTGGAAAAAGCGACTCTGGAAGATCTGGGTCAGGCGAAACGCGTTGTTATCAACAAAGACACCACCACTATCATCGATGGCGTGGGCGAAGAAGCTGCGATCCAGGGCCGCGTTGCTCAGATCCGTAAGCAGATTGAAGAAGCAACTTCTGACTACGACCGTGAAAAACTGCAGGAGCGCGTGGCTAAACTGGCAGGCGGCGTTGCAGTAATCAAAGTGGGCGCGGCTACCGAAGTTGAAATGAAAGAGAAGAAAGCACGCGTTGACGATGCCCTGCACGCGACCCGTGCTGCGGTTGAAGAAGGCGTGGTTGCCGGTGGTGGCGTAGCGCTGGTTCGCGTTGCCGCTAAACTGGCTGGCCTGACCGCTCAGAACGAAGATCAGAACGTCGGTATCAAAGTTGCGCTGCGCGCAATGGAAGCTCCGCTGCGTCAGATCGTTTCCAACGCCGGTGAAGAACCGTCTGTTGTGGCGAACACTGTGAAAGGTGGTGAAGGTAACTACGGTTACAACGCTGCAACCGAAGAGTATGGCAACATGATCGACTTCGGTATTCTGGACCCAACTAAAGTGACTCGTTCTGCTCTGCAGTACGCAGCATCCGTTGCTGGTCTGATGATCACCACCGAGTGCATGGTCACCGACCTGCCGAAAAGCGACGCGCCTGACTTAGGTGCTGCTGGCGGCATGGGTGGCATGGGCGGTATGGGCGGCATGATGTAATCGTGCGCTATACCCCTTAGATATAAAGAAACCCTCGGGCAGAAATGCTCGGGGGTTTTTCTTTTTGTCGTCTTTTTAGTATAAGGTTGTACATCCGGGCCAGTGCGTCCAGCTCATTGATCGTGGGGAATAACATGCAGGTAAAATATTTAGCAGGGATTGTCGGCGCAGCATTGTTGTTAGCAGGTTGCAGCTCCAGCAACGAATTGACCTCTGGTGGCCAGAACGTACGCTTTGTTGAAGATAAACCAGGTTCTGAATGCCAGCTGTTAGGTACCGCAAGCGGCACGCAGAGCAACTGGCTGTCCGGACAGAATGGTGACGAAGGCGGCTCCATGCGCGGCGCGGCAAACGCCCTGCGTAACAAGGCCGCAGAGATGGGTGGCAACGTCATTTACGGCGTCAGCAGCCCGACGCAGAATCTGCTGTCCAGCTTTGTGCCGACCGATAGCCAAATGAACGGCCAGGTTTATAAGTGCCCGAACTGATTTAACCGGTGCCTCTCTTGCCTAAATTGAGGCACCCTCTTGATCTCTTTTTATTGCTTGCTGAGTTGCGCCTGAGTTTGCTGGTAGAACGCATGCAAAGGACGCAGACACTCCTCCAGCGTCATCATTCTTCCTGGCTGAGAAGGGATGATTTGGCTAAAAATCTGGCTGGGCTGGCGCTGGGTATGCACTTCTTTCAGCTTTGGGCTTCTCTCAATTAAGCGCATTACAACGATATTTTCCTGTTCTGATGGATGAGCGGCATTGGTTTTAATCACTGCGCCGGAGATGATTTTTCGCCCTTCCTCCGTGTCACAACAGTACAACACGCCGAGATAATGGGAAAACAGATTGAGCTTCCATTCATCCTGAAGATACTGCTGATAATCAACGTTGCTGGTATTCGTTAAATCCACCGCATAAAGCATCAGGCCTTCCAGCGAGGAAGTTAAATAATTAATCAGATCGCTATCTCCCGTGTGTTTAAGAGACTGCTGAATGCCCACCAGCAGCGCTTCAACTTGCATATCATCAATACGCAGCGTAGCAATTTGCTCATTTTGCAGCACCAGAATGAGCGTTGACCAGGTGTCGCCGGGTTTTAACGTTATCGACATAATACGTCTTTCCGGATTAGGGTGCTGTACTTCAGGTATATCGATCGCCGGTGTATTTTCTATAAGGCGTTCATTAAAGGCCACCAGTTCATTCTTATAACTTTCACCTTCAGCATTTAAGCGCTGCAGGACGATGGCCATTCTGTGCTGCAGAACTAACAGGAGATCCGCAAGAATCGGCGCCTGAAGATAATAAGACTGACAGAGTTGATTACTCAGTTTGACTTTGAGCATTAAAGCCAAAAATTTGTCATCATATTTAATAGATGCGGTATTAAAACCAATAAATGTTCCTTGCATACGGATCTCCTTTTCCTGGTGGTTACGCTGGTGCCTGCATATGGAGCTGTGACATATCAATGATGCGATCGGCTGAGGCAATGGTGGATGGCCGATGGGCAACAATGATTCGGGTAATGCTTAAACCAGAGATAGACTGGTTAATGACCGATTCATTTTTCAGGTCGAGATGGCTGGTGGCTTCATCCATAAACAGAATGCTGGGTTTTCGATAGAGCGCGCGAGCGATTAAAATTCTCTGTTTTTGTCCACCTGAGATACCTAAGCCAAGCTCGCCGACAATCGTTTCGTACCCCATCGGCATTTTCATGATTTCATCATGGATATTACATCTGCGTGCGCACTCAACGATAAAGTCCATATCGGCATTATCTTCAAAGCCGCTGATATTATCGATAAGCGAGCCTGAGAAAAGGCGGTCCTCCTGAAGGACGCAGGCCGTTCCGAGACGAAAGTTATTGATGCCAATTTTTTGAATATCAAGGTTATCCGCTATCACGTCACCGCTGGTGGGCGCTAACAGACCGCACATGACTTTCAGCAGCGTGGTCTTACCGACGCCGGAAGGGCCAACCAGCGCGATGGATTCTCCGGGCTCAACGGTAATATTTAAATTAGAAAAAATAGGTTGTGAGAACGGATCGTACTGATAGCTGAGATTCTTCACTTCTAATTTCACGCCAGTATTTTCTGCAAAAACCCGGCGTGCAGGCAGCTCTTTTTCCGGCTCGCTAAATACAATTTCTGAAAGACGCTCATTATGTAACGACAGCATTCGCAGCTGCATGACCAGGTCGATCAAGCTTGATGCGCGCTGGGAGAATTGCCCACGATAGGCGTTAAAAGCCATAAACATACCGAGGGTCATATTGTTATCAATGACCATGATCGCGCCCAGCCAGAGTACGGCGACCTGATCGATGGAGGTAATAAAAGTATTAATACCGCCAAACATCATATCGAAGCGAGTCTGTTTGATACCGGCATTGCAGGCGTCAATGTTGATATTTAACCAGTGCTGAGAACGACGCTCTTTTAAGTTCAGCGCTTTAATGGTGGAAATACCGTATAGGGACTCCATAAAGTGCGAGCTGGAGCGTGCGCCCTTGATAACCTGCTCTTCGGCAACGCGACGGTAGAAGCTGTAGGTGGCAAAACGCATGATGGCATAGCATAAGGTGAATCCAATCACGACCCAAACCAGCCAGCCGCCGTACAGCGTTAACATAACCAGCAGGCCAATCGTCATGATTGAGTCGATAATGCCGGTAACAATGCTATTGGTGAAGGTGGAACGGATAGTATCCAGCGACGAAAAACGAGACTGAATATCCCCTAAATGACGTTTTTCAAAAAAGGATAACGGCAGGCTTGTCAGATGATCGAACAGCGTGGTTTTCCATTGGATGTTCGTCAGCGTATTTAGCGTTAATGAGGTCCACGCTCGCAGCATACTAATAAAGGTGCGGAAAAGCGTGAAGAAGACCAGGCCGATACAGATAACCGAAAGCAGGCTCTGGTCGTGCGCCATGATGACATGGTCAGTCACCAGCTGCGTACCGATAGGTAATAGCAGGCCGATAGCTTCAACCACTACCGAAAAGGCAAAGATTTTTAGCAGGACCGATTTAAGTCCCACAATATTGCGCATCAGGTCTAATAGACGCAGGCGTGATTTTGCCTGTTCTTGCTGAAAGTTTTGGTCCGGCCATAGTTCCAGCGCAACGCCGGTAAAGTTATTGGACATTTCCTGGATACCAATAACCCGCTTACCCAGCGCCGGATCGTGAACAATAAAGCTGTTTTTACGTACCTTAGTGAGCACGACGTAATGATTCATTCCCCAGTGGATAATACAGGGTAGCTTCAGCTGCTTGATTTCATCCAGATCCAGAGAGAGGGCCCGGCTTTTCAGACCGGCATGTTCCGCCGTTTTGCTCAGCGACATGAGCGTAACGCCCTGAGAAGGGCTACCGTAACGATGGCGGAAGTTGAACAGGTCGATATTAAGCCCGTAAAAGCCGCAAACCATTGCCAGACAGGCGATACCGCATTCGGCGGCTTCCGACTGTAAAATAACCGGCGTTTTATGACGGAATGAGAAATTAAGCTTATCGGTAATGGTTTTAAACAGTTCTTTATTCATCGATCGGGCCACTCACGCTTTGCGTCATCTTATAGAAAGGAGTAAACATCCACATGTAAAGCGGGCGTTCTTCAAGGAAAACTACCGCCTGAGCCTTCAGACCGTTAGAGAGCGTGAGCGTTTTTCCATTGTAGCTAAAGGTCTTGTCCTTGATTTTTATAATTGCTTTATAGAGCGCTAATTCCTGCTGATTAGTTCCGTTGCTGACATTGGTATATTCTGCCATCTCCTGACGTGACGCCGGTACCGAGGAAATAGAAACAACCTTACCTGGAAATTGGCCAAATTTATCGGCAGGGAAAGCATCATAGCGAATATTAATGGTGTCCCCGGGTTTCACGTAGGGGATGGTATTATTGGGTAACCAGAGGATCAGATAATACTCAATATCACCGGTAGGTTTGATCTGCGCCAGGCTGCTGCCGTTCTCTACCATCTGCCCTTTAGTCACGGCCAGCGATTCAATCTTACCGTTGGTCGTTGCTTTAATAATCAGATTACCGTTAGCGTTCGATTCTACCAGCTGATTTTTATAATCATTGATTTGGTTATGCTGGCTTGAAATCTGATTATCAAAGTCTGCTGCTTTGGTGATTTTATCGCTGCTGGTTTGCGTGAGCTGAGATTCCAGCTGCATCTTTTGAGTCACCAGGGATTGATAGGCGCTTTGCTGTTGAAAATATAGCGAGTGCTGATAGTTATACTGATCTTTAGTTATCAGACCATCCTTTAAGTATTTATCATAGCTGGCCAGGTTGGTATGCATTTTGTTTAAGCCTACCTGAGTATTAGCCAGCATACGGTTGGTTTCCGTTAACGAGGCGCTGGTAGTCTTAATCTGTTTTTCAAGAGCCGCGAGCGTTTCAGCCTTATTACGCGTCAGTTTGCTTATAATATCTTCTGCGTTAGCAATTTTTTCATTGATAACTTCAATCTGAGCCGCGCTAACGTTGCCACCGATCGTATTACGTGAAACGTCAAGTTCATAAAGCGGTTGGCCTTTTTTGACAATGTCTCCCACCTTTACATGCAGATTCACAACAAAACCCTGCTGTGGGGCAAAGACGTTAACGGAGTGAGGGAGCGTAATGACCTCTCCGCGTACATCAATACGCTGGGTAAAGGTGCAAAATATGAGTGAAAGTACAATGGCAATAAGAAAAATAAATGCCAGAAGAGTGACTAACCACGCTGGAATGCCTGCTAATAATAATGCTTTTCCTTTCCAGTGGATTTTTTTGTACTCAATCGCTTCCTTGCGATATATGTTTTTTAACATGCAAATCACTTTTTATTAATAAGTAAAAAAAGGCCTGGTCACCCAAGCCTTAAGTTAAAACGCTTATATTAATTCCAGGGGGTCAAGGTTCCGTCAATAGAGCCAGCAATCGCCCCCATCGCTAATTCGTAAGTCTTGTCCCATCCTACAACAGAGGCTGCAACACCGCATCCAATGGCACCTACAACCAGGCCCCAAACCATACCGACGCCCTGACCGATTGCGCCAAACCCAAGAATACCGCCGCCAGCACCGCCCCAACGACCTCCGATGATAGAACCGTAAATTCCGCCAACTGATGCCCCTAGTGTTGCAGAAGTTGCTAATTCGGCAGCATTACTTACCAAAGAGGTGAGAATGCCACCAATAGAAGACATATCCCAAGAATAGCCACCAGAAATAGCTTCCATTTCAAAAACAGTTAGTTGCTTCATAAATTTTCCTTATTTAATGAGCTTTTATAATAATATTTACAATCTTAATATTATTTGTGGTTGGTTAAATTATTTGAAATGAATTCAGTAAGTATTCTCTGTTTTCATTTCACGACAAAGTTTAAAGATGATTAGTTTGATTTCAATTGATTTTTTTTTGTTAATGATGAATTTTAGTTGTTCATGTATTTGTGAACGAGGAATTCACAATTGAATTCCTCGGTATTTAGTGGTTGGAGAACATTCCAGCGCTTACATTTTCTGGTCTATGGCTTAAGAAAATGGTATCAATAGTGGTACAAGAGTTCCGTATACTACAATCGGGTTACTCATGTTATTGGATGCTTTTTATTCTTCCTGGAGAATAATTTCAAATATAGCTCGAACGCTACCTGGTGTTATGGTGTTAGATAGCTTGTAATAGTCCGCAGTGAAGGTAAGAGACTGGCTCTTTTTCATACTGGCAATAGAGTAGTTTTTATAATCAAAAAAGGTGATAGGGCTGGAACCCTGTTTAATTATGAAACCAACATCTTTGGCTCCTCCGATAGTATCAGGGATGGAGTTTAGCAGTACGCCATCTTTTGATGCTGAGTTCTCGGTTATAGGGTTAAACCAGTAGGTATATTTGGTTCCAACGGATGAGTCAGGGCAGGTAATGTCAAGCGTAAAGTCTTTTTGCTTGCCAGTTACCCCGCCCTGAGTGAGAGCTTTAAGCTGCGATGCTTCTATATTAGATAGATTGACCGTGCTCCCACCTCGTGGATTTATATTGCAGGTTGTTTCCCTGTAAGTGAAAGGGCCGAGTTTGATGTTGGCTTGGGCAAGTCGGGCAATTGATGAATTAGCATTGACCTGATTGACGCTTCCCGCCCGATAGGACACCGAAATCTCTTTTTTTCCTGAGAAGCTCGTATCAATATTGTCCCTGGTTTTTATCAGCCAGACGGTGAGTTGTTTCACGCCGGGATCGCTAAGGCCATAGGCAGAAACAGTACCTAACGTAGCCGGAACGGGGCGGCCGTTGGCGCCGGCAATTGCTTCCGAAATTTCAAAACCAATACCCGGTATCCCTGTTTCATAAACCGGTCCACCGAGCACACCGGTCACGCCTGCCGCCAGATTGACGCTGGGCGTGGCGATAATGGCGTAAATATCATTTGCCTTGCAGTTATAAAAAGTTTTTGCATTGGCAATCGCTCCGCCTACCGTTCTTACTGCCAGTACGCTACCGGGCGCCAGGCTTGAATCGGATAAAATTTTAGCTGGGCTGAATGTAACATTGAATGCAGCATCAGTTCCGTTGTAATTACAGTCAGCCATTACTGTCTGATTAAGTAAAAGTAAACTAATAAAAAGGAGTATTTTTTTCATAGTCTGTATTCATCCCTGTTACTGGCAAACCGCAGTGGCCTGAGCAATACCTTCATTTACCGCAGCCAGGCTATAAGGCGCTTTACACTGCTGCCCGCTCTTTGAACCCCACTGAGCATAGACTTCACCGTTATCTTTCAGGCCGGACAAATAGACCATACCGCCATCAGAAACGATGCTAGCCTGGGCGTTTTTATCCGTGGTCAACGTTACCGTGGCGCCATAAGGAACGTTTTCACCCGACGCTCTCTTGAGAATAAGGAACGCGCGGCGGCCAATATTGCCCGCGAAGTTTGCCCGTACCACGGCTGCACGGGTTGGCACCACTTTCTGCGTCGTATTTGGCAATTCCATATTATCTCCCAAAGTCGTGCTATCTAAGGTCACGCTGGTTCGATGGTATGGCGTAACGTAAGGAATAATCGCATAGCCGCGGTAGTCCGTTTCGATCGTCGCGTCGTTTTCCAGACGGACGTTTTTCAGGCCGGGCGCCTTAACCAATACGGCGGTTTCAGACATTTCCTGACCTAATGTTATTCCGTCAGCATGAACCAGCACGCCGCCGCTCAGGCCGTAGTTAATTAACTGACTATTTTTGGCATAGCTGTAGCCGGCGTTAGCCGAACCCATGGAACCACGATAGTTGCCGTAGACGCCGCCGCTGGCATCTTCACGATTGCTGTAGCCCTGCTGGACGTTCCAGTCCAGGTTATGGTTCTCCAGCGCGACGCCGCTCAGAGAAACATACTGATCGGTTGAACCCGGACTGCTGTTGGTCACGTTATAGGTCGCATAGGCATTAGGTAACCAATCGCTTAAAGGAATGGAGATATTAAATGAAACAACATGGTTATCCTCAACGTGACGGCTGGAACCATTATTTCCCCAGCTATAGCGGCTATAGCTATAGCCAGCGTAATAGTTAAAGCGGCGGAACCCGCCGTTATAGCCAATATTCAGCGAGTTATTGCGGCGATTGCTATCCCAATAATCCTCAAAAATGCCGGATACAGAAAGGTTACCTAGCCCCGAACCCAGGCTCTGGCTCACGGTAATATTGGTTCTGTTACGCAGCGAGTGTGGCGTATATCCGCCGTAGCTGTTGTTATAGGTATTCATCACATCAGTTAGCGTATTGTACCCGGAGGTCGAATAGCGGTAGCCGGCTACGGTAATATTGGTGCCGGTTTCAAGGATATTTTTACCGTAGCGAATGCGCCATGACTGGCCGGACGTTTTCTCTTCATCTTTCTTTTTAGACCATGCCGCCGTTACATCGGCGGAAACCGCGCCAATATCGCCGAGGTTTTGCCCGGCGCCGAAAGCGAGCGCCTGGTAATTGGCCGCCGCCTGTACGCCCGTATAGAGAGTGGTATTGCTTAATACGCCGTAGCTGATCGTTGCTTGCGTAAAGGGTTTCTCGTCAACGTTGCCATCGTAGGGACGATATTTCCCGCTGGTAATCTCATACTCCATTTGGCCTTCCCGGAGCATTAATGGCAGAGAAGCGTAGGGCACCACGAAGTTTTGTCGGGAGCCATCGGACTCCTCGACGGTGACGTAAAGGTCACCGTTGCCGCCGGTTGAGTAGAGGTCGGTAATTTCGAAAGCGCCCGGAGCGACAAAAGCCTGGTAAATTTGGTAGCCATTCTGCTTGATGACGATACGCGCATTGGTTCGGGCAATACCGCGAACGATGGGCGCGAATCCACGCAGGCTTTCAGGAATCATGTCCGTGTCGGTTGCCAGCTGAATCCCGGTGAACGGCACGCTGTCAAAGATGCTCGACAGCGAGCTGCTTTCGCCCATGACTAAAGTACTTTTTAACGGGACAATGCTCCGCTGCGCATAGAGATATACGGAATCCCAGTCGCTCTTTGCCCCCGCTGACTTATTCCATGTACTCAGATTGCGCAGGCGCCATGGCCCGAGGTTCAGGCCGGATTGTAAGTTAAGATTGTAATACTCATTATTGGCTTCATAGTCTTTGCCTGAACTAAACTGATAGTTGGTCAGTAAGGCATTAATACCGTCGTCAAACTCATCTGGGGAAACGAAACCCTGCGCGATAGTGGACAGCGCCGCCTGCGGTATGGATACCAGCAGCTGTTGAGTATTGAAGTTAAAATCGGTGGTGAAATCAGGAATAACATGAGTATCTGCGCAGCCATTCGCATCTTCTTTTAAGCCAGGAAAAGCGTCAGCACGCAAACCATAGCTGGTTAATTTAGCAATGCTTAAACAGGGAACTAATTTCAACGTATCTGTTGTTGGATCTTTTTTTTCCACAAACCGGATATCAGCCGTTTCTTGCAGACTGTTATTTAAAATAACGTCAATGCGATACTCCCCCGGAGCCTGGGCATCGCGGGTGGCGTAGAGGGATAAGTCCGGTATTGAAGAGGGGTCGCTCTGACCGACTGATTTTATAAATGCGGGATCAAAAAAATCACGAGCTAAAGCATTGGCGCATAAACCGAGAGCTAGCGCAGGAACAAGAACGAAAAATGTGTGGGAGGTTCCGGATAGCGCGCCTCCCCTTTTTTTTATTGAAATAGACATACTTTTCACCCTGGCCAATCAAAAAAGAATTTAAATCGATGATGTGTGGGCAGAACCCGAGCCTCCGTTATCAGTGGCGACCTTCCACTCGATTTCTGAACCATTTATACCGGCAGGCAAAGTAAATTCTTTGCTGGAAAAAGCATCAATGTTATTGACTGAGCTGCTAATATCTCTGCCGTTTATTTTTATCGACTTAAAATAAATGAAAAAAGG
Source organism: Klebsiella sp. CN_Kp066 (assembly GCF_040065135.1). Taxonomy (NCBI): domain Bacteria; kingdom Pseudomonadati; phylum Pseudomonadota; class Gammaproteobacteria; order Enterobacterales; family Enterobacteriaceae; genus Klebsiella; species Klebsiella sp. CN_Kp066. The sequence continues at coordinate 17,495 of NZ_JBEAIU010000048.1, read as the reverse complement.
TGTCGGATTCTTTAGCGTTATCTTATTACCGGATTTATGCCACTGCAGATTTTTAGCTTCGGTATTAATATTCATATCCTGAATGGCGCGAGGGCGATAGATAAGACGCATTCTATGGCGCACCGCCAGCTGCAGCTTGTTTTTGTCAGCTTCACTGTCGCTGGTTGGCGGAATAGACATTACGTTAAAGAAGTAGACAGTTTCACGATCCTGAGGGGCTTTAGAGATATACGCGTTAGGAAAAATACGTACCGTGTTGGTTTGCTTGCCCTCCAGGCGGAAAAGCGGGGGAGTCACCATAAAAAAGCTGTCTTTCATTCCTTCAGACGCTTCTACCCAGGATTTAATTAAATAAGGCGTGTCATCTTTGTTTTCAATGTTCGTACTGATTTCTCGCGAACCTTCTTTATAAAGATGGCGGGTTGAATCAACCACGACTCCGCTCTGGGCTACAAAGCTGACAGAAATAAAAGAAATTGCAGCTAATCTTAATAATGACTTCAGCATAATTCATTCCCTGAATAAAAATAACGGGGTCTGCCTGAGGCAGGCCCCGTTGTACTTATTAGTAGCTAATAGTAAAGGTGGCTACACCTTTAACTGCACCATCGGTAACGCCATTTGCGGTTTTAACGTATGCAGCTTTATAACGCAGGTAAGACGGAGTACCTGCGGTATAAGCAACAACTTGAGGAGTCGTACCGGTGAAGCTTACGCGAGTGCCGTCGGTGTTCACTACGGTAACCGCAGCGTTAGTCGCCGGGCTGGCAGCAGTGTTGGTCAGCACGTTGTCCTGGCCGCTGATATAGTCGCCGGTTACGGTCACGTTGATGTTACCGGTGTAATTAGTTGCACCTTTCTGGCAATCTTCGACTTTGTACTCAATGTCTTTTGCAGTTGACATATACGGAGTATTAACTGCCATTGCGTCCAGTACAGATGCTTTAACATCGTCCAGAGTTAAAGAACCGCCGGAAATCATAGCGGACGGCGTTACGTTACAGGATTCGCCGGTGTCGGTAACGTTACCCAGAATAGTCAGAGAAGAACTGTTCCCTGCCGCGAAAGCCTGAGCACTCAGAACTGCTGAAGCAGCAACCATTACAGCTACAATTGTTTTTTTCATTTATTTAATCCATTTATAGATACTAAAGTCCTGAATAGCGTCAAGGCGAAGATGTTAATTAGTCTGATAGGTAACAACTAACATTCCGCTATGTATGCCTGATCGCTATCGTTATCATTCTCCTGCCGCCGCATTGTGCATACCTGGTATACATAGAGCGTAATGTGCCGGAGCGGTGACAAATCTAAGTGCAGGGCTGATAAAATGCATGTGAATTCTGTTTGAATTTAAACTCTGTTTATTGAAGGTTGCAATTTCACAAGCAGATTTCGTAGATAATAACGAGTATGCCTGGAAGGTATAGTTGTAAATCAGTCTTCCCTTTGGTTCAAATATCATGATAATCTTATCTTTGCTCTGGGAAGAGCGGGGATTTATCTTTGAAATTATCTAATCTGGCAGGCTTAAAGGGATGTACTGTGATAGCTAAAGATGAATTTGAATTTAATTCATCTTTGTTTCATATGGAATGGTGAGGGAGGAAAGGGATTATGATATTCAATGAATATATCATTAACAATGAAGTTATTTTTAATGTAAATATGAATGAGCTGCAGCCGGTGGGGGACAATGGTGAGAGCGTGACGCTGAACGCGCCGACTGCACGCTGCCTGCAACTTTTACTGGAAAGCAATGGGAAAATTATATCCCGAGAAGAGTTTCTGGATAGTGTCTGGAAAACCAGAGGGGTTGTCGTTTCGCAGAATACTTTTTATCAAAACATATCATTGTTAAGAAAGTCGTTAGTGAAAGCAGGATTATCGCAAGATATTATTGTTACAGTCAGGCAGCGCGGGTTTGTTCTCGCGGCAGGCTCAAATATTGCCTCATTCTTACGCTCGGAAGAAAAGGCACCGGAAAACTCTGAAAATGTGCAGGTTACCGCAAGCACCTCTTCGCCTCCGATTGAGAAAAATGTGATGAATAATTCCGCTGTCCGCGAAGATGCGCAAAAAATTTCCACAGACGATAAAGCAACAGTATTTAAATTACCCGGGTGGATTTTGCCTCTGTTATTGGTGATGACCGCCGCAAACATTCTTTCTCTTTTTTTGTAAGTAATAATGAATGGATTAACCGCTTGCTTTTATATTCGCTTTACTCTCCCCTGGAAGAATAATTACTGGTTCTACGAAAATTATAAAGCGTCAGTATTTATACACCAGTAAGTATTAGCAACAGGTAGTCTGCCAGGCAGTGCCCGGCAGACGGATTCGCTATCGTTGCTTCAATCCTAAGTCCAGGGGGGTCTTGCTTGGTTCTCCGCCGATTTCCCGTGCAAGTTTAGGGACTAAATAACCGGAGACCAGCGTGAGTAGTTCGCGCATGATTACCCGGGCCTCTTCGTCACTGACCATGAAATGCGCTGCTCCCTGCACTCTGTCCAGAACGTGCAGGTAATAAGGCATAACCCCGGCATCGAATAACGCATTGCTCAGATCGGCGAGCGTGCGCGCATTATCGTTCACACCGCGTAACAGTACGCTTTGATTGAGTAAGGTGACGCCAGCCATACGCAGGCTCTTCATTGCCCTACGAAACGCGGTATCGATCTCGTTGGCATGGTTAATATGGTTCACCAGCAGCACCTGCAACGAAGATGCAGAGATGCGCGCAACCAGGGTATCGGTAATCCGCGCAGGGATCACAATGGGTAACCGGCTGTGGATGCGCAGGCGTTTAATATGTGGAATGGATTCCAACTGGGTAAGCAGCCAGTCCAGTTCATGGTCCTTCGCCATCAACGGGTCACCGCCGGAAAAAATAATTTCATCCAGCTCTGGATGAGCCGCGATGTATTCCATAGCCTTCTGCCAGTTGCGCTTCGTGCCCTGGTTTTCCGCGTACGGGAAGTGCCGACGGAAACAATATCGACAATTTACCGCGCAGCCGCCTTTCACCAACAGTAAAGCGCGGTTGCTGTATTTATGCAGCAGACCTGGCACAACGCTATGCTGTTCTTCCAGCGGATCGGTGGAGTATCCTGGAGCATGAATAAACTCCTCCTGGGAGGTAAGTACCTGACGGAGAAGAGGATCGTTTGGATTTCCTGGTTCCATACGAGCAATAAATGCCCGTGGGACACGCAGTGCGAACAGGCGCTTAGCGTCGCGTCCTGCCAATAGATTCGCATCAGCGTCTACATTTAAAAGCTGCAGCAGTTCATCGGGACTGGTCACAACATCGGCAAGTTGCGTTAACCAATCTTCTCTGGATGGGGTATTTAGGGTTACAATATGCGCCATTTTGTGGCTTAGCTACCAATTAACAAAGTTTCAGAGGGCCTTATGGCGACTTACTATAGCAACGATTTTCGTGCCGGTCTTAAAATCATGATGGACGGCGAACCTTATGCAGTTGAAGCCAGTGAATTCGTTAAACCGGGCAAAGGCCAGGCTTTTGCGCGCGTTAAGCTGCGCCGCCTGCTGACCGGTACCCGCGTAGAGAAAACCTTCAAGTCTACAGATTCTGCTGAAGGCGCAGACGTTGTCGATATGAACCTGACTTATCTGTACAACGACGGTGAGTTCTGGCACTTCATGAACAACTCGACGTTTGAACAGCTGGCCGCAGATTCTAAAGCCGTTGGTGATAATGCTAAATGGCTGCTGGATCAGGCTGAATGCATCGTTACTCTGTGGAACGGTCAGCCGATCTCCGTTACCCCGCCGAACTTCGTTGAGCTGGAAATCGTTGAAACCGATCCAGGTCTGAAAGGCGATACTGCTGGCACCGGCGGTAAACCGGCTACCCTGTCCACTGGCGCAGTGGTTAAAGTTCCTCTGTTCGTTCAGATTGGCGAAGTCATCAAAGTGGATACTCGCTCTGGCGAATACGTATCCCGCGTGAAGTAATCGATGCGCTGAGACGGTTGGCGCAGCCTTTCGCTGCGCCCTCTACCGGCGTAACTGCAGGCAGGGAAGATGGGTTATAAATTAACGCTCCCGGTATTATTATTTCTTAGCTGCGCCCTTCTGTCCGGATGCAATACGGCCCGCGGCGTGGGTGAGGATATCCAAAGCCTGGGTCATGCTATTTCTCACGCTGCCAGCTAACCTGATTTCATCAGGAAATCCTCATTCATAATCCATTTCTTTTCCTGACTTAATACCCTAAACCTCTTTTTCTCCGAAAAAACGTTGAGATTCCCTCATCCTGAACCAGGTTGTCTATGCTTATAAGGCACGATAACTAAAACTGGTAAATTAAGGATAACATCATGGTAAAAAAAGCGATTGCAGCGGTCTTTACGGTTTTGGTCCTCTCCTCAGCATTGACCGGATGTAACACCACGCGCGGTGTCGGTCAGGATATTTCAGATGGCGGCGATGCGATTTCCGGCGCCGCAACCAAAGCTCAGCAATAGACCATGGCGGTACGGCCGTGGTCGTACCGTTCTTCCTCTCTTTATCGACATCGTGTATTATTTCCGCGGATTATCATCTACCTTGCGGGACGACCCGTAAGCGTTCCACATCTGGGGACGGCCCCATCAAAGGAGCCTTATGTCCTGGTTAATTCTGTTTATCGCGGGGCTGCTGGAAGTTGTCTGGGCAGTCGGTCTGAAGTATACCCATGGTTTTAGTCGGCTTGTGCCGAGCGTAATTACGATTGCCGCCATGGTTATCAGTATGGCGCTTTTATCATGGGCGATGAAAACGCTGCCCGTGGGAACGGCTTACGCCGTCTGGACCGGTATTGGCGCGGTTGGCGCAGCGGTCACGGGGATTATCCTGCTAGGAGAATCCGCCAGCCCGATGCGCATTGCCAGCCTGGCATGTATTGTCATTGGCATCATTGGCCTGAAAATGAGCGCTCATTAATAGCGTTGATTGACCCAGATGAGCTTGCTCACGTCAAATCCCTGCCGGCTGGCGATATCCAGCATCTGCTGCTTCACTTCCGGCGGGATTTTCGGCGCACGCGCCAGTAGCCAGAGATAGTCGCGATCTGGCCCACAAACCAGCGCATAGCGATAATCCTTATCCAGTGAAATGACGTTATAGCCGCCATAGAAAGGGCCGAAAAATGAGACCTTCAGCGCGGCGCGCGTGGGATCGCCGGTAAAGTAAGCGACGCCGTCGGTTTTCTGCCACATACCCCGGTCGGGGTTATATCCCTTGTTTACCACGTTCAGCCCACCATCATCGCGCAGGCTATACGTTGCGGTGACCTTTTCTAAGCCACTCTCAAAATTGTGATCGAAACGGGCGATTTCATACCAGGTACCGAGATAGCGTTGCGTGTCGAATGGGCTGACCACGGTGACGCCGGTAGGCGGCGTCGGCGTGCTACAGGCGATAAGCAGAAATGAAGCGGCAACAACCGCCATGACGGGGAGCAGACGCATAGTTATTTCCTTGCCAGTTTTAAGCTAAGTGTAGATTCAGGCAGGAAAAATGCGGCAGATTTTTCTTGAGAAGAGAGCCCGATAACATCCTGCTACCGGGCTTGCCGCAGTCGAGGTTAAAGCAGCGGTTTAGATGAACAATATTCCGACCAGCGTGACGACGGTCAGAATCGCCGCGAGGCCGTAGAAGACCCACTTACCGTTGGGTACATGAATTTTTAAATCGTGCATCGCATGGTGAATACGATGAAGTCCGCACCATAGCGGCAGCACAATCATCAGAAAAATAAACGCACGGCCAATGAAGCTGTGGGCAAAGCCCAGCACGCGTTCGTAGCTGAAGGCATCTGCGGGCGCAAGGCCCAGCGGCAGCATAATACCTACCAGCAGTACGATGACAGGAGCGACAATTGCTCCCCACATGCCGCCAGCGCCAAACAGCCCCCAGAATACGGGCTCATCAGAACGTTTTGGTTTAGGATTGATCATTCCAGCCTCCTTACCAGAACAGGGCGACAAACAGAATCACTACGGTGACGACCGCGGTGACGATCCAAAGCCCTTTAATCACTGGCTCTGGCCCCATTTTTTCGCCTTTGAGGATAATATTGGCAGCTTTCGGTGCCAGCTCAAACCAGGTCTTGGTATGCAGCAGCGCGGCCGCAAGCGTGATCAGGTTCAGAATCACGACAATCGGATTTTGCAGAAAACCGATATACCCGGCCCAGCTCTCAGCACCGTGCTTCAGCGCGAATAGCCCGTAGATCAGCACGATACTGAACCAGACCGTGGGGACCGCTGTTCCTTCACGCAGCATATAGAAGCGATAAAACGGCAGCTTTTTCCACCAGGTGGACGGCATCGGCCGCACGTAGGGTTTGCGTTTAGTCGTCATACTGCACTCCTTAGCGTGGTTTCAGGGTGGCGATAAGAAAGTCTTTCGAGCTTTCTACCTTACCCTGCTGGATCGCGGCCGCCGGGTCGACGTGTTTCGGGCAGACTTCGGAGCAGTAGCCCACGAAAGTACATGTCCATACGCCATTCTGGCCGTTAAGCTGCGCCATACGTTCCTTTTTACCGTGGTCGCGGCTGTCTTCGTTATAGCGATGGGCGAGGGTGATCGCCGCCGGGCCGATAAACTCCGGATTAAGACCAAACTGCGGGCAGGCCGCGTAGCACAGGCCGCAGTTAATGCAGCCGGAGAACTGATGGTATTTCGCCATCTGCGCCGGCGTTTGCTTGTTTGGTCCCTGATCGGGCGTGCGCGGGTTGCCGATGATGTACGGCTTAATGGCTTCCAGACTTTCAATAAAGTGGGTCATATCGACCACCAGATCGCGTTCAATCGGGAAGTTAGCCAGCGCTTCAACCTTAATGCCTTTGGTGTATTCGCGCAGGAAGGTTTTACAGGCCAGCTTTGGTACTTTGTTCACCATCATGCCGCAGGAACCGCAAATCGCCATGCGGCAGGACCAGCGGTAGCTAAGATCCGGCGCGAGGTTATCTTTGATATAGCCCAGCGCATCCAGCAGCGAGGTTTGCTCGTCGTAGGGAACTTCATAGAAAGCGCTGTGCGGTGCGATATCCACTTCCGGGTTATAGCGCACCACTTCGACTTTCATGTTTTTCATCTCAGCCATTCGTCGTCTCCTTCTTCTCGGCTGCTTCCGCTTCCGCCCCGTACACGCGTTTTGCCGGCGGCAGAGTGGTGATTTTCACATCACTGTACTCCAGAGTGGTATTACCGTTGGCGTCGCGGAAGGCGAGGGTATGCTTGAGGAAGTTGACGTCGTCACGCTCGGTGCAGCCTTCATCCAGACGCTGATGCGCGCCGCGGGACTCTTTACGCGCGATGGCGGAATGCGCCATACATTCGGCGACGTTCAGACCATGACCCAGTTCGATGGTATACAGCAGGTCGGTATTGAACACGCTGGAGGTGTCGGTGATACGCACGCGCTTGAAGCGCTCCTGCAGCTCGGCCAGCTTATCAACCGTTTTCTGCATGAGCTCCGGCGTACGGTAGATGCCGCAGCCTTCTTCCATCGACAGACCCATTTCATCACGGATCTTCGCCCAGCTTTCGTTACCTTCCTGATTCACCAGGTCCTTCAGGCGCTTCTCGATATCGACGACCTGCGCGTCCAGCGCGGCGCTATTGGCTTCGCCCGCTTCGGTGGCGCGCTGCATGGCCTGTTCGCCGGCCAGACGACCAAACACCACCAGCTCCGCCAGCGAGTTGGAGCCGAGACGGTTAGCGCCGTGCAAACCGACAGAAGAGCATTCGCCAACGGCAAACAGCCCTTTAATACGGGTTTCACACTGCTGGTCGGTTTCGATACCGCCCATGGTGTAGTGCGCGGTTGGACGTACCGGAATGGGATCTTTCACCGGATCGACGCCCACGTAGGCTTTTGAGAGTTCACAGATAAACGGCAGACGTTCAAGCAGCTTTTTCTCGCCCAAATGACGCAGATCGAGGTAGACCACGTCGCCTCGCGGCGTTGGGATCGTGTTGCCTTTACGCCATTCGTGCCAGAAAGCCTGGGAGACTTTGTCGCGCGGACCCAGCTCCATATATTTGTTTTTTGGCTCGCCCAGCGGAGTTTCCGGGCCCATGCCGTAATCCTGCAGATAGCGGTAGCCATTCTTGTTGACCAGAATACCGCCTTCACCGCGGCAGCCTTCCGTCATCAGAATACCGGAACCCGGCAGGCCGGTTGGGTGATATTGCACGAACTCCATATCGCGCAGCGGTACGCCGTGGCTGAGCGCCATACCCATACCATCGCCGGTGACGATCCCGCCGTTGGTATTGTAGCGATATACGCGTCCTGCGCCGCCGGTCGCCAGAACTACCGCGTTGGCGCGGATCTGTACCAGCGTACCCTCCATCATATTCATCGCGACCAGACCGCGCGCCTGACCTTCATCGACCAGGATATCGAGGACAAAGTGTTCGTCGAAGCGTTGGATTTGGGGGAACTGAAGCGAGGTCTGGAACAGGGTGTGAAGCATATGAAAGCCGGTTTTATCGGCTGCGAACCAGGTTCGCTCGATCTTCATACCGCCGAAGCGCCGGACGTTGACGCTGCCGTCAGGGCGGCGGCTCCACGGACAACCCCACTGCTCAAGCTGGGTCATTTCCGTCGGGCAGTGATGAACGAAGTAGTCGACGACATCCTGTTCGCATAGCCAGTCGCCGCCTGCAACAGTATCGTGGAAATGGTACTCAAAGCTATCATGATCCTGCGCGACGGCAGCGGAACCCCCTTCAGCAGCAACGGTATGGCTGCGCATAGGATAGACTTTTGAAATTAGAGCGATTTTAGCATTTGGATTAGCTTGCGCGGCGGCAATTGCAGCACGAAGACCTGCTCCGCCTGCGCCAATAACGGCAAGATCGGCTTGAAAAGTTTGCACGACATTCCTCCAGTTTTTGTTTATTTCGCCGCCGGGCTGGCGAAAACGTATCACTGCTCCTTTATAGGTAAGGAGTATAGCCGCAGGGTTATGAGGGAAAATTGACGTGTTCGATTTTTTTATCGTTATGTGCGGTTGTTTATCTATCCACTGTATGTTTTTGGGTTATCAATAAATTAAGTGTATGTGACGCTTTTGCCTTTTCGCACAAAATTTGTTTCATTCGCCAGTTACGAGTAGACTTCGGGCCCTTGTTTCAAATCGGAGAAAGTACCATGAGCGAAACGGCAACCTGGCAGCCGAGCGCATCCATTCCAAACCTGTTAAAACGTGCAGCGGTGATGGCGGAAATTCGTCGTTTCTTTACCGACCGCGGCGTGCTGGAGGTGGAGACGCCCTGCATGAGTCAGGCGACGGTGACGGATATCCATATGGTCCCGTTTGAAACGCGTTTCGTAGGACCGGGTCATTCTCAGGGGCTGAATCTGTATCTGATGACCAGCCCGGAGTATCACATGAAGCGCCTGCTGGCGGCCGGTTGCGGCCCGGTTTTTCAGCTATGCCGTAGCTTCCGCAATGAAGAGATGGGGCGCCACCATAATCCGGAATTCACCATGCTGGAGTGGTATCGTCCGTGCTATGACATGTACCGGCTAATCAACGAAGTAGACGATCTGCTACAGCAGGTACTCGACTGCCAGCCGGCCGAAAGCCTCTCTTATCAGCAAGCCTTCCTGCGTCATCTGGAAATCGACCCGCTGTCGGCAGATAAAATGCAGCTGCGCGAAGTGGCGGCTAAGCTCGATTTGAGCAATATTGCCGATACGGAAGAGGATCGGGACACGCTGCTTCAGCTACTTTTTGTCATGGGCGTCGAGCCGCATATTGGTAAGGATCGTCCGACGTTTATCTATCATTTCCCGGCCAGCCAGGCGTCACTGGCGCAAATCAGCACCGAAGATCATCGCGTAGCGGAACGTTTCGAGGTCTATTACAAAGGCCTTGAGCTGGCTAATGGTTTTCATGAGCTCACCGACGCCCGAGAACAGCGGCAGCGTTTTGAGCAGGATAACCGCAAGCGTGCGGCTCGCGGACTGCCGCAGCAGCCAATCGATCATCATCTGCTGGCCGCTCTGGAAGCCGGGCTGCCGGATTGTTCCGGCGTAGCGCTGGGCGTTGACCGGGTGGTGATGCTGGCGCTGGGCGCAGAAAGCATCGGCGACGTTATCTCGTTTACCGTCGACCGCGCCTGATCTTTCTTTCCGCTTTCCCGCGGGATATTGACCGGGATGACCGCCGATGTGCGGCGGTATGGTTGATTGTCCGGGAGTGCGACAGTTCTGGCCTTGCCCGCGTTCAGGCAAGGCCGATATTACAGACTGCCGGGCGCGCGACTGGTTTTCCCTGCCGAGGTCAGCGCCCTGCTGCTTTTTCTGCCATCGATACTCTCCAGGCGCATCTGGAACGGCGGGAACGGCATATCGATACCGTGCTCGCGGAATCCGGCCAGAATCAGCTGATGCATCTCATGGCGTAGCGGCATACGGTGACCCATTTCGGCGGCGTAGATACGCAGCTCGAAAATCTGGATCCCCTGCTGCAGGTCAACAAGAAACGCTTCCGGCGCCGGGGTATCGATAACCAACGAACAGCGGTGCGCGGCATTTAGCAGGATCTGCGCCACCTCTTCGGTATTGGCATCCACCGGGGCAGGCACCGTTAACACCACGCGGGTTACAGAATCCGACAACGACCAGTTGATGAACTGTTCGGTGATGAACGCCTTGTTCGGCACGATAATCTCTTTACGGTCCCAGTCGCTGATGGTGGTGGCGCGGGTATTAATGCGCGTCACGCTACCGGTGAGATCGCGAATGGTGACCGTATCGCCAATGCGTATCGGTTTTTCAAACAGAATAATCAGGCCGGAGATGAAGTTGGCGAAGATCTCCTGCAAACCAAAACCGAGACCTACACCGAGCGCGGCAATAAGCCACTGCAGTTTCGACCACTCAATCCCAATCATCGAGAAACCGACCAGACCACCAATCAGCATCAGCAGATACTTGGTGATGGTGGTGATGGCGTAGCCGGTGCCCGGCGTCAGTTCCAGGTGCTGGAGGATGGCCAGTTCCAGCAGAGCGGGCAGGTTGCGCACCAGCTGGGTGGTAATAATCAGCACCAGAATAGCAATCAGCACCGCGCCGAGGGTGATCGGCTCCAGGCTCTCAACGCCCTGCACCGTGGAGGTCACGTCCCACAGCGAGATATTCTCCAGGAAGCCAAATGCGGAGTGGATTTCTGACCATAGCACGATAACCGACACCAGCGCGATCAGCATCAGCAGGGAGCGCACCAGACGCAGGGACTGGGTACTGATAGCATCCAGATCGACCTCGCTGACCTCGGCTTCCATTGAACCTTCCGGGCTGCTGGTATGCTGGACGTCCTCTTCGCCACGCGCGCGCTGGGCAAGGATCTCCGCCCGACGGTGCTTAGCGCGATCGAACGCCAGGCGACGGCGCTGAATCAACATCCAGCGGCGAATGATGTGATAAACCACCAGCAGCAGGAACCAGATGGCGACCGACGTTTCGAGCCTGGCGAGCAGCGCCTGCGATGTAGCGAGATAGCCGATTGCCGCCGCCAGCATTGCCACCAGCGGCGCGCCGAGCAGCATATTCCACAGCAGCCGGTTAAGCATATTGTCGCCGCTGCCTTCTTTATCGAGATACAGCGGGATGCCGGCGCGTTTCAGGCTCAGGGTCACCATCGCCAGCGCGCCGCAAATCAGCATAAAGCAGAGGCGACCCAGCGAGGCGGAGAACTCGCGATCGTTGAGATTATCAAAAGTAATCAGCGCCATAATAAGCGGCACAATGAGCCCGATGCTCATCAGATAGTAGCGCATCGCCTTGCTAACCCGACTGCGCGGCCAGCCAAAGTGGGCGATGAACAGACCGTTCGGGCGGGCAAAAGTGGCGCAAATCATTACCACCCACAGCAGCGGCACCGTTGCGGTGACGCTATCGCCAATCGCCACGGCCAGCGGGAAAGGCCAGGCAGACTGCAGACCGTAGCCCAGCGTCATCCACAGTACCGGCAGCGGCGAGGCCACCAGTATAGACCAGAACACCGTTCGCAGGGTGAGCCAGAAGTGATCCTGCGTAACCTTGCCGACGCGCGCGCTGGAACGCTCCAGGAAGCTGGTGAAATGGCGCCGCGAGCTGACGCTGAACCCTACCAGAATGAGCGCGACGAAGAGCGGCAGCAGGGTCTCTTTGCTGGTCAGCATCATCATGCTGGCCTTACCGAGCTGGCTCATGGTATCGAGCGAGATCAGACGGCGTAAATCCTGAACAATCTCCAGTGGCCAGGAGAAGCCGATTGGGCTGACGTCGGAGGTCCAGAACAGATAGCGGTGGGTCGCTTCGTTGATCTCTTTGAGCGCATCCTCCAGCTGGCCGTTGGCGACTTTCAGCTTGGTTAGTTCGAGCATAAGCGTATCGCCGCCGCGCAGCAGGGAGTTGAGCAGCTCTGTCTGCGTGCGCATCTGAGCCTGAAGAATGCGGTTCTGCTCGCTGGTGAGGGGTTCACCGTTGGCCTGACGAATTTGTCTTAGCTGCGGCTGCTTGCCGAGCTGATCCTCATAACGCAGGCGCTGCACGCGCAGCTGCGCCATTTCGGTATCCAGCTGCTGCGGTCGCGGGATTTCCGGCAGACGCGCCACCTGCGCGCGCAGGGCTTCGCCAAGCAGATTGGAAGAACCTAACCATTGGGACTGCTCGCGGAGCGTGTTTAAAGCCTGACGCACCTGCAGGGTTTGATTGGTCGCCTGGCGCTGCTGAGAGGCGATCAAATCCATCCGCTGCGCCTGCTGGTTTAGCGCTTGCGACAGCTCGCGGTTCACTTTGAACTGCGCCACGATATCCGGCGGCAGGTTTTCGCTGTTTTCCGCCAGCAGCTCGGTGCTTTCCAGCGCTTTCTCCGCCTCGCGCTGCCGTTGGTTATTGAGCTGATTTCTTAATGCCTGTAGCCAGGCGTCGAGCTGCTCACTCTCTTTCTGCGCCAGCTCGGATCGCAACCGTGATAGCTCCTGGCGGTTATTGGCGGAAAGCTGCGCCAGATCCAGTTCATCGACCAGCGCTTTCAGCCGCGCGGACTCCGCCTGTAAACCAAGATTTTGCGCCTGCGCCAGCGGCGTATTGCTGCTTTGCGCGCCGATCCGGCGCTCGACCTCATTCAGCTGGCGGCGGGCATCGCTCTGTTGCTGCGGCAGCTGGTTGAGCGAGTCGGCGATATCGCGGGCGCGGTCCTGCTCCTGCTGAGCTTTACGACTGGCTTCCAGCAGTTGGCTGCTGACCTGGAGAATCTCCTGGTTCAGGGCATCGGAGGAGAGGGTAGTGGAGACCTGGCGCGGCTCATCGCTGAGATTGTTGAGCTGCGCGCGCAGGGTTTGCGACAGTTTGGGGAAGTTATCAATAACGTCCTGATACTGACGGGCGCGCTCAAGGGAGGCATTACGCTCCTCAAGCGCATTCAGGGCAGACTGCAGGACTTCGACGGTTTCAGGCTGGGCGGGCTTTGCCGCCTTCGCCTGTTCCAGCTCCTGGGCTATCTGTTTAGCATCCGGGGCTGTCGCTGCGTACGCCCCGAAACTGAGGCACCAGGCCAACAGGAAAGTGTATATCAGGCGCACGGCGTAACCTTTTCTTTCAGGAATTAACCTTCGTCTTGTTTATCGTCAACCAGCGGACTGGCGGCGTGTTCAGCGCGGACTTCTTCGGCTGCCAGCGGAGCGGGCTCGACCGGCGTCACGGCTTCAGGCGCGATCGCCAACGGCTGGCCTATTTTGGTTACCGACAGGCTTTGTAACTGCTCAACCAGCTTCACCTGACCCGGAGCAAACAGGTTAATCACCGTGGAACCCAGCTTAAAGCGGCCCATCTCCTGGCCTTTAAGCAGGGCGACGGAACCTTCGCTCTCGCCCGCAGGCCAGGTCCAGCGCTTAATGATACCTTCACGCGGCGGCGTGACGGTACCGGACCACACGGTTTCGATGCTGCCGACGATGGTGGCGCCGACCAGGATCTGCGCCATGGGGCCAAACTCAGTATCGAACAGGCAGATGACGCGCTCGTTGCGGGCAAACAGATTCGGCACGTTTTGCGCGGTCAGATGATTTACGGAGAACAGATCTCCCGGTACGTAGATCATTTCGCGCAGAATACCGTTGCACGGCATGTGCACGCGGTGGTAATCGCGCGGGGAAAGATAGGTAGTGACAAAGCTGCCGTTTCGGAACAGATCCGCCATCTGGTAGTTGCCGGCCAGCAGCGCTTCCAGACTGTAGTTGTGGCCTTTGGCCTGCAAAATTTTATCGTCTTCAATAGCGCCGAGCTGGCTGATGACGCCATCGGCGGGCATCACCAGAACGTTCGGGTCAGTATTTAATGGACGAACGTCATCGCGCAGCGGGCGAACAAAAAAGTCGTTAAAGGTCCGGTAGCTGGCAGTATCAGGCTTTTGCGCCTCTTTCATATCGACCTTGTAATATTTCACGAACAGATCGATGACCAGTTTTGTCAGCCAGCCTGCCCGCTTGCGTGCACCCCAGCCTGCGAGGCGGGTGAGCCACAGTTTAGGCAGAATGTATTGCAGTGAAAGTTTAAGATCGTTTAACAAGGTAGCCTCCAGGCCATTATTTGTCGTTCCTGACCCCCGCGCGTCGGCGGGGGCCTGAAAAAGGGGGACGATTCTAACGATGCTCAGCTTAAATGTCAGTCATCGGTTGATGAAAAGCTTTTACGCGTTTTTACCTGCACCTGCGCCATGCTTTCCAGAATGCGATGGTAGTTTTCAAACCGGCTTTCAGCGATTTCGCCCTTCTCCACCGCTTCGCGAATGGCGCAGCCCGGATCGGTATCGTGTTTGCAGTCGCGGTATTTGCATCGGCCTAAATAATCATGGAATTCGACAAAGCCGTGGGTGATTTGTTCCGCGTCGAGATGCCACAGGCCGAACTCGCGTACCCCCGGCGAGTCAATCACATCGCCGCCGTGCGGGAAGTGGTACAGGCGCGCGGCCGTAGTGGTGTGCTGTCCCAGTCCGGAGACATCCGAAACGTCATTGGTAAGGATTTGGTCATCCTGCAGGCCCAGCAGCGCGTTCAGCAGGCTGGATTTGCCTACCCCAGACTGCCCGGCAAAGATACTGATACGATCGGTAAGCGCCTCTTCAAGCGGCTTCAGGCCATCCTGCGTGCGGCTGGAGACCATCAGTACGCGGTAACCAATATGGCGATAAATGTCCATTTGCTCGTTGACGAAGTCCATGCTCTCCTGATCCAGGAGATCGATCTTATTGAGCACGATCAGCGGCTCGACGTTCAGCGTTTCGCAGGCCACCAGATAGCGGTCGATAATATTCGGAGAAAGCTCAGGCAAGATGGCGGAAACGATGACAATCTGATTGATATTGGCGGCGATAGGTTTGACGCCGTCATAGAAATCCGGGCGCGTCAGTACGGAGGTCCGTTCATGCACGGCCTCGACGATGCCTTTGACGTTGACGCCGTCAGCTTCGCTTTTGCCTGGCCGCCAGACCACACGATCGCCGGTGACCAGCGAACGGATAGTGCGGCGTATATTGCAACGGTGGACGCTACCGTCGGCGGATTCGACATCGGCATGCATGCCAAAGCGGCTAATAACGGTCCCTTCGGATTTTTCACCGAACAGGTTGTCATCAAAATCGGCCTTCTCCGAAGTCGTTTTCAGGCGGCGCTGGTGGTTGGCCTTCACGCGGCGCTGTTGGCCTTTGGAGAGTTTATTTTTACTCAATCGAACTGGCTCCTGGTCGCCCTGTACGGGCAAAACCTCTATGATACACGCTATTTTAGATGAATATAGTGACGTAAGAAGGGTGGAAAATAACATGAGTGCAGATGAAAACAACCTGATTTGGATCGATCTTGAAATGACGGGGCTGGATCCGGAGCGCGATCGCATCATCGAAATCGCCACCCTGGTGACTGACGCGAATCTGAACATTCTGGCGGAAGGGCCGACGATTGCCGTGCATCAGTCAGACGCGCAGCTGGCATTAATGGATGAGTGGAACGTGCGTACCCATACCGGTAGCGGACTGGTGGAGCGGGTGAAGGCGAGTACCCAGGGCGATCGTGAGGCAGAACTGGCGACTATCGAATTTCTCAAAAAGTGGGTGCCGGCGGGTAAGTCACCGATCTGCGGCAATAGCATCGGCCAGGATCGCCGATTCTTGTTTAAATATATGCCTGAGCTGGAAGCCTATTTCCACTATCGCTACCTTGACGTCAGTACGCTTAAAGAGCTGGCTCGTCGCTGGAAGCCGGAAATTCTCGACGGCTTTAAAAAACAAGGAACGCATCAGGCGATGGATGATATTCGCGAATCGGTAGCGGAACTGGCTTACTACCGCGAGCACTTCATCAAGCTCTAATGCTTATGCCGGGGCCAGAAGCGCCCCGGTAGTACGTCTGACTATTTAAACCACTTCTGTTCCATCGCCTGGAATTCCGGCGAGGCTTTGACGACATCCAGAGCGGCATTGATATTATTCAGCAGTTCAGGATCATCTTTACGCACCGCAATGGCGTACTGCTTACCGTAGTAGCTGGGATCCGTGGCGCGCTCGTCCATAATCGCGTATTCGGGATTATCCTCGAGCCATTTCGTTAAGGTCTCCTGATCGCCCATCACTCCGCTAATCACACCTTCTTTCAGCGCGTTCAGGGCGCTTTCATCGCTGTCATAAGGCAGCACGTGCACGGCTTTTTGTTTATCACGCAGGTAGTGCTGATGAATGGTGCCCTTTACGACGCCGAGTTTTTTATCTTTGAGATCGGCAAAGGTATGGGCAGCGTCTTTCGCTGTGACTATTGCACCGGAGAGCTCCTGGCGATAGGGATGGCTGAATGCAACCTGCTTTTCTCGCATTGGAATCACTTCAATACCGGCAATCACGGCGTCGAATTTCTTAAAGCGCAGTGCCGGGATGAGAGTATCGAAGCCCTGGGGAGTAAATTTGCATTCGACCTGCATCTGCTTGCACAACGCGTTGGCCAAATCGATATCAAAACCCGTGGGTTGGTTTTTGCCACTGACGGTTTCAAACGGCGGGTTGGCCGTCGTTGTTCCAAAATGTAGCGTTGTTGCCGATGCTGTTCCTGTGGCAAGCGTAGCCAGCAGCAGGACGGTAAGCGCTTTTTTCATTTTATTTCCCTGGTTATCATCGTTGTTGACCGTCAGCGGGCGATATCCGCCTGTAAACTTGAGTGATTTTGCGCCTTTAGCGAGCCCGGAAAAAGTCATTTTGCCGCATTTGCTGCTTATTTAGACAAAACAGGCCTGAATGTGGCGATAAAGTGGTCACTTAAATCAAAAACGAAAAAAATTGCTTTCAGGGGGGTTGCAGGTAAATCGAATTCTCGTATAATGCGCCTCCCGTGACGAAGCAGAAATGCAAATCACGACGCCATAGAAATATGGCCAGAAGTTTGCGGGAATAGCTCAGTTGGTAGAGCACGACCTTGCCAAGGTCGGGGTCGCGAGT
>NZ_JBEAIU010000047.1:0-42305 GCF_040065135.1 Klebsiella sp. CN_Kp066 | reverse complement strand
AGAATTAAGGGTTAAGTCGGCGATGGTGGTGGATGGCGGCGGCAATCACCGGCTTCAAGCGGGCGAAATCGTCGGCGGGCGCGGCGGGCGCAGGTGCCGCCTTCGGGGCCGGAGCCGGTTCAGGGAAGAAGCGGTTAACGGCGGCGGACATGCCCTGAATGGCGAAAATCAGCAGGAACAGAAACGCCAGCACGAACCCCATGCCGAGGAACATCAGGGTGAAGCCTTCGCCTAATAGCAGTGCATTATTGGTCATTGACTCTCCTCGTCGTGAAAGTGTGAAAGAAACCAGGTCAGCATCAGCAGATCGGCGCTGCCGCCGGGACTGAGATTGCGGGAAATACAGAGCTCATCGAATTGCTGCAGCAGAGAGAGGTTGGCCGGCGAGCGGATCTCGCCGACGTTGAGCAATAGCTGCGCCTGACGCTGTAGCCAGCGCAGCCCTTTAATGCCGCCGCGCGAGGCGACGCAGGTATCATCGTTGCGCGACATAATGAGCAGCAGGGTATTGAGCAGTGCCAGCTCCTCGCTCAGGCCTTCACCTCGCAGCTGACGATAGCGGGGGAGAGCGGTGTCGATGACTAACGGGTATCCGGCCTGCGCTTCGCCGCGCGCGCCGGTGAAACCCAGAGTAATAAACAGCCGCTGCCCGGCGGTGAGTGGGGTCAGACCGCGGAGTTCAACCAACTCGCGTTCGACGATACCTTGACAAAACGCGCCCACGGTGGCGGCCAGCGCGGCAGGTGAGATCGCTTGTCCCGTCGCCTCGTGACGACCGATCGCGGCGCAAAACAGTCCGAGTATAAAGATGGCGCCTTTATGCGTGTTGACGCCTCCCGTCGCGCGCAACATGGCCGTTTCGCAACGCAGCCCGATAGGCTTCAGGCGATCCAGTACAGAGTCGGGATCCCGCGCCGCGCTGGCGGCCCCCTCTTCAACGAACAGGGGGAGATCGCGAGCAATTGCGCTGGCGCTGCGCAGAAAATCAGGCAGCGCCATATCCTGGTGAGCGCCGCTATTTCGTCCGTCAACCAGACCGGGTTTAGGCGTCAGCCGGGCTTCCGTCTGCATTGCCCGGTAGGCAAGCCTGGCGTAATAACGGCTACGATAAGCCTGCGGTAGCTTTTCCTGGCGCGCAATGTGGGCGCCCTGTGGAGCGAGAGGCATCGTGAACATCACTAATCGCGAACCTGATAAACGATATCTATCACCGAACCATCCCGATAGCGCACGATAGCGACAGGTTTATCGGTAAAGGCGATGGGCTGCGGTTCGTCCGTCAGCTGGCGTGCGCGGTCGCGCAGCCATTCCACGGTGACGGTCTTGAGACCCGCAGCCTGGAGGCGCTGTGCGAGTTCCGGGCGCGCAGGGTTGACCGCCACGCCGTGGTCGGTCACCAGCACATCGACGCTGGATCCGGGAGTGATACGGGTCAGCACCTTATCGACAACGGTCGGAATGCGTCCGCGCACCAGCGGAGCGACGATAATTGACAGCGCGGAGCCGACCGCCGTGTCGCAGTGCCCTCCGGACGCACCGCGCAGCACGCCGTCGGAACCGGTCAGCACGTTAACGTTAAAGCCGGTGTCGATTTCCAGCGCGCTTAGCACAACGACGTCCAGCTTATTGACCGACGCGCCTTTGGCGCTGAAGTTGGCATATTCGTTGGCGCTAATTTCAATATGGTCGGGATTACGCGCAAGCGAGCGGGCGGCAACGCTGTCAAAACCCTGAACGTCAAGCAGACGACGAATGTAGCCCTCTTCATGCAGGCCAACGATGGTGGCGGTAATGCCGCCGAGTGCGAAATCGGCGCGGATGTTTTTACGGCGCATTTTCTCGCCGAGGAAGCGGGTTACCGCCAGAGAAGCGCCGCCGGTACCGGTTTGCAGGGAGAAGCCTTCGCGGAAATAACCTGAGGCTTCAATGACCTGCGCTGCGTTCTGCGCAATTTGCAGCTCGCGCGGGTTGGAGGTCATGCGGGTAGCATCGGCGCCGATCTTTTCCGCATCGCCCACGCAGCTTACCTGTACCACCAGGTCAACCTGATCCTGCCTGATGCTGGCCGGGTGATGCGGGTAAGGCAGAATATCTTCCGTTAGCAGTACAACCTGAGCGGCGTGCTGCGCATCGACCATAGCGTAGCCCAACGAACCGCAGGTGGCGCTGCCGGTGTAGCCATTGGCATTGCCCATATCATCGCAGGCCGGAACGCCGAGGAACGCCACGTCGATATGCAACTCGCCGCTTTTCACCAGGTGGGCGCGGCCGCCGTGCGAGTGAATGTGGACCGGATGTTCCATCAATCCACGGGAAATCTCTTCCGCCAGCGGACCACGCAGGCCGGAAGTGTAAATCCGAGTGACCACGCCGTTGCGGATATGATCGATCAGCGGCGCATGGCAGGCGCTCAGGGAGCTGGAGGCCAGGGTCATATTTTTAAAGCCCATCGCTGCCAGCTGGTTCATCACCAGGTTCAGCGTCAGGTCGCCGCCGCGAAAGGCGTGATGGAAAGAGACGGTCATGCCGTCGCGCAGCCCGCTGCGGCGTACGGCTTCTTCCAGTGAAGCGCAGGTTTTGGCCCGACGCTGCTGGCGCTGCATCTGTTTGTCAGTATCGGTAAACGGCGTCAGTTCACCGATGATGCGGGATAAATCTTGAGTGTGGTTCATGGCGGTTTTACTCCTCACGGACGCCGGATAGTTCAGCGCGGGATAGCACCAGATGGGCGCGAGCGATAATCGGGCTATCGATCATTTTGCCGTTGAGAGAGACGACGCCCAGGCCCTCGCGTTCAGCGGCTTCCGCTGCTTCAACCACGCGTCTGGCATGATCGACATCTTTCTGCGTCGGTGCGTAGAGGTTATGCAGCAGGGTAATTTGCCGCGGGTTGACCAGCGATTTGCCGTCGAAACCCAGCTGTTTGATATGCTCGGCTTCCTGCAGGAAACCCGCCTCGTTGTTGGCATCGCTGTAGACCGTGTCGAAGGCCTGAATCCCCGCCGCTCGCGCCGCTTGCAGAATGGTGCAGCGAGCAAACAGCAGCTCAATGCCGTCAGCGGAGCGTTCGGTACGGATATCGCGCACGTAATCTTCCGCGCCTAGCGCGATACCGATTAAACGCGGAGAAGCCTGGGCGATGGCCGGAGCCTGCAGAATACCTTTAGCTGACTCAATGGCCGCCAGCATGCCGGTGCTGCCGGGCTGGCGCCCGCAGTCTCGTTCTATGCGAGCAATCTCTTTTTCCATCGCGATAACATCTTCTGCAGTATCAGTTTTTGGTAGTCGGACGATATCGACTCCGGCGCGTACCACGGCTTCCAGATCATCGATGCCCCACTGAGAATCCAGGGCGTTCACGCGAACAATGGTTTCAATATCGCGATAAAGCGGGTGTTGAAGCGTGTGGTAGACCAGGCGACGGGCGGCGTCTTTTTCGCGCACGGCCACGGCGTCTTCGAGATCGAACATCAGCGCATCGGCAGGATAGATAAACGCGTTGCTCAGCATGGCGGCGTTAGCGCCAGGGACGAACAGCATGCTGCGGCGCAGGCGGTTTTTACGTTCTGGCTTCATGATTTTTCTCCCCAGCCCTGCGTCAGTGCGCCCGCGCGCATCAGAGCGGTTTCCAGACGCGCGCGCAGTATGCAGTCCAGCGCGCCTTTGTCATCCACGATGACGGCGACGCCGCGAATCGCGTGTTGTTGTAGTACGGCAGCCAGCGTGGCGCGGATGGCATCGCCAAACTGTTTTTGGACCGAGCTGGTGATTTCAATTTCCGGCGGTAGCTCGGGAGCCAGCGGTTCGATGCGGATTAATGCATCGCTGGACTCCAGAGTCCCGGCTACGGCGGGGACAATCTGTTTCATAATGCTCCTGTAGGGGTTGTGGTCATGCTCGCCAGGTCAGTTTTCTGGTGGCGCTTCAGATAACGTAGGGTGGTGTCAGGTACCAGGGGGGCGACCTCGCTAAGGCGATTTTGCTGCAACAGACGACGGACTCTGGAAGCGGAAACGGGCGTGCCTTGCCACTGCAGCCGTGAAATCTCGACGAGTTCCACTGGGGCGAAGGGAAGCGCCGGCGTGCTGAGCCAATGGCGCATGTCCTGGTTATAGCGCGCGGTTATCGGGCAGAAGGGCTCGTTCCCGACAATACGGTGCGTGATGCCGAGCACCGGGGCGATATATTGACGAAAAAGCGTGATATCGATTTGCGTGTAGCAGCGCTCGACGAGCGGCTGTTCTTTCAGAAAGTAAGCCGGAAAGGTGGCGCGTGAGATCATATATTGTGAACCAGGATGCACCGTCAGCTTCGTCATTCTCTGCGTCGCATCCTGAACCAGCGCGAGGCGGTCCGTGAAAGGAAACTGGGCGGCATCTTCGTTAACCAGAAACAGATGCAACCAGTCAAAATGGTCTGAAGCATAGCGAATAAGATGCAGATGGCCGTTGGTAAACGGATTGGCATTCATCACGATGGCGGCAATGCGGTTGCCTGGTTTACGCAGCTGTGCCAGCTTTTGCAGATAGCGCGTCAGGCGAGAACCGCTATTTTCCATTAATACCATGCAGCCCGGAATCGAAACCAGGGTGGTGAAACCGCAGTCGATAAATAGACGTTCGTTATGGCTGCGGGTGTACACGAATAATGTACTGTTGCCATTCTCCATGGCGATATTAATAAGCTCAGTGACCAGCTTAAGTAATACTCCCTGGCCACGGAGGTGCCGGGAAATAGCGATACATTTAATAATGTCGCCGTCAACGCCACCGCATGCAACAATTTCATCTTGTTGGTAAATCACCACAAAATCGGTAACGTGAGGGTCGATATCCAGATTATTAGCCTGAAGAAAACGGATTATTTCAGCAATTTTTGCCGCATTTTTTCGGGGCACTCTGCTGATAATCGTGGTGGTGTCCATATCGACCCTCCTTTCACTTAATTAAAAAAACAACATCATGATGGCTACGCTTAATAGCGCGAAGAACACGCACATCGGCACCGCTTTAAACAACAGGGTGGGAAATAGTTCATTACGTTCTTTGTCTTCGGAGCAGGAGCCGAGCAGCAGGCTGCCGCCGGAAGAGAACGGGGATATTGCCGTTGCCTGCGCGCCAATTACCGTAGCGGTAAACAGGATCATGGCGTTAATACCGGTGGCGGAGGCTATTGACGGAATTATCGGGAACAGGGCCGGACAGACGACGCCCAGAGTACTGCTGAAGAATGACATCATGCCGCCAATAATCGCCAGAGCGAAGGGGACGATGGCGGCAGGGAGGCTCGAACCAACCCAGCTTGCCAGCATATCAATGGTGCCTGCTTTAATCGCGACCTGAATCAGCATCCCGACGCCGCAAATCATGATCAGCGTATTCCACGGCACCAGAGCGATGGCTTTTTTCTCATCGCCGAGCTTGAGAAACAGGGAGATAACGGCGAATACGATAGAGACCAGGCCGACATCGACTCTGGCGTTGATAAACTTGATGTCCTTAGCGTCAGGCATAATGAGATGCATGACGGGGAATGCCAGAACCACCAGCAGCATCGCGAAAATCAGCAGCAGATTTAATTTCTGCTTACTATCGAATGGCGCGGGTTTTTCAACCTGCAAAGCGCCGCTGACCGCATTATTCCCACGGGTGGTGAGAAAGATTAATAAAAGAATAACCACTATCGGTAGGATGAAAGAAACCAGAAAAATAGATGACGTGTAGATAAAAGAGTTTGCGCTGTAGCCTGCATTATCAATAAGCCCGCGAAATACAACACCGCTGGCGCTGGTCATAAAATTAGCACCGCCCAGCGCGCCATAGTTAACAGCGACGGCGGCAACCAGCTTATTCATTCCTGTTTTGCGGCACAACAGCAACGTTAACGGCGCGAAGAAGGCGAGAACGGTAAAGAAACCCGCCCCCAGGCTCGCCACAAAGGTGGCGGCGAAATAAATCACCAGCGGTAAAAATTTCGGAAAGTGGCGGCATAAGTAGAGCAAATGCATAGCCAGCTTTTCTAAGGTGCCATTGATTAATGCAAAGTTATAAAAAAGCGAAACGGCAAAAATAACAAAGAAAATACCGATCGGCCATGTTTTGATAACTTCTCCGGCCTTCATATCCAACAGGAAGCAACCTATAAAGTAGGCAAATACAATGGCGAACAGACCGGTATTTATTTTTGTCCGGTAACCTAACGCAATCGAGATGACAATAGAGAGTATTACTATCATGCTGATGTTCATGATAAGTCCTTTTACCGTGTTATCGGAAATGAGGTAATCACCGAGCTAACGGATTTAATATCGGTTTTTATTCATATTTTTTGCGAATACACATGGCGAACCCAACCATTCTGCAAATATATGCTATTGTAATAATATTTTTAATCTTCTTTAGGATAATGCTCAACGATTAATAAGCTCTATAACGCTTTGGCTAAGGATATTATTACGTTGAGTATTTGTTAATTCCCAATGATAAATCTCATCGATGGCTTTTGTGTAAGTCATGCGATCTTCGTAACGCGTATGCGGCCAATCGCTGCCCCATAGCAGGCGCTCGGCACCAAAGTGCTTTAATAATAAGGGCATGAGCATTTCCGTGTTATCAGTTGGCTTTTGTGCGCTGCCGTTGCGATAGCTGGCGGAAATTTTCACCCATATTTTACCGGTTTCTGCATATTTGAGAAGATAGATAAAACCCGGGTCGTTGTCTTTTCCCGCAGGCAGGCCAAAGTGGTCAATAACTATTTTTACATCGGCGGCGAGCAGTACGCCAAGGAGCGGAACCAGGTCCGCCGCTGGGCGATGAAGTTCAATATGCCAGCCAAGCGCGTTAATATGGCGCAGATGCTGCTGCCACACCGGCATAGTTAAATCTGGCAGCTCTTGTCCGATAAGATTCAGGCGCACGCCGATGATTCCCTGCTGTTTAAGGGTTTCCATCGCACAAAGCGGCGTATCTGGATCGATGACCGCCACGCCGTAAAAACGGTCCGGCGACTGACGAATTGCTTCCAGCATATAGCTATTATCGGTACCCAGAAAACTCGGCTGGATCAGTATCGCTTTGTCGATATGGTGCCGATCCAGTTGAGCCAGATATTGGGCCGGAGTAGCATCATACTCTGGTACGTAGCGGCAATGCTCTGCCAGCGGCAAACCGGTGGTAAAAACATGAGCATGAGTATCAAAATGCATCTAAATTTTATCCTTTTTCAGAGAGATAACGATAAAATGATTGTTGCTGGCTCTGTAGTGAGCCTGAATGTTCAACCTCGAGTTGAATAGTTGACTACTCAACTTAGGGTTGACTATACAACCTGGCAAATAGAGATACTCCTACATGGCTCACGT
This sequence comes from Klebsiella sp. CN_Kp066, assembly GCF_040065135.1. NCBI lineage: Bacteria > Pseudomonadati > Pseudomonadota > Gammaproteobacteria > Enterobacterales > Enterobacteriaceae > Klebsiella > Klebsiella sp. CN_Kp066. Next base: position 34,945 of record NZ_JBEAIU010000047.1, on the reverse strand, counting down.
TTTACCGATCTATGTGCAGATCCAGGAACAACTTCGCAGCGGCATTAAGCGGGGCGATTATCCACCTGGTCACAAGCTGCCGTCTGAAAATGAACTGGCACAACAGTTTTCCACTACCCGTGCCACGGTAGTTCATGCGATGCACGGCTTGTTAAGCGAAGGGCTCATTGAACGCATACGTGGCAAAGGCACATTCGTCAAAGCCGCGCCGATTGTGACTCGCGTCAGAAAGCAAGAGCTTGGTTTTTTTGAGAAAGATTTACAGGAAAGCAATCTTTCTATTCAGTACCAGGTATTCTTCTTTGGCGAAGTGCCCGCAACGCCGGCATTATTGACACATTTACAACTCAATGCCGGAGCGAAAATATACCGTCTTGTTCGTTTACGCCTTATTGACGGCAGGCCTCTGGCGGTTGAATTTCGCTATCTTGATGCTGAAATCGCCGCCCATATTACTGTAGCCTCTCTGGAGACGTTGGCCTTACAAACGCTATTTGAACAGCAGCTGGGCATTATTATTCATACTATTCATAACCAGGTTCGCGTCGCGCTGCCGGGGCAGGATGTGGCAAAATTTCTCGATATCAAACGCAGCCGACCGGTGATGGTGCGTCAACATACTTGCCTGGCAGGAGATGACAAGCTTATCCTGTGGGGCGAAACCTGGTATCGCGAAGAATATGAATTCCAGTACAGCACATATCGGGATAAATAATGTCCCGACCTGAAATGCAGGGTGCCATAATTAAATTAATAAAACCAATGCCTTTAATAGGCTTATTAATAATATAACTGCATTAATTGTTGTTTAAGATTGAGCTCGGTCGATAACCCGCCCGGCCCATAAATGCGCATTTATGACCGGAGCGGGAAAATCATTTAACAACGGGTTTGAAAAATCATCTCAGCGGCTTTTTCCATATAGTTATCAAACCGATCGAATTGCAGATAATGATAAACGCGCTCGTCAATCTGTTCGACCAGGCTAAGGTACGTTTCTGGTGTGGGGAGCTTGCCGAGTCGAGCCGCGACCGCAGCAAGTTCAGCCGACGCCAGGTAAACCCGGGCGCCTGCGCCGAGACGATTGGGAAAGTTACGTGTAGAGGTGGCAACCACCGTCGTTCCATCCGCTACCCGCGCCTGGTTACCCATACACAGGGAACAGCCGGGAATTTCAATACGCGCGCCACGCTGGCCGAAAATGCTGAACCACCCCTCATCCTTGAGCTTACTGGCGTCCATCCTGGTGGGCGGCGCCAGCCACAAGCGTACCGGGAGCTGGCCCTCGTGAGCGTTGAGTACTTCACCGACGGCGCGAAAATGACCGATATTGGTCATGCAGGAACCGATAAACACTTCATTTACAGGATGATTCGCGACGGCGGATAGCGGTCTGACATCATCCGGGTCGTTCGGCGCGCACAGCAACGGCTCGTTGATATCGTTAAGATAGATATCAATCGTGGCGGTATAGTCGGCATCGGCATCAGCTTCGAGCAGCTGTGGATCGACCAGCCACTCTTCCATTGCCAGAATACGGCGCTCCAGCGCGTCGCGATCGCCATAGCCTTCGGCGATCAGCGACTTCAGCAGTACAACATTGCCTTTGATACTGTCGATGATCGACGCGCTGTTCAGCTTAATGGTGCATCCTGCCGCCGAACGCTCGGCGGTGGCGGCGGTGAGTTCAAACGCCTGTTCGACGGTGAGCGCCTCCAGCCCTTCAATTTCCAGGATACGACCGGAGAAGATGTTCATCTTGTCTTTCTTGCCGACGGTCAGTAGGCCCTGCTTGCTGGCGTAATACGGAATAGCGTGTACCAGATCGCGCAGGGTGATGCCGGGACGCATTGTGCCATGGAAACGGACGCGCACCGACTCCGGCATATCCAGCGGCATGATACCGGTGGCGGCGGCGAAGGCCACCAACCCGGAGCCTGCAGGCAGGGATAAGCCGATCGGGAAGCGCGTATGGGAGTCGCCGCCGGTGCCAACGGTATCCGGTAATACCATGCGGTTGAGCCATGAATGGATAACGCCATCTCCCGGGCGTAGCGATATGCCGCCGCGTTCGCGCATAAAGTCCGCCAGCGTCTGATGTGTCTGGACATCTATCTGCTTTGGATAAGCGGCGGTGTGACAGAAAGACTGCATCACCAGATCGGCGGAAAAGCGCAGGCATGCCAGATCTTTGAGTTCGTCGCGGGTCATCGGCCCACTGGTATCGGGTGAACCGATGGAGGTAATTTTCGGTTCGCAGTAGGTTCCGGGGCGGATGCCTGCTACGCCGCAGGCGCGGCCAACGATTTTCTGCGCCAGTGAGAAGCCGCGGCTGCTCTCTGCGGGTGCATTGGCCTGACGAAAAATAGTGTCTGGTGGCAGACTGAGTGCCTGCCGGGCCCTGGCCACTAAGGCGCGGCCGATCATCAGCGGAATTCGCCCCCCGGCACGAACTTCGTCGAGCAGCATGTCGGTTTTCAGCGTGAAGTTCGTTAATAATTTATTATCGTCGTGACGGCGTATCTCGCCTTTATAGGGATATACGTCAATAACGTCGCCCATATTCAGCTGGCTTACATCCGCTTCAATCGGCAGCGCGCCGGAGTCCTCCAGAGTGTTGAAAAAAATTGGTGCGATTTTTCCGCCGATAACCATTCCGCCGCCGCGTTTATTAGGCACGAAGGGGATATCTTCGCCCATGTGCCACAGCAGCGAGTTGGCGGCAGATTTACGCGATGAACCGGTGCCGACCGTCTCGCCGACAAAAACCAGCGGGAATCCCTGCTCCTTAAGCTGCGCGATTTTACTAAGCGGGCCAATGACGCCAGGCTGGTCCGCTTCAATGCCATCATGCGGGTTCTTCAGCATAGTGAGTGCGTGCAGCGGAATATCCGAGCGCGACCAGACATCCTGCGCCGGAGAGAGGTCATCAGTATTGGTTTCGCCCGGCACTTTAAATACGCTGACCGTGATTTTTTCGCCAACGGCGGGGCGTTTTAAGAACCATTCAGCATCAGCCCATGCCCGTAGAACCTGCTGAGCTGATAGGTTTCCCGCTGCAGCTTTAGCTTCCACGAGCTGAAAATTATCAAATATTAATAGGGTGTATGAAAGTGCGTCCGCGGCGGCTGGGGCTAATTCGGGGTTATCTAACGCGGCGATTAAGGCGGGAATATTGTAGCCGCCGAGCATGGTGCCGAGTAGCGCTATCGCCCGAGTTTTGTCGATCAGCGGTGAGACGAGATCTCCCGCGGCTAGCGCTGCCAGATAATCGGCCTTCACCCTGGCGGCATCGTCGACGCCGGGCGGGACACGGTTAACGAAAAGATCGTATAAAAATGCCTCTTCGCCGACGGGAGGGTGTTGCAGCAGTTCGGTGAGTTTTTGGACCTGTCCGGCATTCAGCGGTTTGGCGACAAGCCCCTCTGCGGCGCGAGCGGCCTGATGTTGGCGGTATTCTTCCAGCACGGTTGTCATCCTTGGTTTTTTGCTGATAAGCCCGGCGAAATAGCCTTCGCCGGGACTTTGGCGGGCCTTAAGCCTGATGAGCTAAGGTTTCCAGCAGGTAATCGGTGAATTCCGCCGCGCTGGCGTCTTTGGTGTAGGTCGTGACGACTTTTTTGCGTTCGCTGACGGTACACTGGAGCAGCGCTTTGCTGAGTTGGCGACTCTTCTCGCCGTAGCCGATGTGCGCCAGCAGCATACCGACGGCGCGGATCAGGCTGCACGGATCGGCATACTCGCCGCGCCCTTCGCTCACCAATCCCGGCGCGGTACCGTGGATCGCTTCGAACATCGCGTAACGGCTACCGATGTTGGCTGATGAGGCCGTACCCAGTCCGCCCTGAAGCTCGGCGGCGATGTCGGTCACAATGTCGCCGTACAGATTTGGCAGGACGAAAACCTGTAGCCCCTTACAGAAGGTCTCATCACCCATACGCGCGCACATGGCATCGACCAGACGATCCTGCACTTCAATGTCAGGGTAATGCTCTGCGCCGACCTTGCGTACGCCTTGCAGGAAGTTACCGTCCGCTAGCTTGACGATGTTGGACTTGGTGATCACAGTGACGTTGGTTTTGCCATTCTTTCTCGCGAATTCAAACGCCTGACGAGCGATACGCTCGGTGCCCTGCGCGGTCTGAACTTTGAAGTCTACGGCCAGGTCATCAGTAATCTGAATGCCTTTATTGCCCCAGATATACTCGCCTTCGATATTTTCGCGAAAGAACGTCCAGTCGATATTCTTTTCCGGAATAGAGACCGGTCGTACAGCGGCAAACAGATCCAGCGAGCGGCGCAGCAGGCTATTTGCGCTGACCATGTTCGGCCACTTCTCGCCCGGACGTGGCGTCACCATCGGCCCTTTCAGCAGCACGTCGCACTGCTTAACTTGTTCCAGTACATTATCAGGCAGACTCTGCCCCAGACGCGCGCGCTCTTCGATGGTCATGCCGCTGACCGGACGCAGCTCCAGTTTACCGGTGGCGATTTCATCTTTTGCCAGAAATTCCAGTACCCGCAAAGCCTGTTTCATTATGATTGGACCGATGCCGTCGCCGGGCAGGATCCCGACGACGATACGCTCCTGCTGCGAAAAATCTTTCGCTTCCCCCGCCTGCTTCATCGCTTCAATGCGCGCCAGTTCTGAGGTGATTAACTCGGCGAATTTTGCCTGAGCTTCTTCGATAAACGTCATAACAACTCCATTGATTTACTTATTGTTGCGGGCCTTGTTGTAGTTAATCAGGCAGCCAGCCTTGATGATTTCCCGTTCATCTTTGGTGACCGGCGCCATCGTTAGCTCAATCTCCTGTACCTGACCTCCGGGGCTGATGACAAAGGCCCGGAACGTGCGCGAGTCGGCGTCCAGAGCGGCGCGAATGCCGGGAACGAAAATAGAATCCCCCACGTTAAAGGTCGGTTTGCCCACCATCTGGAACGGCAGCATTCCCCAGTTAATGACGTTTGAGCGGTAGCGTTTGGTGGCATATTCCTCGGCAATATTCGCCAGTCCACCTAGTACGCGCTGGCAGCTTGCCGCCTGCTCGCGGGCGGAGCCGTCGCCGGGCTTCACGGCGTAAATCACGCTGCCGATCTCTACATCCAGCGGTTTAATCTCAGCGAACCCCGGGATGGCCTGGATTTGGGTAAATACTGACTGTAGTTCTTCGCCGATTTCGCCCTGCGCGCGGGACCTCTCCAGCGCGTGTACTGCCTTGCTGCGGCTGACATATTGCGGATCGCGGCGGGACAACGTGAACTCGGCGAGGCCCAGCGGATTAGAGCGGTAGGAGGAGGTTTCGCCGGATGGGATCAGCTCATCGGTGGTGGTTACCGGATCCATGATGCGCGAGACAACTTTTAGCAGAATGTTGTCATGCAGCGGCTCCATTTCCGGCCAGTCTTTGATATTCGGGCCATAAACCAGCTCGGCATCGTTGATCTTCTGGTGGGTTCCGATGTAGACGCGGCTGTGGTAGGGGGTCGGATCGAAGTCATATTCCGGGACGTCAACAGGCGGTAAAGCTGTGGATGGCGTGAGCAGGCCGCCGTTCGCCGCCGTTGCGGCGATTGAACGCGCGTCCATCAACGCGACGGCGGACATCTGGCCCACACCCGGCTTAGAGCCTTCGCGGTTCGGGAAGTTACGCGTGGTGTGGCGAATACTCAGCCCGTCGTGGCAGGGGGTGTCGCCCGCGCCGAAGCAAGGGCCGCAGAAGGCGGTACGGATAATCGCGCCGGCCGCCATCAGATCGGCAATCGCGCCTTTCTTCACCAGGTCCATAAAGACCGGTTGAGAAGACGGGTAGACCGCCAGCGAGAAGGCGTCATTGCCGCAGCTTTTACCACGCAGCATCTGTGCCGCAGCGTAAACGTTGGAGTAGTTACCGCCCGCACAGCCGGCAATAATGCCCTGCTGAACCCGCAGTCTGCCGTTTTCCACATGATTTAACAGCGAGAACGGGATCTGCTCTCCGGCAATATGTTTGGCTTCTTGATCGACGCTGTGCAAAATGTCGGTCAGGTTGTCGTTTAGCACATCGATGGTGTAGACGTTGCTCGGATGGAACGGCAGGGCGATCATCGGTTTGATGGCGCTTAAATCGACGTGTACACAGCCATCATAGTATGCGATATCGGCCGGTTCCAGGCGCTGGTAGGCCTCCGGACGACCGTGCTTCGCCAGGAAACAGTGCGTGTCGGCGTCGGTACGCCAGATGGAACTCAGGCAGGTGGTTTCCGTGGTCATCACGTCGATGCCGTTGCGATAATCAGTGTCCATGGTGGAGACGCCCGGCCCGACGAATTCCATCACTTTGTTTTTCACATACCCTTTCTTGAAGACTGCGCCGATGATTGCCAGCGCGACGTCGTGCGGGCCGATGCCCGGCTGCGGTTTGCCTGTCAGATAAATCGCGACGACGCCCGGATAAGCCACGTCATAGGTGTCGTTAAGCAGCTGTTTAACCAGTTCGCCTCCGCCTTCGCCGATGGCCATCGTCCCCAGCGCACCGTAGCGGGTATGACTGTCAGATCCGAGGATCATTTTGCCGCCGCCGGCCATCATCTCGCGCATGTACTGGTGGATAACTGCCAGATGCGGAGGAACGTAGATGCCGCCATATTTTTTGGCCGCCGACAGGCCGAACATATGGTCATCGCTGTTAATGGTACCGCCGACCGCGCACAGTGAGTTATGACAGTTGGTCAGCACATAAGGGATCGGGAAGTAGGTCATGCCGGAAGCTTTTGCCGTCTGTACAATACCGACAAAGGTGATGTCGTGAGAGGTGAGGGCATCAAACTTCAACTTGAGCTGCGATATATCGCCGGAAGTGTTGTGCGCATTGAGGATTGACCATGAAATGGTGCCTTTTTGCGCTTCGGTTTTGTTCAGAGATGCCGGGGCGTTTTTCTCTTCAACCACTTCGGTGCCATTCAGCAGGTAAACCCCGCCATCGGAAAGCTTGATCATAATTATTCCTTTTATAATTGGGTTAATTCGCTCACGTTGCGGCAGGAGTTAGTCGCGGATGTACACTGTGCCATCCATAATCCGTCGGGCCGTCCTCTGCACGGCGACGCCGGGCACCTCCGTGCTATCGCCGTTCTGCACCAGTGAGGGATACATTTTCATGACGCCGCTGGGGTGCCCGATACGTATGCCCTCGCGCCAGTCGTTGAGGGTGGCGATGTGCTGTACCAGGCTGCCGGGGAGAAACGCCGCTACGCTGATGGCGCTGGCGGAGGTCAGAGGACAAGCTTTATGGCATTTGAAAACGGAAATAACGCGGGCGCATAAATCCATTTCCTGCTGCTGTGTCAGCTGACCGGAGATATCCGTATAGCTTTTCGGCGTAGTGACCATGCCGACTTTCGGCACCGCCGGGCTATTGTCGCGTGCGTCATCGAGATCTTTCGCGAATCCCATCAGGCAGGCGGCAGCGCCGCGAATTTTTTCCAGCAGGTCGCTGACGATCTGATTCTGGTTAAGCGCGTCGGGTAGCTCGGTGCCCGTCAGGCCGATATCTTCCGCGCGTACCAGCACCATCGGGTTGCTGATGTCGAGAATAGTCGCCTCTATGTCGCCGTGGCCGGGGATATGCAGGAGGTCAAGCGTATTGCCGGTTGGCAGCAACGAACCGGTTTTAGAACCCGCTGGATTGAGGAAGTTAACTTTCAGCTCCGCGCAGGTACCGTCCACCCCGGCAATCTGGCAGTCGCCTTCCTGCGCAAAGGTTCCGTTTTCGCACGGCACGGTGATATCAATGCGTTTGCCGGTATTGTGGTTGAGCATTCTGACCGTGGCGATTGGCTCAACGGCCGGGATCAGACCTTCTTCAATCGCGTAGGGGCCTACCGCAGCGGTCATGTTGCCGCAGTTAGATTTATAATCGACCTGGCTTTTGCCGACGATAACCTGGCCGACAAGGTACTCGACATCAACGTCAGGTAGTTCGCTTTTCCAGACGATCACGATTTTGTTGTTAGAGGAAACCGTTCCGCCCATACCGTCGATTTGCTTCGGATCCGGGTCGCCCATCACCTGCAGGAAGATGCGATCCCATTGATTGCGATCGGCAGGCAGGTCATCTTTTAAAAACATGCAGCCTTTGCTGGTGCCGCCGCGCATAAAGACCGTTCTGAATTTTCTCATAGGGATTCCTGAGTGGCTAAATTTCAACGTTAATCATCCAATTAAGACGCCTTGATGAAGGCGCTAATGTTGGCCTTTCCTTATGCCAGGATGGCGATATTTTGTGTCAGGCTTAACGGCTTACCGCGCATTTTTGCTGGCCACGTGGCGCAGCTGGCCGCCCTCGATCACGATTTCGATTTCTCGCGGCGTGAGGTCGACGTTGAGCGCAACTTCGCGGTTTTTGCTCATATTTTTAAGTAGCACTCGGCGCTGACGTAGTCCTTCGTGGAAGTTTTCGATACGCAGTTCGTCAAATGTCTCGAAACAGGCATAGTCTTCCGGGTTAGCGAAAATCAGCGGTACTACGCCGTGGTTAACGAGGTTATTTTTGTGAATGCGCGCCATCGATTTGGCAATCACCGCTTTGACGCCCAGGTACATCGGTGCGATGGCCGCATGTTCGCGGCTTGAACCTTGGCCATAATTTTCACCGCCGATGATGATGCTTTTGCCCAGCTCTTTGCAGCGATCGTGGAATCCCGGATCGATGCGGCCATAACAGTATTTGCTGATTTCCGGGATATTGGAGCGCAGGGCGGAGAACTGGGCGTTGGCTGGGGTAATATCATCGGTGGTGATATTATCGTCACGCACTGCGGAAACCTGTACGGCCAGCGTATTCGGCAGCGGTTCGTTGATCGGCATTGGTTTGATGTTTGGCCCGCGAATCACGTCGACTTCTGCACCGTTTTTCGCCGGGGCCAGAATCAACCGATCGTCGATAATATAGTTGTGAGGCTCGACAATGTCGTTGAGGACGGCGACATCAACCACATCGCGCGGGTCGGAAATGTAGCCGGTAATGGCCGATGCGGCAGCGACCTCCGGGCTGGAGAGATATAGTTTCGCATTCAAATGGCCGCCGCGGCCTTTAAAATTACGATTAGAGGTGCGCAGCGAAACACCATCGGTGGAAGGGGCCTGGCCGATACCGCAGCAGGCGCCGCAGCCGCAGTCGATGACGCGTGCGCCCGCAGCGATGAGTTTGCCGATGATGCCGTCGCGTAACAGCATTTGATAAAGCTGGCGGCTGCCAGGAGCAACGACAAAGCTGACCTCCGGGTGAGTGAAGCGGCCTTCCATAATCGCCGCGGCTTTGGCGAAGTCGGTATACGAGGCGTTGGTACAGCTGCCGAGGAACACCTGGTTGATTTTCACATCGCGACAGTTGCGCGCTTCAGTCACGTTGTCCGGCATATCCGGCATCGCCACCAACGGCTCCAGCGTGTTGAGATCGATATCGATATAGCCGTCATATTTGCAGCCTTCGTCCGGCTGCAATGAAATCCAGTCCTGCTCGCGATGCTCTTTAATAAAGAACTCGCGGGTTACTTCATCGCTGGGGAAAATGGAGGTGGTTGCGCCCATTTCGGCGCCCATATTGGTGATGGTTGAACGATCGCGGATGCTGATATGCGCTACGCCTTCGCCGGTATATTCGTAGACTTTACCCAGTCCGCCTTTGACCGTTTCACGGCGCAGCATTTCCAGAATAATATCTTTTGCCGAAACGCCCGGCTGCATACGGCCATGCAGGCGTACGTTAATCACTCGCGGCATTTTCAGCCAGGTCGGCTCACCCGCCATTGCCAGAGCGACATCCAGGCCGCCCGCGCCCAGCGCCATGGCGCCGACAGCACCGCCGGTAGGTGTGTGGCTATCGGAACCCAATAGAGTGATCCCCGGACGGCTGAAGCGTTCGAAATGGACCGTGTGGCAAATACCGTTTCCGGCTTTAGATAAATAAATTCCATGTTTGCTGGCGACGGTCTGTAAATAGATATGGTCGTCCGGATTTTTATTATCGGTATAAAGCATATTGTGGTCGATATAGCTGACCGAACGCTCCGTTTTTACCTGTGGAATGCCCAATGTTTCGAAGGCCAGATAGGCCGGGGTGCCGGTGACATCATGGGTTAATGTATGATCGATACGGATACTAATTTCTTCACCGGCAACCATGCTGCCGCTTAGTAAATGTTGGGCAATAATTTTTTGGGTAATGTTCTGTTTCATTTTCTGGTCCGTTAACAAAATAGAGCGTAGATACCGACAATAGCCATGGCAAAGCTGAGAAGCATGGCGGCAAAAGCCCAGCCGAAGAGTTCGATAAACATTTTGCTGGGGGTATATTTCTGCTCTGCTTCTTTATTGGTGGCGACGCCGGACATAATCAGCGCGCCGGTGGTGGATACCGGGCTGACGCCGGAGACGGTACCGCCAACGACGACCATGGCGACCAGTTCAATCGCGGAAATATTTACGCCTAAATGTTCAACGATGCCCTGGCAGGTTGGGATTAATGTCGGAAAGACGACGCCAATACCTGAACTAAAGAAAGACATAATTGCGGCGGTTGTGACCATCACGGATGATGCCGTGGTTTCATTCATTACCGTAGTTAAGGTTTTCGCCAGCAGAGTAATACCGCCGGACTCCATCACCACGTTCATTAACAGGCCTACGCCACATACCAGAATTAATACTGACCATGGTATGCCTTTAATTGCCGAGGTTTCATCGCCAGCGCCCAGCGCAGAGAGTAAGGCGCCAATGGCAAATGCGGTTAATCCTACGTTGAGGGAGAAAACCACGGCGCACAGGATTAACGCGACCAGCCCTGCCAAAGAGCACCAGTGGACGGTAGTGAATTTCGGCGCGACAGGGTTCATGCCATCCACGTTACCGATATTGAGATCGTCAAGGCGCCAGCCCCGATACCAGACGTAGCAAACGATGGCCATCACAACCGACGTCAGAAACAAGCAGAGCCACACCGGGAATAGATCAGGTGTAAGTTTCTGTTTTTCCATTAATTCCATGACAAGCACGCCTTCCGGTGTGATTTGCGTCATGCGTCCGCCAAACACGCCGCACTGGCCAATAATCGCCATCATGATCGGGTTAAGCCGCGCCTGGAAAGCAATTGGGATGGCAATAACCGGGACTATCGCCAGAACCGGAATCGCGCCCGGCCCTACAGAACACAGCGCAAAGCCAACAATATAAATAGCCACCGGCAGAAGATTGCGTTTATGCACCGAACCGACGATCTTTTTTGATAAGATTTCTAGCGTCTTATTATTATGCAGGATGCTGAATAAATAGGTTACACCGAGCATCGTTAAAAATAAAGAAACGCTAAATCCCTTAAATAGTTTGGCTGTAGGGATATGATAGGTCAGGCTTAAAATAAAAGCGAAGGCCACCATAATTATTCCCACGTTGGTCTTTTTATAAAAACCAATAATAATGGCGATGAATATCGCCAATAGTGAAATGATTGCAAGATTAGGCATATTGGCTTCCGGTTATAGCGATTTAAACAGAATGCAAACCGGGCTTTCTGTTGCAATGACTGGGGATAACTGTGTCAGGCTGCCGGTAATATTGTCGAATGCGTATTGAATGATCGTGTCGCTATCTTCGTTAGCGACAAATAAACGATCGCTGGTATCGTTAAAGGTAATGAAACGCGGCGTACGACCCGGTATCTTCATGGTTTCAATGCGGGTAAGATAACCGGTTAGTGGATTAATGCGAAAGATAGAGAGTGATTCGTGAATACGGGTGGATTCAATTATCCATTTTCCAGAGTTATCAACGAGTATGGCGCTGGATTGCCCTTCACCGGTATAGGATTCCGGCAGGACCGGAATAATCTGCTGGGGTTCAATCTTGCCGCTGCTTTGATCGAAAAAGAACCAGGTCACGGTATTGTCTTTTTCATTAACCAGATAGCAATATTGATTATTAGGATGGATCGCCATATGGCGCGGCTCAGAGTACTCTCTGGCACGGAAATAGTCGGTTTCGGTTAGAGTGCCTTTTTCCGGGTCAAACTTTAGTACGCTGACGCCCGCGTAGCCGACAACGCGCCCCTGCTGCGGCACGAAAAGATAGTTTTTTTCTTGATCCCAGATGCATTGATGCGCATGGGAAATAGTGTCATCGGTTTTGCCTGCAAAACGCCAGACAAATACGACTTCCCCCAGCGCGCCATTTTCCTGCCGGCGGATAACATAGACTGCGCCGCCCTGTAAGGTCGCTACTAACAGGTAACGATTAGTTTTATCAGCAGTAATAAATACCGGATTTTTACCGCCCTCCAGCGTTATTTTGTTAATCCAGGTGAGGGTACCGTCTGTAGGGTTAATCGCGTAGCTGGTGACTTCGGTAAAATCACCATGGACTGAGTAGAGGAAGTTTTTGCTATTATCGAAAGTCAGCCAGGATGGATTTTCCTGTTCTTTTAAGGTCTGAATTTTCGTCCAGTTACCGGTGTTGTCATCAATATTCCAGACGCTTAATCCCTGGCCTCTGGCGTTACGCAGCGCCGTAGTACGGCTTCCAACATAAGATACAGACATAATTATTCCTTTTATTAAGGTAAGAATATTGCGCTCTTACGCCTATTTTTATTTGTTATGTGAATATATTTTGGCAGTAATTCTTGAGTTATCGCTATGGTGTCATTTTGGCGAGAGGCTTATAAATCATTTTTTTGTGTCAATTGATAACTAATTTGCATTAATAGCTTGTTCTTATGTTGCCAGCTTTAACAAGATAGGTTGTGCAAGGCATGATTTATAACTGGAGTGTTAATAAAAGACGAACGATAGCGAGTGTAAGGCGTATGCAGGTAATGTAAAGCGATGAGCAATGGCGCCAGGAAGGCTAAAAATAATGAACTGCATCACAAAGCCGACTGGAACGAGGTCTTTTTTAGTTCAGCCTTTATTACATTTCTGCGTTGGTTGGCGGAAATTAATCATAGTAATCTTGTGCGGGATGCGTATTATTTTTAGTTTTTATCTGCCCGATGTTTCATTTCTGTAAAAAGGATCTTCTATGAAAAGCGAGCTGTTAGGGACAAAAGCATTTGTAACTATTGCAGATTTTGGCTGTTTTACTCGGGCGGCGGATGAGCTCAACTTATCGCAACCGGCATTAACGCGCAGAGTAAAAAAATTAGAAGAAAACCTCAAAGTTTCTTTATTCGAACGTACTACGCGTAAGGTGACGCTGACCTATGCCGGAAAAGCGCTTCTGCCGCACGCTCGGGCGCTGCTGGACTATATGGATAACGCCATTCTTAGCGTGCAGGAGCTGGCGGCTCATCAGAAAGGCGTCATTAAGTTATCCTGTATTCCCACGGCAACCTTCTATTTTCTCCCTAAGGTGCTGGAAAAATTTAATGCGCTCTATCCCAACATTCGCGTGCATATTCACGAGCAGGCAACGATGGATAGTTTAGATTCGTTAATGAGTGGTGAGACGGATTTCGGTATTAATATGAACCGTGTCACACATCCTCAAATCACCTTCACTCCCCTGGTTGATGAGCCTTATATTTTGGTTTGCCGTCGCGACCATCCGCTGGCGACAAAGAAGCTGGTGGAGTGGAATGAACTGGCTCCCCATCGCTTAATTGGCGTCAGACGCATCAGCGGTAACCGGATGCTGATCGAACAGGAGATTGCCGAAACTGCCGGAACACTGGAGTGGTTTTATGAAGTGCGCCACTATTCAACGGCGATAGGACTGGTTGAGGCCGGCCTGGGAATTGCCGCGTTGCCTTGTATGGCGATGTCGCATCATCAGCATGATTCACTGGTAAGCATTCCTCTTGTCGAACCGGTTATCCGGCGCAGTATTGGCCTGATAAGGCGCAACGATGTGCCATTATCCCCAATGGCCGAGAGGTTAGTGAATTTGTTCCTGGAAATGTGGTTTGAACGGAAACCTGAAGAGTGGGCAACGTCTTTTGATTTATTTTCGCGATAACTGTCCTTAATCCGACAAGGAACGAACTATGCCATCATCATCTTTGCGTTTTGCGATTAATTTAGGCAATGCTCTGCTTGCAGAGCAGTCCGCTACCGGTGAACTTCAGGGGCTGACGGTCGACCTGGCGCGAAGAATCGCGCGCTCCTGCCAGCAGACGGAACGGCTAAAACCCTATTCAGCGGCGAAACGCATCGTTGAAGATGCCCAACATAATCAATGGGATATCGCTTTTCTGGCGGTTGATCCGGCTCGTGAGAATGAACTGTGTTTTACCACACCTTATCTGACGATTGACTGTACCCTCCTGGTGCGTCGCTGTAGCGAAGTCTCGTCCGTGACGGAGATGGATCGTGAGGGCGTTACGATTAATGTCGGCAAAGGTTCTGCCTATTCACTGCCGCTCATGCGCACACTAAAACATGCCCGTCTTAACGAATATCCGACCACTCAGCAGGCGCTGAGCGCTTTTCTGGCCGGTGAGGGGGATATGGTGGCGAATATTCGTCAACTGCTGGAGGCTGCTGCTTTACAAAACGGGGCGGTTCGCCTGCTGCCTGACAACTATAGCCAGATTCAACAAGCAATCTGCGTGCCGCGCACGGCTCCGCAGTATTTCGAGCAGGTAGAGGCGTTGGTAGCTCAGTGGCAGCAGGACGGCACGCTGGCGGCGCTGGTTGCCCGCTATATTTATGCCTGACCTCTTCATTAACCGGGAAGAAGCCGCGGCGATGCATCAGGCCCGGCATATTTCCCGGTGCGGCGCTCGAGGAGCCCTTATCGGGACTACCAATCTGCAAATGGCGGTGAATCCGTAGGTCAGGTAAGCGCAGCGCGGTAAGCGGGGGTTACCCCCGCTTACCGCCGTACTGCGCAAACCACGCCAGCATTCGCTGCCAGCCGTCTTTCGCCGACTCTTCATGATAGCTGGCGCGATAGTCGGCATTAAAAGCGTGGCCGGCCTGCGGATAAACCACAATTTCCGCCGTGGCGTTGGCCGCCCGTAGCGCCTGGCGCATGGTTTCTACCGTATCCTGTGGGATGCTGTCATCTTTTGCGCCATACAGCCCTAAAACCGGGGCATTCAGATCGACGGCGACATCGACCGGATGCTTCGGCGAATTAAGCGTTTTTTCGCCGACCAGCTTGCCGTACCAGGCGACGGCGGCTTTTAGCTGCGGGTTATGCGCAGCGTACAGCCAGGTGATGCGCCCACCCCAGCAGAAACCGGTAATGAGCAGACGGTGGGCGTCGCCGCCGTGGCGGTAGGCCCAGCTGGCCACGTGATCGAGGTCGGCCAGCACCTGAGAATCCGGCACCTTTGTGACCAGTCCCTGGAACAGAGAAGGAATGTCGCTGTAATCGTTAGGATCGCCCTGGCGGAAATACAGCTCCGGTGCGATAGCCAGATACCCCTCCTTCGCCAGACGGCGGCAGATATCGCGGATATGTTCATGCACGCCGAAAATTTCCTGAACCACGATAACCACCGGCAGCGAACCGTCGACGCTGCGCGGGCGGGCATGGAATGCCGGCATGTTATCTCCCTGCGAAGGGATGGATGTCTCCCCGAAGACGATGTTCTCATCTGATGTGTGAACGGCAGTTGAGGCGTGCGGCGTGGCTGCAGGTGCAAAGCCGGTTGGCTTGATTGTCGTCATGGTATTCTCCGTACCCTCAATTTATTAGCGCATCAATAACTATAGCTGCTCTGGACAGGACGTTAACCAAACACAGTGCCCGAAACCGGCTATCTTTTGTTCAGGGTTCTGAGATTTAGCTTGTTAATGTGATGTTTATCACTATTTTATGGAAAGTTATTGCAATGAATTTCATTCATGGTGATTGGTATCACAAAACTGAACCAGCAGCTTCTGTAAAGTACCGTTTTGCTTCTGCTGATAATTCGACCCACAGAGGAGTTTTTTATGTCCAAGTCTGATGTTTTTCATCTCGGCCTCACCAAAAACGATTTACAAGGGGCTACGCTGGCTATCGTCCCTGGCGATCCGGAGCGTGTGGAAAAGATCGCCGCGCTGATGGATAAGCCGGTTAAGCTGGCATCTCACCGTGAATTCACCACCTGGCGCGCCGAGCTGGATGGTAAAGCAGTGATTGTCTGCTCTACCGGTATCGGCGGCCCATCGACCTCTATCGCCGTGGAAGAATTGGCCCAGCTCGGCATCCGTACCTTCCTGCGTATTGGTACCACCGGCGCCATTCAGCCGCACATTAACGTAGGTGATGTTCTGGTGACCACCGCTTCTGTCCGCCTGGACGGTGCAAGCCTGCACTTTGCGCCGATGGAGTTCCCGGCGGTGGCTGATTTTGAATGTACTACCGCGCTGGTTGAAGCGGCGAAGTCTATTGGCGCAACCACCCATATCGGCGTGACCGCCTCTTCCGACACCTTCTATCCGGGCCAGGAACGTTACGATACCTTCTCCGGCCGCGTCGTTAGCCGCTTTAAAGGCTCGATGGAAGAGTGGCAGGCGATGGGCGTAATGAACTATGAAATGGAATCCGCCACTCTGCTGACCATGTGCGCCAGCCAGGGCCTGCGCGCCGGAATGGTTGCCGGGGTTATCGTCAACCGTACCCAGCAGGAGATTCCGAACGCGGAAACCATGAAGCAAACCGAAAGCCACGCGGTGAAAATTGTCGTGGAAGCGGCGCGCCGCCTGCTGTAATTATTCTCTCTTCGTATAAGGGTCGGATTCTTCGGCCCTTCTTTTTTGCGTAGCGCCTCGCAGGAAAACCCTTTCAAACTGGACGTTTGTACAGCACAATTCTATTTTGTGCCGTAAGTCGTTGCCGCAGGGGGCGTTGTGGATATCTCAATTATTATTAGTGCCGTCGTGGCGCTGGCCGTGGGGCTGATTGTCGGCTGGCTGGCGACCAAAGCGCACGCCGATCAAATTCGCGCCGATCTCATCGAAGAGCGGCGCGAGCTGGATATTGAGCTGAGCGCCACCCGCCAACGGCTGGTACAGGAGTCTCACTGGCGCGAAGAGTGTGAACTGCTGAATAACGAGCTGCGCAGCCTGCGCGAAATCAACGCCTCGCTGGAAGCTGACCTCCGCGAAGTGACCACTCGTCTTGAATCCACTCAGCTGCATGCGGAAGACAAAATCCGCCAGATGGTTAACAGCGAGCAGCGGCTTAGCGAGCAGTTTGAGAATCTGGCGAACCGTATTTTTGAGCACAGTAATCGCCGGGTAGATGAGCAGAACCGCCAGAGCCTGCATGGTCTGCTGACGCCGCTGCGCGAACAGCTGGATGGCTTTCGTCGGCAGGTGCAGGATAGCTTTGGCCAGGAAGCGCGGGAGCGTCACACCCTGGCCCATGAAATCCGCAATCTTCAGCAGCTAAATGCGCAGATGGCCCAGGAAGCGCTAAATCTGACCCGCGCGCTAAAAGGCGATAACAAAACCCAGGGCAACTGGGGCGAGGTGGTGTTGACCCGCGTACTGGAAGCATCGGGGCTGCGGGAAGGCCATGAATATCAAACTCAGGTGAGCATCGAAACGGAAAACCGCGCGCGGATGCAGCCTGATGTGATCGTCCGTTTGCCGCAGGGAAAGGATGTGGTCATCGATGCCAAAATGACCCTGGTGGCCTATGAGCGCTACTTCAACGCTGACGATGATTACACCCGAGAGGCGGCGCTGCAGGAGCATATTGCTTCCGTACGCAACCATATGCGCCTGCTGGGACGCAAAGATTATCAGCAGCTGCCTGGGCTGCGCTCGCTTGACTATGTTCTGATGTTTATCCCGGTGGAACCGGCCTTCCTGCTGGCAATCGATCGCCAGCCGGAACTCATTAGCGAAGCGCTGAAAAACAACATCATGCTGGTGAGCCCGACCACGCTGCTGGTGGCGCTACGGACCATCGCCAATCTCTGGCGCTATGAACATCAGAGCCGTAACGCGCAGAAAATTGCCGAAAGAGCGGGGCGTCTGTATGACAAGATGCGTCTGTTTGTTGACGATATGTCGGCCATTGGCCAGAGCCTGGATAAAGCCCAGGATAACTACCGTCAGGCGATGAAAAAGCTCGCCTCCGGGCGCGGTAACCTGCTGGTGCAGGCGGAGTCATTTCGCGGGCTGGGGGTGGAGGTTAAACGTGGGATTAATCCTGACTTAGTCGAACAGGCAGCTGCGCAGGATGAAGAATACTTCCTTACAGAAGACGGTAACACGCAGGAAGATAAAGACTTTTCTGCCGATAAGGCCGTTGCCGCTGCGTATGAGAACCGTCCTCAGCCGCGTTGAAGCGTATGGGAAGTGCGCTAAACCTGTTACACTCAACGAACATTTTCTTGATAAGTAAGCAGGCATAGAGATGGTTGAGGATTCACAAGAAACGACGCATTTTGGCTTTCAGACTGTCGCCAAAGAGCAGAAAGCTGACATGGTGGCGCATGTATTTCATTCTGTGGCCGCAAAATATGACGTAATGAACGATCTGATGTCGTTCGGTATTCATCGTTTGTGGAAGCGTTTCACCATCGACTGCAGCGGCGTCCGCCGTGGGCAAACCGTGTTGGATCTGGCCGGAGGAACCGGCGATCTGACGGCGAAATTTTCTCGCCTGGTCGGCGAAACCGGCCGCGTGATGCTGGCGGATATCAACGACTCTATGCTGAAAATGGGCCGTGAAAAGCTGCGCAATATCGGCATTGTCGGCAACGTGGAATACGTCCAGGCGAACGCCGAAGCGCTACCTTTTGCGGACAACACCTTTGACTGCATTACGATTTCTTTCGGTCTGCGTAACGTGACGGATAAAGAAAAAGCGCTGCGCTCTATGTACCGCGTATTAAAGCCGGGTGGCCGTCTGCTGGTGCTGGAATTCTCAAAACCGATTATTGAGCCGCTTAGCAAAGCCTACGACGCCTATTCCTTCCATATCCTGCCGCGCGTAGGCGAGCTGGTTGCGAAAGACGCCGAAAGCTATCGTTATCTTGCTGAATCTATTCGAATGCATCCCGATCAGGACACGCTGAAAGGCATGATGCAGGATGCAGGATTTGAAAACGTCGACTACTACAACCTCACGGCAGGCATCGTTGCGCTACACCGCGGTTATAAGTTCTGACAGGAGGGACGCTATGCCTTTCAAACCACTGGTTACCGCCGGTCTTGAGACGGTTCTGAATACCTTCCTCTGGCGCGATCGGGCGTTGAAACCTGCCCGTCAGCGTCTGCTGGGGAAAGTGCTGCGTGTCGAACTGCAGGAGCTCTCCGAACCCGTGGTGCTGGTTTTTAGCGAGCGCCAGGTCGATGTGCTGGGGGCGTGGGAAGGCGAGGCAGACTGCACCGTGCGTACTCGCCTGAGCGTGCTTCCGCAGCTACGTAATCGCCAGCAGCTTACCGCGCTGATTCGCAGCGGCGATCTTGAAGTGCAGGGCGATCTGCAGGTGGTACAAAATACCGTTACGCTGTGCGATCTCGCGGAGTTCGATCCGGCTGAACTGCTCGCCCCGTATACCGGGGATGTGGTTGCGGAAGGCTTTAGTAAAGTATTCCGCGGCGGTGCTCGTTTTCTTCTGCGTGGCGCTCAGCGCCAGCAGCGCTATGTTGCGGAAGCGATTACCGAAGAGTGGCGCCTGGCGCCGGGTCCGCTGGAGCTGGCCTGGTTTGCTGAAGAAACCACAGCCGTTGAGCGAGCGCTGGCCGCGCTGGAAAAACGGCTGGAAACGCTGGAGGGCAAATGACGCCAGGAGAATTACGGCGCCTGTATTTCATCGTCCACACCTTTTTGAGCTACGGGCTTGATGAGCTCATTCCTAAAATGCGTATCACGCTGCCGCTGCGAATCTGGCGGCGGATGCTGTTCTGGATGCCAAACCGCCATAAAGAACGTCCTCTTGGCGAGCGCCTGCGCCTTGCGCTGCAGGAGCTGGGTCCGGTGTGGATCAAGTTTGGCCAGATGCTCTCGACCCGTCGCGACCTGTTCCCTCCCCACATTGCCGATCAACTGGCCATGCTGCAGGATCGCGTTGCGCCTTTTGATGGTCTGCAGGCCAAAAAGCAAATTGAGCAAGCCATGGGCGGCCTGCCGGTAGAAGCCTGGTTTGATGATTTCTCTGTTGAACCGCTTGCTTCCGCTTCTATTGCCCAGGTGCATACCGCGCGCTTGAAAGAGAACGGCAAAGAAGTGGTCATTAAAGTGATCCGCCCGGATATCGTGCCGGTTATCAAAGCGGATATGAAGCTCATCTACCGCCTTGCCCGCTGGGTGCCTCGTCTGTTACCGGACGGTCGTCGCCTGCGCCCGCAGGAAGTGGTGCGTGAATACGAAAAAACGCTGCTGGATGAGCTCAACCTGCTGCGTGAATCGGCTAACGCTATTCAGCTGCGGCGCAACTTTGAAGATAGCCCGATGCTTTATGTCCCGGAAGTTTACTCGGACTACTGCAGTGAAGGCATGATGGTGATGGAGCGGATTTACGGGATCCCCGTTTCCGACGTCGCCGCGCTGGAAGCGCAGGGGACCAACATGCAGCTGCTGGCTGAGCGCGGCGTGCAGGTCTTCTTTACTCAGGTTTTCCGCGACAGCTTCTTCCATGCCGACATGCATCCGGGCAACATTTTCGTCAGTCGTAACCACCCGGAAGACCCGCAGTATATTGGTATAGACTGCGGTATCGTCGGCTCGCTGAACAAAGAAGATAAACGCTATCTGGCGGAAAACTTTATTGCCTTCTTTAATCGCGACTACCGTAAGGTTGCGGAACTGCACGTTGATTCCGGCTGGGTTCCCGCAGATACCAACGTCGAAGAGTTCGAATTTGCCATTCGTACCGTCTGCGAGCCTATTTTTGAAAAACCGCTGGCGGAAATCTCGTTTGGCCATGTGTTGTTGAACCTGTTTAACACGGCGCGACGTTTCAATATGGAAGTGCAGCCGCAGCTGGTTCTGCTGCAGAAGACATTACTTTACGTAGAAGGAGTAGGTCGCCAGCTCTATCCTCAGTTAGACTTGTGGAAAACGGCGAAACCGTTCCTTGAGTCGTGGATTAAAGATCAGGTGGGCATTCCGGCTCTGGTGCGGGCTTTTAAAGAGAAGGCGCCGTTCTGGATTGAGAGAATGCCGGAAATACCTGAGCTGGTATATCAGAGCCTGCAGCAAAGCAAGCAGTTACAGAATAGCGTCGATACCATCGTGCGCGACATCCAGGTGCGGCACGTGCGCCAGGGGCAGTCCCGTTATCTGTTTGGTATAGGCGCGGTTTTATTACTGAGTGGTACGCTGCTGTTCATCCACCGCCCTGAGTGGGGCATGATGCCCGGCTGGCTGATGGCCGCTGGCGTCGTAACCTGGCTTATCGGCTGGCGTAAGACGAACTGACGGCAGTCGCCTTTATCACTGCGCATAACGTGTATAATGCGTCCTATTAATTCATCATCTGTCATAGGGGAATGTGTATGGGTGGTATCAGTATTTGGCAGTTACTCATTGTTGTCGTCATTGTGGTTCTGCTTTTTGGGACAAAAAAGCTGAGCTCGCTCGGTTCCGATTTGGGGGCGTCGATCAAAGGTTTTAAAAAGGCCATGAGCGACGACGATAAACCGGAAAAATCCGCGCCGGATGCAGATTTCGCGGCAAAAACCCTTGCTGATAAGCCGGATGACGCAAAAAAAGACGAGACTAAACGCCACGACAAAGAGCAGGTGTAATTCGTGTTCGATATCGGTTTTAGTGAACTTCTGCTGGTATTCGTGATTGGCCTCATCGTTTTGGGGCCACAGCGACTACCGGTAGCGGTAAAAACGGTAGTCAGCTGGATCCGTACGCTGCGGTCGCTGGCGGCTACCGTACAAAATGAAATAACCCAGGAATTAAAACTGCAGGAGTTTCAGGAAAGCCTTAAGAAGGTGGAAAAGGCCAGTCTGGATAACCTGACGCCTGAGCTAAAAGCATCTATGGATGAGCTGCGAGAAGCGGCTGAATCTATGAAGCGATCCTATTCCGCCCACGATCCTGAAAAAGCCAGCGACGAAGCCAACACGATTCATAACCCGGTTGTAAAAGGGAGTGAAGAGCAGCGCAAGGACGTGACGCCAGCAACGGCTGAACATCAGGCCAGCGCGCCTGAGCACGTACCTGAACCCGTGTCTGAAGAGCTCCCCGTTTCGCAGAGTGAAATCCCGGCAGAGAAAGTAAAAGTTGCCGTGGCGGCTTCCGATTCCTCCTCCCCCGTATCGAGTGATAAACAGTAAAAATGGGCGTAGACGATACTCAACCGCTAATTACGCATCTGATTGAGCTGCGCAAGCGCTTAATCAACAGCATTCTTGCGATTCTGGTCATTTTCCTGGCGTTGGTTTATTTCGCCAATGACATCTATCAGCTGGTTTCTGCGCCGCTTATTCGGCAGATGCCGGTTGGCGCGACTATGATCGCAACGGATGTGGCCTCGCCTTTCTTCACGCCGATCAAGCTGACCTTCATGGTATCGATAATTTTGTCGGTGCCGGTCATTTTGTATCAGGTTTGGGCCTTTGTGGCGCCAGCGCTGTATAAGCACGAACGTCGATTGGTTATGCCGCTGCTGGTCTCCAGTACGTTGCTGTTCTATATCGGCATGGCTTTTGCCTACTTTGTTGTTTTCCCGCTGGCGTTTGGTTTTCTGACCCATGCGGCGCCGGAAGGCGTACAGGTCTCGACCGATATTCGCAGCTACCTCGACTTTGTGATGGCGTTGTTTATCGCCTTTGGCGTCTCATTTGAGGTTCCCGTAGCCATCGTCCTGCTGTGCTGGATGGGCGTCACCACGCCGGAAGACCTGCGTAAGAAACGCCCCTATGTTCTGGTTGGCGCATTTGTCGTTGGGATGCTGCTGACGCCGCCGGATGTGTTCTCGCAAACGCTGCTGGCGATTCCTATGTACTGCCTGTTTGAAGTCGGGGTCTTCTTCGCGCGGTTCTATACCGGTAAGCGCCTGACGCGTGACGAGGATGCCGCAGCCGAAGAGGCGCAGGGCAAAGAAGAATAAAGCGCAACCGCCCGTCAGGGCGGTTGCCGTATGGGAGTGATGATGTTTGATATCGGCGTGAATCTGACCAGCTCGCAGTTTTCCCGCGATCGGGACGAGGTTATTGCCCGAGCCCGGGCGGCGGGAGTCACAGGAATGCTGTTGACGGGGACCAACCTTCATGAAAGCGCGCAGGCGCAGCAGCTGGCGCATGGTTATTCCGGATGCTGGTCAACGGCCGGTGTTCATCCCCACGACAGCCGCAGCTGGACGGAATCGGCCGCGGCAGCGGTCTACGAGCTGGCCCGCGAGCCAGAGGTCGTTGCGATTGGTGAATGCGGGCTGGATTTCAACCGCAACTTTTCAACGCCTCACGAGCAAGAGGCGGCGTTTAGCGCCCAACTGGCGCTGGCTGCGGAACTGTCGATGCCGGTATTTTTGCACTGCCGCGATGCGCACGACCGTTTCCTGGCCCTGCTAACCCCGTGGCTTGATAAGCTTCCGGGGGCCGTGGTGCATTGCTTTACCGGTAGCCGCGAAGAGATGCGCGAATGCGTGGAGCTGGGATTATTTATTGGCATTACCGGCTGGGTATGCGATGAGCGTCGGGGGCTGGAGCTGCGGGCTCTCCTGGCCGATATCCCGGCCGATCGCCTGCTGATTGAGACCGATGCGCCGTATCTGCTGCCGCGGGATATGCAGCCAAAACCCGCTTCCCGCCGCAATGAGCCTGCATATCTGCCGCATATTCTGTCTCGTATCGCGGAGTGGCGCGGAGAAGAAGCGCCGTGGCTGGAAGAGATTACCGATGCTAACGTCAGAAGGCTCTTTGGCGTGCGTTTTTAGACGCCGTCAGATTTTATAAAAGTCAGTATTTTTGACGCTTTGTAATACCTGCTTGTTAAGCAGATTCAGCAGCAGCATAGAGCGGGCTTCGCCATCCGGTTCGGTAAAGATAGCCTGGAGACCCTCAAAGGCGCCATCGGTGATCAGCACGCTGTCGCCTTCATGCGGCGTTTCCGGGTCGGTAATACCTTCCGGTTTGTAGATGGAGAGCTGATGAATAACCGCAGACGGCACGATCGCGGGCAGCGCGCCGAAACGCACAAAGCTGTTCACGCCGCGCGTTGCGCTGATGGTGGTGGTATGAATCACTTCCGGGTCAAACTCGATAAACAGATAGTTTGGGAACAGGGGTTCGCTGACCGTCGTGCGTTTACCGCGGACGATTTTTTCCAGTTCGATCGTTGGCATCAGGCAATTGACGGCCTGCCGCTCGAGATGTTCCTGGGCGCGCTCAAGCTGCCCACGTTTGCAATAAAGTAAATACCAGGCTTGCATAATAACTCTTTCCACTCTACTAGCAGCAAGCATAACAAAAGGCCGGGGCGATCGCGAAATCATTGCAGTTGAAAGCTAAATTTCAGCGTTCTTTCACGCTAATTTAACAAAAATACAGCATAGCTCCGGCGAACGCCGTATAATCAGCCGCCTGTATAGAGGTCAATAACAACTCCATGAAATACCACGATCTACGCGAATTTCTGACATTACTGGAGCAGCAGGGGGAATTGAAACGGATTTCCCTGCCGGTCGATCCTCATCTGGAAATTACCGAAATTGCCGATCGCACCTTGCGTGCTGGCGGTCCGGCCCTGCTATTTGAAAATCCTAAAGGCTACGCGATGCCGGTGTTGTGTAATCTTTTCGGCACGCCGCGGCGAGTTGCGCTGGGGATGGGGCAGGAGGATGTCAGTTCTCTGCGCGAAGTGGGTAAGCTCCTGGCATTCCTGAAAGAGCCGGAACCACCAAAAGGTTTCCGCGATCTGTTTGATAAGCTGCCGCAGTTCAAGCAGGTGCTGAATATGCCGACTAAGCGTCTGCGCGGGGCGCCATGCCAGCAAAAAATTATTCAGGGCGATGATGTCGATCTGGGCCGCATCCCGATCATGACCTGCTGGCCGGAAGATGCCGCACCGCTGATCACCTGGGGCCTGACGGTGACGCGCGGCCCGCATAAAGAGCGGCAAAATCTGGGCATTTATCGCCAGCAGCTGATTGGCAAGAACAAGCTGATTATGCGCTGGCTATCGCATCGCGGCGGCGCGCTGGATTTCCAGGAGTGGTGCGCAGCGCGCCCTGGCGAGCGTTTCCCGGTCTCCGTTGCGCTGGGTGCCGATCCGGCAACCATTCTCGGGGCGGTGACTCCGGTTCCCGACACCCTCTCCGAGTATGCATTTGCCGGGCTGCTGCGCGGTACGAAAACCGAAGTCGTGAAGTGCATCTCTAACGATCTGGAGGTGCCCGCCAGCGCAGAGATTGTGCTGGAAGGGTATATTGAAGTCGGTGAAATGGCGCCGGAAGGGCCGTATGGCGATCATACGGGCTACTACAATGAAGTGGATAATTTCCCGGTCTTTACCGTTACCCATATTACTCAGCGTGAAGACGCTATCTACCATTCGACCTACACCGGACGTCCGCCGGACGAACCCGCGGTACTGGGCGTTGCGCTGAACGAAGTCTTCGTCCCTATTCTGCAAAAGCAGTTTCCTGAGATTGTGGATTTCTATTTACCACCTGAAGGCTGCTCCTATCGCCTGGCGGTGGTCACGATGAAGAAGCAGTACGCCGGTCACGCGAAACGCGTCATGATGGGAGTCTGGTCCTTCCTCCGTCAGTTCATGTATACCAAGTTTGTTATCGTCTGCGATGATGATGTCAACGCGCGTGACTGGAATGATGTGATTTGGGCGATTACTACCCGTATGGACCCGGCGCGTGATACGGTAATGGTAGAAAATACGCCAATTGATTATCTGGATTTTGCCTCACCGGTTTCCGGTTTGGGTTCAAAAATGGGGCTGGATGCCACAAATAAATGGCCCGGTGAGACCCAGCGCGAGTGGGGTCGTCCGATTAAGAAAGATCCTGAGGTGACGGCGCGCGTTGACGCCATCTGGGATGAACTGGCCATCTTCAAATAACAGTAAGCGGGGCTACGCCGCTGTTTTGCACAATAGACCCGACAGAGGGGACGCATGACAACCTTAAGCTGTAAAGTGACCTCGGTGGAGGCGATTACCGATACTGTGTATCGCGTTCGATTAGTGCCGGAAGCGGCGTTTTCTTTCCGGGCTGGTCAGTATCTGATGGTCGTGATGGACGAACGCGATAAGCGCCCATTCTCCATGGCTTCTACGCCGTCGGAACAGGAGTTTATCGAACTGCATATCGGTGCATCTGAACTTAATCTGTATGCGATGGCAGTGATGGATCGGATCCTGAAAGAGCGTGAAATCGAGGTCGATCTGCCGCATGGCGAAGCCTGGCTGCGCGATGATGAAGAACGCCCGCTGATTTTAATCGCTGGGGGAACGGGCTTCTCTTACGTGCGTTCGATTTTGCTTACCGCGCTGGCGCGCAATCCAAACCGCGATATCGCTATCTATTGGGGCGGACGCGAAGCGAAGCATCTCTATGATCTGGCGGAACTGGAAGCATTAAGCGTGCAGCATCCGGGCTTACGCATCGAGCCCGTGGTTGAGCAGCCTGACGCTGAGTGGCGTGGCCGTACCGGAACCGTACTCACCGCGGTCCTGCAGGATTACGGTACGCTGGGCGATCATGATATCTATATTGCAGGTCGCTTCGAGATGGCTAAAATTGCCCGCGATCTGTTCTGCAACGAGCGCGGCGCCCGCGAAGAGCGTCTGTTTGGCGACGCGTTTGCCTTTATCTGATTGCCGCTGTGAAGGCATCCGGGCGTTGGTCCGGATGCTGTTCTAGCGCGCATCGCTAAAGTAAACGTACAGCGGTCGATCGTTTTCCAGCAAACAGAGCATTTTCCCTACGGGGTTCCCTTCTTTTTCCAGCGTGGCGGCTAACTGCGTCGCGATATGCTGGCTGCCTATCTTCTCATCATAGCGTTCGGTATTAATATTGGTGATGGTCAGGTCCTTGAGCCGCTCGCTTTCCGGATTCTGCGCCATTTTATTGATTCCCCATGAGAGGCATGCCTGAGCGTTATCCTGTTCGCTGGCAAGAGCAGCGCCAGAGAATGCGGTGAGCAGAAGTATGAAAGGGAGTGTTTTCATAAGTCGTTATTATCCTTAGTCAACGTGACGTATCCGGTGATAATAGCTGAATAGCGGAAATAAAAAACCCGCCCCTGACAGGCGGGAAGAACGGCAACTAAACCTTCTCCCCGTTATCATTCACGCTGCCTTTTTGTTGGCTGCGCTCGCTCACCCCGGTCACAGAGTTATCTATGCTCCCGGGGATTTGCTCGGTTGCCGCCGCGATGCCGCGCGAATGATTCAGGGAATTAACTCTTTGCTTAAACCCGCTCGAATACCGTCGCGATCCCCTGACCTAAACCAATACACATCGTCGCCAGGCCGAACTGCGCATCTTTGCGCTCCATCTGGTTGATGAGCGTGGTGCTGATGCGCGCGCCTGAACAGCCGAGCGGATGGCCCAGGGCGATCGCGCCGCCGTTGAGATTGATCTTCTCGTCGATCTGTTCCATCAGTCCCAGATCTTTAATGCACGGCAGGATCTGCGCGGCAAAAGCTTCGTTCATCTCGAACACATCGATATCGCTGGTGGTGAGCCCGGCTTTTTTCAGCGCCAGCTTTGACGCGGGAACCGGGCCGAAGCCCATTATTGACGGGTCGCAGCCGACGACGGCCATCGAACGCACGCGAGCGCGAGGCTTCAGGCCCAGCTCGCGGGCGCGACTTTCGCTCATTAACAGCATGGCTGCGGCGCCATCGGAAAGGGCAGAAGAGGTACCCGCCGTTACGGTACCGGTGACGGGATCGAACGCGGGCCTCAGCGCAGCCAGCGCTTCTACCGTCGTCTCCGGGCGAATCACTTCATCATAGCTGTATGACTTCAGTACGCCGTCGGCGTCGTGACCGCCGGTCGGAACAATCTCCGTTTTGAATGCGCCAGATTGCGTCGCGGCCCAGGCGCGGGCGTGGGAGCGGGCTGCAAACTGATCCTGCATTTCCCGGCTGATGCCGTGCAGGCGCGCCAGCATTTCTGCGGTCAGCCCCATCATCCCGGCGGCTTTAGCGACGTTCCGGCTCAGGCCCGGGTGAAAATCCACACCGTGGCTCATCGGGACGTGGCCCATATGTTCTACGCCGCCAATCAGGCATACGCTGGCATCGCCGGTCATGATCATGCGGGCCGCGTCGTGAAGCGCCTGCATGGAAGAACCGCACAGTCGATTGACCGTGTTGGCGGGCACGGAATGCGGGATTTCCGCCAGCAGCGCCGCGTTGCGGGCAATATTGAAACCCTGTTCAAGGGTCTGCTGAACGCATCCCCAGTAAATATCATCAATGGCGCTTGCTTCAAGGGATGGATTACGTGAAAGCAGGCTACGCATCAGGTGCGCGGAGAGATCTTCCGCGCGCACATGGCGAAAGGCGCCGCCCTTCGAACGGCCCATCGGGGTACGAACTGCATCGACAATGACAACCTGTTCCATTGTGACTCCTTAAGCCGTTTTCAGCTCGCCTGGCGCACGGGCAGGCTCAACCGGGGGATAGTACGGTTCGTTATGACGCGCTTTGCTGCGCAATCCTTCCGGCACGTCATACAGCGGACCGAGATGCTGATACTGCTGCGCCATATCGAGATATTTTGCGCTACCGAGGGTATCCAGCCAGCGGAACGCGCCGCCGTGGAACGGAGGGAAGCCGAGACCATAGACCAGCGCCATATCGGCTTCCGCCGGGCTGGCGATAATGCCCTCTTCAAGACAACGCACCACTTCGTTGACCATCGGGATCATCATGCGGGCGATAATCTCTTCATCGCTGAAATCACGCTTCGGCTGGCTGACTTCTGCCAGCAGGTTATCGACTGCGGCATCCTCTTCCTTCTTCGGCTTACCTTTGCTGTCTTCTTTGTAGCGCCAGAAGCCGAGGCCATTTTTCTGGCCGAAACGGTTAGCGTCGAACAGCGCATCGATCGCATCGCGATAATCTTTCTGCATCCGCTGCGGGAAGCCCGCCGCCATGACTGCCTGCGCGTGATGCGCGGTATCAATGCCAACGACGTCCAGCAGATAGGCCGGGCCCATCGGCCAGCCAAACTGCTTTTCCATCACTTTGTCGACTTTGCGGAAGTCTGCGCCGTCGCGCAGCAGCTGGCTGAAACCGGCGAAGTAGGGGAACAGCACGCGGTTAACAAAGAAACCGGGGCAGTCGTTGACCACTATTGGCGTTTTACCCATTTTGCTGGCCCAGGCGACCACTTTCGCAATGGTTTCGTCCGAGCTTTTTTCACCGCGAATAATCTCGACCAGCGGCATCCGGTGCACCGGATTAAAGAAGTGCATTCCGCAGAAGTTTTCCGGGCGCTTCAGTACGCTGGCCAACTCGCTGATGGGAATGGTGGAGGTATTCGATGCCAGCACGGTATCCGGACGGACTTTGTCTTCCGTTTCCGCCAGCACCGCTTTTTTCACTTTCGGATTCTCAACAACGGCTTCGACCACGACGTCCACGCGCTCAAAGCCGGCGTAATCCAGGGTTGGCTGAATAGTGGAAATAACGCCAGCCATTTTGAGACCATCGATTTTGCCGCGCTCAAGCTGTTTATTCAGCAATTTGGCCGCTTCGGTCATGCCGAGCGTCAGCGATTTGTCGTTGATATCTTTCATGACTACCGGCACGCCTTTCCATGCCGATTGGTATGCAATGCCGCCGCCCATAATCCCCGCGCCCAGTACGGCCGCGTGTTTTGGCGTGTCGGTATCTTTAGTCAGCTTCTTCGCTTTCGCTTTAACATACTGATCGTTAAGGAAGATACCTACCAGCGCCCGCGCCTCGTGGGTATGCGCCAGCGGGACAAAACTTTTGTTTTCCAGATTCAAGGCTTCTTCGCGGCCAAAGCGGGCGGCGGCTTCAATGGTTTTAACGGCAGTAATGGGCGCAGGGTAGTGTTTCCCGGCGGTTTGCGCCACCATGCCTTTGGCGATGGTAAAACTCATCGCGGCTTCAATTTTACTCAGGTGAAGAGGCTCCAGCTTCGGCTGGCGCTTCGCCTTCCAGTCCAGGTCACCTTTAATGGCCTGACGCAGAATTGCTATCGCGCCATCGAGCAGTTTTTCATGTTTAACCACGCCATCGACGAGGCCGATTTTTAAGGCCTGTTCGGCGCCAACGTCTTTACCTGCGGCAATGATTTCCAGCGCGCTGTCCGCGCCAAGCATCCGCGGCATCCGCACCGAGCCGCCAAAGCCCGGCATGATACCCAGCTTCGTTTCCGGCAGGCCAATGCGCAAATCCGGCGTCGCCAGGCGATAATCGGTCGCCAGCACGCATTCGCAGCCGCCGCCCAGCGCATAGCCGTTGACGGCGGAAATAGTGGGAACCGGTAAATCTTCCAGGCGATTAAATACGCTATTGGCGAAATGCAGCCACTGGCTTAACTGTTCTTGCGGAACCAGGAACAGGGAAAGAAATTCAGTGATATCCGCACCGACGATAAAGGCTGCTTTCTCAGAGCGCAGCAGTAGCCCTTGCAGATCTTTTTGTTTTTCGAGCACGTCCAGCGCTTCACCGAGGCTGGCTACGGTTGCGGTATCAAGCTTATTGACCGAGCCGGGGGCATCGAATACCAGTTCGGCAATGCCGTCTTCCCGCCAGTCGAGGTACAGGGTGTCGCCTTTGTAGAGCATGTCAGTCTCCTGAATCCAGCAATATGATCTGGTCGTACCAGATGCAACGGAGTGTGGAATTTATGTTAAGAAAATGCAAATAAGTCTTTAAATAAATGCTGGTCGGATCACACCCGCTAGAGATCACCCCGTCTGGAGCCAATGTGCTAAGATGCGAAGATTCACGATCCAATAAAATCAAAGGATAAAAGATGGAATCCCTGGCCGGTCTCTATAAAAATCATATCGTTACCTTACAAGAACGCACCCGCGATGTTCTGGCCCGCTTTAAGCTGGATGCTCTGTTGATTCACTCAGGTGAACTGGTCAACGTCTTTCTTGACGATCATCCGTATCCATTTAAGGTCAACCCACAGTTCAAAGCCTGGGTACCGGTTACGCAGGTTCCGAACTGCTGGCTGCTGGTGGACGGCGTCAACAAACCAAAGCTGTGGTTCTATCTGCCGGTTGATTACTGGCATAACGTAGAACCGTTGCCGACGTCATTCTGGACCGAAGAGGTGGAGGTGATCGCCCTGCCGAAAGCGGATGGTATCGGCAGCCAGCTGCCTGCCGCGCGTGGCAATATCGCTTATATCGGACCGGTACCGGAACGTGCGCTGGGGCTGGATATTGCGGCGGATAAAATCAACCCGAAAGGGGCGATCGATTATCTGCACTACTATCGCTCTTATAAAACTGACTATGAGCTGGCCTGTATGCGTGAAGCGCAGAAGTCGGCGGTTAACGGTCATCAGGCTGCTCATGAAGCTTTCCTCTCCGGGATGAGCGAGTTTGATATCAACCAGGCCTATCTGACCGCGACCGGCCATCGCGACACTGATGTGCCGTACAGCAATATTGTGGCGCTGAACGAGCATGCCTCCGTACTGCATTACACAAAGCTTGATCATCGTGCGCCTGCAGAGATGCGTAGCTTCCTGCTGGATGCGGGCGCGGAATACAACGGCTATGCAGCCGACCTGACCCGTACCTGGGCGGCGCATGGCGATAATGACTATGCTCAGTTGATTAAAGACGTTAATGATGAACAGCTGGCGCTGATTAGCACCATGAAGGCGGGCGTGAGCTACGTGGATTATCATGTCCAGTTCCATCAGCGCATCGCCAAACTGCTGCGTAAACATCAGATAGTCAAAGACATGAGCGAAGAAGCGATGGTGGAAAATGACCTGACCGGACCATTTATGCCGCACGGTATTGGCCACCCCTTAGGTCTGCAGGTTCATGACGTTGCTGGTTTTATGCAGGATGATACCGGTACCCACCAGGCCGCGCCGGCAAAATATCCTTACCTGCGCTGCACGCGCGTTCTGCAGCCGCGCATGGTGTTGACGATCGAGCCGGGTATCTACTTTATCGAATCGCTGCTGGCGCCGTGGCGCGAAGGACAGTTCAGCAAACACTTTAACTGGCAGAAAATTGAAGCGCTGAAACCCTTTGGCGGTATCCGTATCGAAGACAACGTCGTGATCCACGAAAACAGCATCGAAAATATGACGCGCGATCTGAAACTGGCGTAATGGAAAGCTGGTTGATACCGGCCGAGCCGGTCACCGTCGTTGAAGAGATCAAAAAGAGCCGCTTTATTACGCTGTTGGCCCATACCGATGGCGTAGCGGCGGCAAAGGCGTTTGTCGAGTCAGTCAGGGCGGATCACCCGGATGCGCGTCATCACTGCGTAGCGTGGGTTGCAGGGCCGCCAAATGATTCTCAGCAGCTGGGTTTTTCCGACGATGGCGAACCGGCGGGAACGGCGGGGAAACCAATGCTGGCGCAGTTGATGGGCAGCGGCGTCGGCGAGATAACCGCTGTCGTCGTGCGCTACT
This sequence comes from Klebsiella sp. CN_Kp066, assembly GCF_040065135.1. Classification (NCBI taxonomy): domain Bacteria; kingdom Pseudomonadati; phylum Pseudomonadota; class Gammaproteobacteria; order Enterobacterales; family Enterobacteriaceae; genus Klebsiella; species Klebsiella sp. CN_Kp066. Next base: position 2,438 of record NZ_JBEAIU010000047.1, on the reverse strand, counting down.
ACGGTGGTATTCTGCTGGGCACCGGCGGCCTGGTGAAAGCGTATGGCGGCGGTGTACATCAGGCGCTAGCGCAGCTCACAACACAGCGCAAGACGCCGCTCACCGCATATACTTTGCAGTGTGAATACGGGCAGTTGGCCGGGATTGAAACGCTGTTGGCTCAGTTCTCAGGAAAAATTGTCGAAAGCGAATATCAGGCGTCTGTTCAGCTGCGCGTGGCGCTTCCCCAGGCTGAAGTGGCGCTATTTTCAGCAAAGCTGGCTGATTTTAGTCGCGGTTCGTTGCAATTACTGAAGATTGACGAATAATCCCCACCTGATTTTTTTGCATATCAAAGGAAGCGCCAGAGATGCATTTTCGCGCGATAACCCGAATCGTTGGACTGTTGGTCATTTTGTTTTCGGGGACGATGATCCTTCCGGGATTAATAGCTCTGATATATCGCGATGGTGCGGGGCGAGCGTTTACCCAGACCTTTTTCGTTGCCCTGGCCATCGGTTCGCTGCTGTGGTGGCCTAATCGTCGTGAGAAGGGAGAACTGAAATCCCGGGAAGGATTTCTGATTGTGGTTCTCTTCTGGACCGTGCTGGGTAGCGTGGGGGCATTGCCGTTTATCTTTGCGGAGCAGCCGAACCTGACGGTGACGGATGCATTCTTTGAATCTTTCTCCGGTCTGACAACGACGGGGGCAACCACGCTGGTGGGGCTCGATTCGTTACCCCATGCTATTCTTTTCTACCGGCAGATGCTGCAGTGGTTTGGCGGGATGGGGATCATCGTTCTGGCGGTAGCGATACTGCCGATACTGGGCGTCGGGGGGATGCAGCTGTATCGGGCCGAAATGCCCGGACCGCTGAAAGATAACAAAATGCGGCCGCGGATTGCAGAGACGGCAAAAACGCTGTGGCTTATTTATGTCCTGCTGACGGTGGCCTGCGCGTTGGCGCTGTGGTTTGCCGGGATGCCGGCATTTGACGCCATCGGCCATAGCTTCTCTACTATCGCGATTGGCGGGTTCTCCACCCATGATGCCAGCGTGGGTTACTTTAATAGCCCAACAATTAACTCCATTATTGCGGTTTTCCTGCTGATTTCTGGCTGTAACTACGGCCTGCACTTTTCATTACTGAGCGGGCGCAGCCTGAAAGTGTACTGGCGAGACCCTGAATTCCGTATGTTTATCGGCGTGCAGTTTACGCTGGTGGTGGTATGCACCCTTGTACTGTGGCTGCATGACGTCTATAGCTCGGCGTTAATGACGGTCAACCAGGCGTTTTTCCAGGTGGTGTCGATGGCGACAACGGCGGGCTTCACGACAGACAGTATTGCGCGCTGGCCGCTATTTTTGCCGGTGCTCTTGCTATGTTCGGCTTTCATCGGCGGCTGCGCCGGGTCCACCGGCGGTGGACTAAAGGTTATTCGTATCCTGCTGCTTTTTAAGCAAGGCAACCGCGAGCTTAAACGTCTGGTACACCCTAATGCGGTCTACAGTATTAAACTGGGAAACCGTGCACTGCCGGAGCGTATCCTCGAAGCCGTCTGGGGATTCTTCTCCGCGTATGCGCTGGTGTTTATCATCAGTATGCTGGCGATAATTGCTACCGGCGTGGATGATTTCTCGGCCTTTGCTTCAGTCGTCGCCACGCTGAACAACCTTGGACCGGGACTGGGCGTAGTGGCGGATAACTTTGCCACGATGAACCCTGTCGCGAAATGGATCTTGATTGCTAATATGCTGTTTGGTCGTCTGGAAGTGTTCACCTTACTGGTGCTATTTACTCCGACTTTCTGGCGCGAATAACAGGAGTGCCTGTGAAAACTTTGATTCTCTTTTCCACCCGCGACGGACAGACGCGCGAGATCGCCTCGTTTTTGGCCTCTGAACTAAAAGAGCAGGGGATCGATTCGGACACGGTTGATCTCAACCGCACTAACGAGGTGGAGTGGCCTTTATACGATCGCGTTGTGATAGGCGCATCAATCCGCTACGGTCATTTTCATCCAGCGCTGGAACGGTTTGTAAAAACGCATCTTCAATCGCTACAGGCGCTGCCGGGGGCTTTTTTCTCGGTCAACCTCGTGGCGCGTAAGCCAGAAAAACGAACGCCGCAAACTAATAGCTACACGCGCAAGTTTCTGCTCAACTCGCCCTGGCAGCCCCAGCATTGCGCAGTGTTTGCCGGTGCGCTCCGCTATCCACGCTATCGCTGGTACGATCGCTTTATGATCCGTCTTATTATGAAGATGACCGACGGCGAGACCGATGTCAGTAAAGAAGTGGTCTATACCGACTGGCAGCAGGTAGGCAGATTTGCGCGGGAAATTGCGCAAATGACCAGCAAATAGCGCGTTAAATCACCCCGATGATGGAAAGTTGAGCGAATGAAAAGTTTTTTGAAATTTCCCCTTGTCACTTCGTAATTACTCCCTATAATGCG
>NZ_JBEAIU010000046.1:0-44433 GCF_040065135.1 Klebsiella sp. CN_Kp066 | reverse complement strand
CCCCCAGCACCGTGGCGAAGATGCCGAACTGCGCCGCCGCCCCCAGCAGCAGGGTCCGCGGGTTGGCCAGCAGCGGACCGAAGTCGGTCATCGCCCCGACGCCCATAAAAATCACCAGCGGGGCGATGCCCGAGCCGATGGCGACCTTATAGAAGATGGCCAGCACCCCGGCGGAGTAGCCCATATCCACGGCGAGGTCCTCCATCTGCCCCTGCACCGACGGCAGGGCCAGGGCCAGCGCCTCTTTGATGGCGTGGACGTCCGGCGCGCAGTTGAGCTTCGCCGCAATCACCGCCAGCTGCCCGGCGTCGTGGTGGGCCAGCAGGCTCTCCAGCGCGGTCAGCGCCAGCCCGGCTTCCGGAATGTTCGACAGCAGCCCGCCGAAGCCAATCGGCAGCAGCAGTAACGGCTCGAACTTCTTCGCTATCGCCAGCCACAGCAGCAGCAGGCTCACCAGCAGCATGACGGCCTGGCCGGTGCCGAGGTGCATCAGCCCCATGCCCTGAATCAGGGCGTTCAGACTTTCCATTTCGCGTCCTCTTCCTTACGCCAGGCTCAGCAGGGTGTCGCCCACCGCCACCGCATCCCCGGATTTCACCGCGATACCGCGCACGGTCCCGGCCTGTGCGGCGCGGATTTCGGTTTCCATCTTCATGGCTTCCAGAATCAGCAGCACGTCGCCTTCGGCCACCGTCTGGCCTTCCGCGGCAATGACCTTCCAGATAGTGCCCGCCAGCGGCGCGGTCACCGGCGTGCCGGCGCCTGCCGGGGCGGAAGAGGCAGCCGGCGCGGCGGCGGTCAGCTGGCTGATATCGCCGCCGTCGCTGACCTTCACCACAAAGGCTTTGCCCTCCACTTCCACGGTGTAGACGCCGGAGGCGGCAGCTTTTACCGGGGCAGGAGCAGGCTGCGCGGCTTCCGCCTGCGGCACCGGCTCAAACGCCGCCGGGTTGTGGCGGTTCGCCAGGAACTTCAGGCCGATTTGCGGGAACAGGGCCACGGTCAGCACGTCGTCGATGGCGTTCTCCGCCAGAACGATGCCCTTCTCCTGCGCCTGACGTTTAACATCGGCTTCCAGCTGCGCCAGCTCCGGCTTCAGCAGGTCCGCCGGGCGGCAGGTGATGGCTTCTGCGCCGTCGAGCACGCGGGCCTGTAAGGCAGCGTTGACCGGGACCGGAGTGTGGCCGTATTCGCCCTTCAGAATCCCGGCAGTCTCCTTCGCGATGGTTTTGTAGCGCTCGCCGGTCAGCACGTTCAGCACCGCCTGGGTGCCGACAATCTGCGAGGTCGGGGTGACCAGCGGGATGAAGCCGAGGTCCTCGCGCACGCGGGGGATTTCCGCCAGCACCTCATCCAGACGGTGGGCGGCGTTCTGCTGCTTCAGCTGGCCCTCGAGGTTGGTGAGCATCCCGCCCGGCACCTGGGCCACGAGGATACGGCTGTCGGTGCCCTTCAGCTGGCCTTCGAAGGCGTGGTATTTCCTGCGCACCTCGCGGAAGTACGCCGCGATGCTCTCCAGCCTGAGGATATCCAGCCCGGTGTCGTGCTCAGTACCCGCCAGCGTCGCCACCAGCGCCTCGGTGGCCGGGTGGCCGTAGGTGGCGCTCATGGAAGAGATGGCGGTATCAACGCCGTCAACCCCCGCTTCAATCGCCTTCAGCAGGGCCATCTCCGCCATCCCGGTGGTGGCATGAGCATGCAGGTGCAGGCGCACGTCATAGCGTTTTTTGATTTCGCTGACCAGCGCAAAGGCGGCCCCCGGGGTGAGAATGCCCGACATGTCTTTAATCGCGATGGAGTCGACGCCGGTCTCCAGCAGCTGTTCGGTCAGGTCAAGCCAGGTCTGCAGGGTGTGGGCCGGACTGGTGGTGTAGGAGAGCGTGCCCTGGGCATGAGCGCCGTGGCTGCGCACCGCCTGCAGGGCGGCTTTCATGTTGCGCGGGTCGTTCATGGCGTCGAAGACGCGGAACACGTCCATGCCGTTTTTGACGGCGCGCTCAACGAAGCGCTCCACCACGTCATCGGCGTAGTGGCGGTAGCCGAGCAGGTTCTGGCCGCGGAGCAGCATCTGCAGGGGGGTCTTCGGCATGGCCTTTTTGAGCTCGCGCAGGCGGACCCAGGGGTCCTCGCCGAGGAAGCGGATGCAGGCGTCAAAGGTGGCGCCGCCCCAGCACTCAAGGGACCAGTAGCCCGCGTCGTCGAGCTGAGCGGCGACGGGGAGCATATCGTCGAGGCGCAGGCGGGTGGCGAAAAGGGACTGGTGGGCGTCGCGCAGGACGACATCGGTAATGGCAACGGTCATGGATTCCTCCGTGAATTAAGGGTTAAGTCGGCGATGGTGGTGGAGAGCGGCGGCAATCACCGGCTTCAAGCGGGCGAAATCGTCAGCGTGCGCGGCGGCGGGCGCAGGTGCCGCCTTCGGCGCGACAGCCGGTTCGGGGAAGAAGCGGTTGACGGCGGCGGACATGCCCTGGATGGCGAAAATCAGCAGAAACAGAAACGCCAGCACGAACCCCATGCCGAGGAACATCAGGGTGAAGCCTTCACCTAATAGCAGTGCTGCATCAGTCATAGAATAGCCTTCGAGCAGGAGGCACGATAATGATGTTATTTATCCCCGTCGTCTTTCAAGTTGCTTCTTTGTTGGCCAGGTTCATTCACCCCAGCCACTTACTTGAGTAAGCTCCTGGGATTCTCTCTTGCCGCCTCAAAGCAACTCAAAATCCATGGGGTATATAACGAAAATAATAAGGGTGGATTTCCCTGAACCGCCCCGGTCAGAGTCCCTGTTTATTACCGTCATAAACATAACGCCATCATTATCGTGCGAATGATATAAATCAGATTATTTGATAAAACTTACGTTCTGGCATATTTCATCAGCGACAATCTCTTTACGCTGATTGAAAATAACTTTGTTCTGTTCAAACAGGTTATTACCATGCGTATCAATAGAAACAATTAACGGGCCAAACTCTTTCACCCGGCATACCCACAGCGTTTCCGGCATTCCAAGATCGCGCCACTGCGCATCTTCAATCTCTTCCACGCATACTGCCGCCACTACCGCACAGCCTGCCGGGAATACGCAGTGCAGCGCTTTATGCTCCGCACAGCCCTCTTCGGTGCCTTTCCCCATTCCGCCTTTACCAACGATTAATTTCACACCCGTTTTGGCAATGAATTCTTTTTCGAATTTTTCCATGCGCATACTGGTGGTTGGACCAACGGAGACCATTTCAAACTTATCGTCTTCGCCTTTAATTGGGCGGACGATTGGACCAGCGTGCAAAATAGCGCCACCGTTAACGTCTACGGGTAATTCGCGGCCACCTTCAATTAAGCGACGGTGCGCCACATCGCGACAGGTAACAATATGGCCATTGAGGTAAATAATATCGCCAGCTTTAATATCGGCTAAATCTTCATCTTTAATTGGCGTGGTAAGAATTTTTTTAGTCATCAGAAATTCACTCCGCTGTGAGACGTAATGGTGTAGTTCAAGTCTTTATCAAAAACGATATGCCCTTTACGGTGCGACCAGCAGCCGACGTTCACCGCCACTCCGATGGTGGATGGATGGCGCGCGGTGTTTTCAATATTCACGCCCATAACGGAAGTATTACCGGACATGCCCTGCGGCCCGAGGCCAATTTTATTGATGCCGTCTTCAAGCATTTTTTCCAGCGAAGCCGCACGCTCATTCTCATTATGCGAACCAATCGGACGCATCAGCGCTTTTTTCGACAGCAGCGCCGCCGTTTCAACGGAAGTCGCCACGCCCACGCCCACCAGCAGCGGCGGACACGCGTTCAGGCCATAGCTGGTCATCACATCGAGGACAAAGCGAGTGACGCCTTCATAACCCGCGCCCGGCATCAGCACCATCGCTTTCCCCGGCAGGGAGCAGCCGCCGCCCGCCATATAGGTATAAATGCTGCACTGGTCGGAATCCGGGACAATCTCCCAGAATACCGTCGGCGTCCCTTTACCCACGTTTTTGCCGGTATTGTATTCATCAAAAGTTTCGACGCTGTTATGGCGCAGCGGAGAATCGACGGTCGCTTTGATCACCGCTTCACGCAGCAGCGCTTCCAGTTCGCCGATCAGCGGGAAGTTCGCCCCGCACTCCACCAGAAACTGAATCACCCCGGTATCCTGGCAGGAAGGACGATCGAGCTCTTTCGCCAGGCGCTGGTTCTCAATCATGGTCGTAAAGATGACGTCGGCCAGTTTACTGGTCTCTTTTTTATGCAAATCTTCCAGTTTTGCAGTGACGTCATCGGGCAAGACTTTGCCGGTGTATCCCACAAACTTGGCCATAATATTGGTCATATGGGATATCTGTTCACTTTTGCTCATAAATGCTCCTTAGTCAGAACAGCTTCCGTGAGTTACGGATGAAACGGGAAAAGGATTGGCAGCAGAATCAGGCTGACAATAGTGGAAACGATAATCAGAGGGATGCCGGATTTGGCATAGTCGACAAACTTATATCCACCCGCCGACAGCACCATCATGTTGGCAGGCATACCGATTGGGGTGGCATAGGCGCAGGAACTGCCAATCACCGTGGCCATCAGCACGGCGCGCGGATCGGCCCCCATACCGGCAGCAATCGACAGGCTCACCGGTACCAAAAGCGCAACGGTCGCAGTATTGGACATAAAGTTGGTCATAACGACGGATAGTGCGAAAACCACCACCAGCAGCATGAATGGCGAAGAGTTGTTCCCCAGCATGCCGATAACCTGATCGGCAACCAGCTTTCCGGCACCGGTCATTTCCAGCGCTTTTGCTAACGCCAGGGTGCCGCCGAAGATAAAAATAGTTTGTGAATCAATGGCTTTATAGGCCTGCTTTTCGCTCAGCACCCCGGTGACTACCAGCACCAGCGCGCCAATACAGCCCGCTACCGCCAGGCTAATACCGGTCTGTTTTTCGAAAATCATGCCCAGGATCGTGGCAATCAAAACGACCAGCGACAGGATCTGCTTCCAGCGCGGAACGTGGCTGTAATCGCGCTGTTCACCGATGCTGCCGACTTCGCTGCTATTCGGGTTATTGGGCAGAAACTTATAGCCAATCGTCAGGAAATAAATGATGCCGCAAACCAGCATCGGTAGACCCACTTTGGCATATTCAAAAAATCCGAAACCGCTGCCGATATTCTGCAACGCCGATTGTGCAATCAGATTGCCCGGCGCGCCGATCAGCGACAGGTTGCCGCCAAGCGCTGCGGCAAAAACCAGCGGCATCAGCAGACGAGAACGGGTAAAGCCGGATTTCGCCGCCACGCCGATGACGACGGGGATCAATACTGCGGCAGTACCGGTATTTGAAAGAAAGCCGGACATCACGCCGACCACCACCATAATCGTGAAAATCAGCTGCTTTTCAGTTTTGGCGAAGTGCGTAATCACGCCGCCAACTTTATTCGCCATCCCGGTTTCAAATAGCGCGCCGCCGACGATGAACATAGCGACGAAAAGAATAACGTTGGTGTCGATAAAGCCGGCAAAAGCCTGTTTGAGGTCAAGTACGCCGGTGAGAACCAGCGCTACGCAAACCACCATCGAAGTGACCGCAAGGGGAATTTTCTCCCACACGAACATGGCGATAGCAAACACCAGCAAACATAGAGTAATGGTAATCGGTTCCATATTTATAATTGTCCCATCAATGATATATGATATTGTATCCAATATTGACGAGAGGGAAATTATTCCCATGCAAAGAGTAAGTCAATGCGTTTTTCAGGAAAGCGTCAGGAGTGCGATCTTTATCAAAATATCGCGAAAGCAGTCACTTAGCGTAATTAATTGAGCAGATAAATAAGTAAGACGCCTGTAGCGATCGTACAGGCGGGGGGCGTCAAGCGCCGGGATCGTCAACGTAGCGCGTCAGCATATTCTCCATCGAACGGATAATATGTTCGCGCATTCGCAGGCGCGCCAGCTCTTCATCATGCTGCTCCAGGGCCTGTAAAATGCCCTTGTGCTCGCGTATCGAAATGGAAGCGTACTCTTCCTCAGTGACCTTATGTCCCATCGACAGCCCGTTCCACATATTGCTGAGCAAGAGCTTCATTTTAGCATTTCCGGCCGCATTCCATATCTCCATATGAAAGGCCTGATTCATGTCGGAATATTCAGCCGAGTTATTTTCGGCCAGCGCTTTTTCTGCCGAGTAGTGCACTTCGGCAATTCGCGAAATGTCCGTCCCGGGACGAGAGGCTTTAGCGACCGCTTCACTCTCCAGCAGCGCGCGAATCTCATAATGCTCGCGAATCGTTTGTTCGTTGATCCCCAGCACGACCGCCCCTTTATTGGGCCGGACTTTAATCAGCCCATCCGCGGCCAGGATCTGAAATGCTTCACGCACGGGCATACTGGAGACGCCGACCATGCTGGCGATCCCTTCAAGGGTAATTTCTTGCCCTTCAACTAAATCGCGCGACAGTATAGCTTTACGTAATACTGCCGCGACCTGCTCTTTCGCTGAAAGAAGCTTAATTTTCCCTAATCGAGGCTTCTGCACTTTCCCAATCCTTCATGTGTTGACGCATTATTTCTGCCAGAGAGAGGAAATAACGCTGCGTTTCCTGCGCGATCTCATCACCATCGCCCCGACGGATAGCGTCCATCAGAGAGCTGAGTATCTGCGCCGATTCCTGATTATCCTCTTTCAGATACAGAATGACATAGCTGATATAGCCATCCAAAAACTGCTGATAAATCTTTTGCAGATAGCGGTTATCAATATATGAAATTAGCGTCTGGTGGAACGCCAACTCCCGCGACCGCTCACCCGGATGCGCCAGCGCGCGCGCGCGCGCAGCGAGCGATTCGCCTGCCGCCGCGGGCACCAATAAAAAAAGCTCCGTGGCCATCACCGCAATTGCCCGAAAAATGTGGCTGACATGGTCAGGCTCCAGTTTCGCGACCTGCATATGGCGGTTTGGCAAGCGCACCAGAAACCCTTCCTGCTCAAGGGCCTGTAGCGCTTCCCGAACCGGCATACGAGAGAGCCCCAGCTGTTCCGCAATACTTTCCTGCGCAAGCTCCTCTCCGGGTTTCATCCCACCGGAAAGGATCTCATAACGGATCATCTGAGTAATGTGGTCCCTGGTCTGCTTTCTTTCAATTTTTTTCACGATGTCCTCATTTGTAGCCGCTTAAGACGCGGGGGAGTTTAGCAGATTTACCAGGCGGGTGAGTCATTCAGAGGCAGGAGAAAACCATAAAAAAGCCGGAACCCAGGTCCCGGCTTCTCTTTTTATGCCAGATTATTTATTCACAAAATCTTCGCCAAGGGCGATATCTTTCTGCAACGTATCCAGCATCCCTTCAAGCGCCTGTTGCTCAAACGCACTGAGTTTGCCAATAGGCTGACGCTGCTCTACGCCATTTTTCCCCAGCAGTAGCGGCTGAGAGAAGAAACGGGCATATTGACCATCACCTTCCACGTAGGCGCATTCCACCACCCCTTTCTCTCCCTGCATGGCGCGAACTAAAGAGAGACCAAATCGGGCTGCGGCCTGACCCATCGACAGGGTTGCTGAGCCGCCGCCAGCTTTGGCTTCAACGACTTCAGTACCGGCGTTTTGAATACGTTTAGTCAGATCCGCCACTTCCTGCTCGCTGAAGCTCACGCCTGGAATTTGTGATAATAAAGGAAGAATAGTTACGCCTGAGTGGCCGCCGATTACCGGAACCTCAACATCGGATGAAGATTTGCCTTTCAGTTCCGCCACAAAGGTATTCGAGCGGATAATATCCAGCGTGGTTACGCCAAACAGCTTGTTCTTGTCGTAAACGCCGGCTTTTTTCAGCACTTCTGCGGCAATCGCCACGGTGGTATTCACCGGGTTGGTGATAATCCCGACGCAGGCCTGCGGGCAGGTTTTAGCAATTTGCTGAACCAGATTTTTCACAATACCGGCGTTAACGTTAAATAAATCGGAGCGATCCATACCGGGCTTACGCGCTACGCCCGCGGATATCAGCACCACATCCGCGCCTTCGAGTGCAGGGGTGGCGTCTTCGCCGGAAAAACCTTTGATTTTTACATCGGTAGGGATATGGCTAAGATCAACCGCCACGCCCGGAGTTACCGGAGCGATGTCGTACAACGAGAGTTCTGAACCTGAAGGCAGTTGGGTCTTAAGTAGTAGGGCAAGCGCCTGGCCAATTCCACCAGCGGCGCCGAGGACTGCAACTTTCATCCTAAACTCCTTATTATGGTTAAAATAATCTTTCGTTACTCCGTCGCCTGGACCTTAATTCACAAGATGAACAATTACAATAAGTATGGCTGAAGAATGCGTGGTCGTGCGCAGCGATGCAGCAGCTTCGCATTTTCCTCCCTGAGACTGACCATCCAGCAAAGTAGTACCGGATCGACTATTGGTTACAATACACCCAGCGTATTAAGCAGAACAACATCATTTAATAACATTTCATTTACTTTTGTAGCAACTCACACGCCGTGACGAAGGCATGTTCCTTATTAGAGTTTTTTGCTAAAATATGCGCCCTTCATAACATTATTTACGCTTCTCCCCTGTGGATTATTTGCATAAAAATGCATTGTTATGCATAATGATGTTGTTTTTACCACCATAATTGGGTGACTTATGCGAAGTTCGGCAAAACAAGAAGAACTGGTTAAAGCGTTTAAAGCGCTGCTTAAAGAAGAAAAATTCAGCTCTCAAGGTGAAATCGTCCAGGCACTACAGGAAGAAGGCTTCGATAATATCAACCAATCGAAAGTCTCACGTATGCTCACCAAATTTGGCGCTGTACGCACGCGCAACGCCAAAATGGAAATGGTTTACTGCCTGCCCGCCGAGCTTGGCGTCCCGACGACCTCCAGCCCGCTGAAAAATCTGGTGCTGGATATCGATTATAACGATTCAGTCGTGGTCATTCACACCAGCCCTGGCGCGGCACAGCTTATCGCCCGGCTTCTCGACTCGCTTGGCAAGGCTGAAGGCATCCTCGGGAGTATTGCTGGTGATGACACCATCTTTACCACCCCGGCCAGAGGTTTTACCGTTAAAGAGCTGCATGACGCTATTCTCGTTCTGTTTGAGCAAGAACTCTGATCCCCTCCCCTCAGGTTAACGCCAGAGGGGAACCCCTCAAAAAATTATCATTCCTTTAACATTTTGTGTGTTTTTCCGCTTCTATACATTCATTTACTTGATGAAATTAACGTAAGCGCACAAAAGATCAAATTATCCTATCTTCATGATTTAAATAGCTATAAAAGCAATCCATGTCGAAAAAATGACATTTCTAATACTTATACGTTATAAAAAAGACGTTTCTTTGTAATTATTTACATGAAAAACAATTAGCAAGGTATTAATATTTTCAGTTATTAGTGTATACTTGATTTTGTGATGAGGGTCACGAAACAAAAGACCCCAACAAAAAGATTCGACGAGGTGAACATCATGAAAATCAAAACCACTGTAGCTGCATTGAGCATCCTTTCCGTTCTCTCCTTTGGCGCCTTTGCCGCTGACTCTATCAACAGCGAACAGGCTCAGGGCCGTCAGGCAATCGGCACCGTTTCCGTCGGCGCAGTAAGTTCTTCCCCGATGGATATGCATGAAATGCTGAACAAAAAAGCGCAGGAAGAAGGTGCTTCTTCTTATCGCATTATTGAAGCACGTACCGGTGACCACTGGCACGCAACGGCTGAACTGTATAAATAAGATTTAACGATTGTCGGTCATTAACTAAACAGAATCTCTTCAGCGGCCTCAAGTTGATTACAACTTTCCGCCGCTGAAAATATGAAGGTTGGAGAAAAGATTATGAAAAGCGCAATTATCATCGCATCCCTGGGTCTGGCTTCCGTTCTCTCTTTCGGTGCAAACGCCGCCGTTAACCAAGTGAACGCAGAACAGGCGCAAAATCTACAGTCCATGGGCACCGTTTCCGTTTCTCAGGTAGGCAGCGCACCGATGGATATGCGTCAGGAGCTGGCGGCTAAAGCTGAAAAAGAAGGCGCCAGCAGCTACCGCATCATTGAAGCCCGTACCGGCGATAACTGGCACGCTACGGCTGAACTGTACAAATAAACCCTCGTCGTCTTATCCGACGACTTGCCCCCGCTCTGTCGGGGGCTTTTTTATGAATGCCGCACATTAAAACGAAGCTCTCCTTCCAGCTCCTCTTCCGCCTCATCAAAAAGCAGAATTAATGCGCCGAATCGGCGTCGCTGATTATCGCTTAAATGAATAAACTCAATCTCCAGCGGTAGCGGCAGCAACCCGGCGATCACCGCATCCCATAATGAATCAAGGTTGTTCACTTTCTCACGCTCTAAGTGAAAAGTACGTGAAAACTCGCGATAAAAATCCTGCTGCTCAGCTATTTCGTCAAAATCAAAGGTATAGGTAGTCGTCATTGCCCGCATCCTGTCCACACCTGCAGCTCGTCTTAGCCCGATATTCCGGCGTATCGTCCCACTCTGCTGGAGGAATTCGTTTTCTGACGATTAAGTATAGCGATAAAAAAACCGACGCTTCAGGCGTCGGTTATGGATGCTAGCTGTTGGTGAGTACGTGCTGATACTTATGCAGCATATCCACCAGCCTTCGTACCGGCTCGGTCACCTGGGAAGAGGCTTCCCAGTGCTGTAATTTTTGCTGATAGATATCCAGTTCATCAAGCAAACGGGCAAAATAGTAGCGACGCTTATCATCGCTCTTCGCGGAAATGACGCGATCCGCCGTGCGACGCAGCTGCCGGTGAAAGGCGGACAGATCGTCGTTTATCGGTACCGGTGCATCGCGCAGCCGCTGATGGGCAATAATCAGGGTTAATGCCAGACGAAAGCGCGCGATGTCGCCAGGAAACTTATTCAGCAATAAAAAAAGCTGACGATACAGAGCGGGCAAATGGTTCTCTTTACGTCGCGCCGTATTGGTGGTCAACGATGATACCGCTGCCGAGACAAACTGGTTAAGCAGCACGCGTCCGGTGCGAGCCTGGGAGTTATCACGCACCAGCAGGATCACCATCAGCGCGAGGAAGCATCCTACGATCTGACCTAAGGCGCTATCAAGAAACTGGTTGAATTCAAACTTCATCGGGTTGTCGAGCACCAGGATATTAATCGTGCTGGCCAGCGCGCCCAACGACCCCAGGCGCCGCTTCTGTACCTCGATGCCGATAAAAAATGCCATCACCGCAAGGCTAATGCACAGCAGCAGCATACTTTGCTGCGTCGCAGGCATAATTACCAGGAAAAACAGCGCGCCCAGAGGTAAAGCCGCCAGCGTGCCGTAAAGGAAATCAATAGCCACCATCCGCGGATTCGGCAAACGCATCGCTAAGGCCGTAACAACCGCAATCATCACCATCGCCCCGCTTCCCGAGGTCCAGCCGGTCCATAGCCAGAACAACGTACCGAGGATACAAGAGATAGAAGTTCGCCAAAAGTTCACCATCGCATGATGGCGCTCGGCGGATTCCGCCTTCACCACCACTTCGCCCTGCAGTACTTCCTCTTCAATACGGCTGATTTTGGTATTGCCGACCACGCCCCGCTTCAAAAGCAGATAGCGCGTCGCAGCACCTACCCAGCTGTAGATCGTCACCGGCGTATTATGCTCCCCCTTCCAGGTCAAAAAGCGGCGCATACGTTTTAGCTGACGGTGCACGTCCTGCACGGTCTCAACCGGTTCAGCAAAGAGCTCCCGATAATCATCCGTCACTATCTCAGGCCGGGTGTTCTGAATCAGAAAGGTTTCACAGGCCTGAGTAATCAGGGTCAAAGAGAGGGTGTTGATCGCCTTCAGGCGTTGATTCACTTTAGCCCAGCGCGAAGACTCCATGATCAGGTTGGCGCGCATCCCCTCCAGCCCGTTGGTACGGCGTACCAGGGCGCTCCAGGCCTTATCGACCTCATCTTTATCGCCATGGGCCACGCAAAGCTGCATCAGGCGATATTGATCGATCAGCAGGTTATCCAGCTCAAGATCGATCTCTTTTTTTATCGATCGCGGAGAAAACAGCAGATCGGCCACAATGGCGCTGACGATACCGATGACAATCTCACTGCATCGTTCGACGGCGAACTGCGGCGCCAGCATCGGCTCTTCGTGAATAGTGATAATAATGATGAGCGCGGTATAACCCGCCAGACCCCACGCATAGGAGTTCTCAACCCGCACCAGCGAGGAGATCCAGGTACAGAAGCCCGCCCACAGGCAGCAGACCAGTACCATCAACAGCGGGGCGCGGATCATCAGGATGATAATCGCCAATGCGGCGATACAGCCGATAAAGGTGCCGACGATACGCAGCATCCCGCGATAGCGAATGGCGCCGGAGTAAGGCTCCCCGCCTGCGGCAAATGCCGGACCGGCAGCAACGATCGCTGCAGTAAGCACCGCCCAGCGCGGAGTTTCCAGCTGAAAATGAAAACCGACGAATAACGCCAGCACCACCGCGCAGGCTAACTTAACGGCGAAGCGGAGATGCCGGAGTTCGATGGTGAAGATCCCCATGGCGATTAACCGAACTCACGCAGGCGCATCGCCAGTTTCTGGAAGAAGTTTGCCTGACTGGTATCGCGATCCTCTTTACCCGTGATCACCACCGTCGCCGTGGTGCCCGCTGGCCAGAGATTGCCCTGCTGCTGATCAAGGCGAATACGTACCGGTACCCGCTGCGCCAGGCGCACCCACTCAAGATTAGAATCAATAGAGGCCAGCCCTTTTGAATCGCTGCTGCTGCTGGCATTGGTGACGCCAGCAGCGATGCTGTCGACGGTCCCCCTGAGGGTATGTACGCTTCCCAGAGGGGTAATTTCAGCACGAAACCCGGGGCGCACGCCTTCAAGCTTGGTCTCTTCAAGATAGGCCATGACATAGAAGGTATTTTGCTTCACCAGCGCAACCGCGGTGGAACCTCGGGTGATAAACTCGCCGCGGTACACGTTCAGGTTGGTCACCCAGCCATCGGCCGGAGCGCGAATCACCGTCCGTTCAAGGTCAAGCTTCGCCAGATCGCGACTCGCCGTCGCTTTGGCTAATTGATGTTCAACGGTTTGCAGGACGTTATTCGCCTGGTCTATCTCTTCCCGGGACATGGCCTGGACGCCAAGACGGTTACGACGACCGGCTTCCACGCGCTTCTCCTGCGCCAGAGTCTGGTAATAGGAGACATCGGCTTCGGCCTCTGCTAACGCTTTCTGGTAACGCGGTTGGTCAATGACGAACAAAACCTGGTCTTTCTTAACCAGTTGGTTATCCTTGATATTCACCTGCGAAATCAGGCCGGAAACATCGGGAGCAATGGCTACAATATCCGCACTAAAGCGCGCATCGCGCGTCCAGGGCGATGCGGTGTAGTACACCCATGCGCGAAAAATCGCCATAAATGCAAGGATAACCAGTATCACAGTGATTGCGGTACGGAGGATATTTCTTGTTAGTGTTTTCACATCAACCTCAAACGAACAAACGTGATATCAGATAAAACAAGCAGCAATATAGCGCGGTATTGAACAGGGCCGGGTGCCAGACAAAATCATAGATGCCCGTTGGAACCAGCAGGCGGTGCACCAGCCAGAAGACGGCGAGCGACAACAGCAACTCAAAGAAGATCGGCGGAAATGACAAGCCGAAAATCACAATGACAGGAAACAGACTCATGATGACCTTGATAAGAAGCGTGCAGGTGATATGCGCAATGCGTTTATTATTTAGCTAACTATATAGTACCGTAACAATTGCAGCCTTATCTACAATGTGTGATCTAAATCACTTTTAAGCCAGAGTGAATAATGGAACGATTAAAACGCATGTCCGTTTTTGCCAGAGTGGTCGAATTAGGGTCATTTACCGCCGCGGCTCGCCAGCTCCAGATGAGCGTTTCTTCCATCAGCCAGACGGTAGCCAAACTGGAAGATGAGCTGCAGGTTAAGCTGCTCAACCGCAGTACGCGTAGCCTTGGCTTAACAGAAGCGGGAAAAATCTACTATCAGGGCTGTCGGCGAATGCTGTTCGAAGTCCAGGATGTCCATGAACAGTTGTACGCGTTTAACAATACGCCCATCGGTACCCTGCGCATCGGCTGTTCTTCAACTATGGCACAGA
This sequence comes from Klebsiella sp. CN_Kp066, assembly GCF_040065135.1. Lineage (NCBI taxonomy): Bacteria > Pseudomonadati > Pseudomonadota > Gammaproteobacteria > Enterobacterales > Enterobacteriaceae > Klebsiella > Klebsiella sp. CN_Kp066. The sequence goes on along the minus strand of NZ_JBEAIU010000046.1, from coordinate 30,308 downwards.
ATGTCCTGGCGCGCATAACGGCGGACATGCTTAAAGAGCACCCCGGACTATCGATAAATCTGGTCACGGGCATCCCCGCTCCGGACCTGATTGCGGACGGTCTGGATGTGGTTATTCGCGTGGGGGCGCTGCAGGATTCCAGCCTCTTTTCCCGCCGCCTGGGTTCGATGCCGATGGTGCTGTGCGCGGCGAAAAGCTATCTCCAGCATGCCGGATGTCCGGAAAAACCAGCAGATCTCGCCAGCCACTCCTGGCTGGAATACAGCGTCCGGCCGGATAACGAATTTGAAATCATCGCCCCGGAAGGGATCTCAACCAAACTGATCCCTCAGGGCCGATTTGTCACTAACGATCCAATGACGCTGGTCCGCTGGCTGACGGCAGGCGTCGGCGTGGCTTATGTTCCGCTGATGTGGGCGATCGACGAGATCAACCGCGGCGAACTGGAGATCCTGCTGCCGAGCTACCAGTCCGATCCGCGCCCGGTTTACGCGCTGTATACCGAGAAAGATAAGCTGCCTCTGAAAGTACAGGTATGCATTAATTATCTGACGGAGTATTTCGTCGGGGTGGCAAAAATTTATCAGGGCATGCACGGTCGGGGGATTGCCCGCTAGCCGTCCGAATCAGCCAAAGAGGGCATTAACTCATTATCAGGTCCGGCATCGGAAATGATTTGCGTCACTTCGCTGAGATTTCCGATGCGCACCTCGCCGGCACGATGAAATTTACTTTTGTCGATAAGCAATAGCGACTGCGCCGCCCGTTTCAGGAGCAAGGATTTGTACGCGGCATTGTTAACGCTGGAATCCCAGAGTACGCCATCGTTATCGATCCCTTCGCAGGAAAAAATAAACAGATCGATCTCCAGCGATTTGACCTGCGATAACAGCGCGGGGTTAACGTAATAGCCATATTGACGCAGAAGCTGACCACCGGCGCTAATTAACTGGATCCGCTCGCGGCGGCCAAGTTCAACGCAGACCGGGTGGCTATTGGTAAATACCGTCAGGTTAATATCCGGCAGCTGACGCGCCAGAAACCAACAGGTTGAGCTGGCATCCAGCGCGATCGTCATGCCTGCATCAATCCACGCCAGCGCCGTACGCGCAATATCGGATTTATGGGCATAGTGGCTTTTCACGCGACGATGAAAAGGCTTCTCGCCGTGATGACTATCGCGTTGAAGAACTCGCGCCCGCCCGTGACTACGCTGAATGCTCCCCTGCCTCTGTAGCTCACTCAAATCGCGGCGAATGGTCTCAATGCTGACCTGCAGAAGATGGGACAACGCTTCGGTGGTTAAAGTGTGATGCTGATTGAGTAACTCAACTATCTGCTGCTGACGCGCGGCTTTCATCGCGACCCCGCGGAGGTAATTTGCGCTTTCGCGGAATGCGAAAGCGCATGATGAGGGATCAGGCGGTACCGCCGACGGTGAGTTTATCCACTTTCAGCGTGGGCTGACCGACGCCAACCGGCACGCTCTGGCCCTCTTTACCGCAAACGCCGACGCCGCTATCCAGCTTCAGATCGTTCCCCACCATCGAAATCTGCTGCATCGCTTCAATGCCGGAGCCGATAAGCGTTGCCCCCTTCACCGCTTTGGTCACTTTCCCTTTCTCAATCAGGTAGGCTTCCGAGGTAGAGAAAACGAATTTCCCGGAAGTGATATCTACCTGACCGCCGCCGAAGTTCGGCGCATAGATACCGTAATCGACCGATTCGATAATTTCCTGCGGCGTGGATTTACCCGCCAGCATGTAGGTGTTGGTCATACGCGGCATAGGCAGATGCGCGTAGGATTCGCGGCGACCGTTACCGGTTGGCGCCACGCCCATCAGCCTGGCGTTGAGCTTGTCCTGCATATAACCTTTCAGAATCCCGTTTTCGATCAGCACGTTATACTGCCCAGGCGTACCTTCATCGTCAATGGCGACGGAGCCGCGACGGTTGGCCATGGTGCCGTCATCCACAACGGTACATAGCTCAGAGGCCACCAGTTCCCCCATATGACCGCTGAACACCGAGGTTCCGCGACGGTTAAAATCGCCTTCCAGGCCGTGACCAACGGCTTCATGCAGCAGCACGCCAGGCCAGCCAGCACCCAGAACAACCGGCAACATCCCGGCAGGCGCTGCGACGGCGGTCAGGTTGACCAGCGCCATACGCACGGCTTCTCTCGCCCAAACATCAGCGCGCACTTCTCCCTCCAGCGAGGCCAGGAAATAGTCGTAGCCAAAGCGGCCGCCGCCGCCGCTGGCACCGCGCTCGCGTTTGCCGTTTTCTTCCACCAGCACGCTGACGGAAAGACGAACCAGCGGACGAACATCAGCCGCTAGCGTGCCGTCGGTGGCGGCAACAAGAATTAACTCGTAGACGCCGGTCAGACTGGCGGACACTTCCTGCACGCGTTTATCGGCCGCGCGGGCGGTTTTATCGACCCGGCGCAGAATATCCAGCTTCTCTTCGCGGCTCATGCTCTGCAGCGGGTCAATGCTGGTATAGAGGGAGCTGTACTCCACCGCTCCAAGAGTATGAACTTTACCATCACCGCGATCGCGCACGATGGTGCGTGCCGCCTGCGCGCTCTGTTCCAGCGCCAGCCGGCTAATCTGATCAGCGTACGCAAAGCCGGTTTTTTCCCCGCTCACCGCGCGAACGCCGACGCCCTGGTCGATATTGTACGAACCATCTTTAATGATGCTGTCTTCCAGAACCCAGGACTCGTGATAGCTCGACTGAAAATAGAGATCGCCGTAATCCAGACGACGCTCGGCCAGCTTGCCAAGAATGGTAAACAGATCCTGATGATTCAGGCCGTTTGCCGACAGTAATTGTTCACTTACCAGGTTCAGACTCATCGTTATGCTACTCGTTTGTTGCCGCCTCTCGGGCGGAAATAAAAAACGCTATCTATTGAGAGTGCGGTAATTCCCCGCAATCGTCAAATCATTGCTTTTTGTCGCTCCGCGCCTGGCGCAGCACTTCGTTAATTTGCGGCTGATCGATAGGACCGGTGATGCGATAGCGCAAAATAGAGACCTTATTCCATAGCGGTCCCAGCACCTTACTGGCGGCAAAGACCGCAGCACCGATTATCGGGTTAACGGCAAAGGCCGCCGCAACGCCTACGGTCGCGGAGATTTCCGGCGCAACCACGGCCTGCATATCCAGCTGGCGGCGAACAAGATCCACCGAGCCTTTCATTGCGATATCCGCTTCCAGACCATCGACCAGCGTATCATCGGTATGCAGAACGCCGTCTTTAATCCATGCCGTGCTGCGAATCGAATCGAAGTAAAACCCTTCGCTGAACGTATCGCTAAAGTCGAAGCGCAGCTTGCGCAGCAGCGCATCAACGCTCAGCAGGCGCAGAAGCTGGCCGGCGTGTCCGGTGCTGATATCGGTAAACTCTCCCTTCCCGAGACGGCTTTTAAGAATGCCGTTAAGCGAAGCAACGTCCGGCTGCCACGGCGGCGCGCGCCAGTGTAGATCGTAATCAATATCGAACGACGATCCTTTTACCGGTGTGGACACGCCGAAGAAGTTTACAAAATCATCGGTTTTATTCCCGTGCAGCTTACCTTTTAATGAGGTCCGTACGCCGCTCGGGGCGCTAACCCATACGCCATCGCTCGTCAGACGGCCAAAACCGGTATCCACCAGCCCGTTCGCCAGGGTCAGAGTATCGCCGCTGATCGTGAAATCGCCGTCGATACGACCATATTTTTGCCCCCACAGCCAGCACTCTGCGCAGCGAAGCTGGAGATCGGGCCAGCCGTGGAAATCTACTTTTGTCTCGGTCAGCGGAGCACTGCTATTTTCCGTCCCGCTGCTTTTCGCCGAAGTTGGGTTGTAATAGAGGTAGCGAATGGCCGCCAGCCACGGGGCATTTTTGCGCATAGTCAGGGTAGCGTTGACTTCACGCCCCTGAGCTTCAATCTTCGTTCCACCTGCATCGGGCCGGGAGACCAGGCTGACGTTATTCCAGCTCTGACCCGCCATCGTTAACGTCGGCGTACGCAGCGTGACCTGCTGCGGGAAGACAATACTACTGCTGACGTCAGTTGCCGCACCGCGCTGGAACAGCGCCAGCCACTGCGCGCCATCCATCGGCGGCATATTCAGCTCGACGCCTGACTGCGCAGGCAGCGGAGATACGGCTTTACTGTCAGAAGTTAAAATCGCGCGATCTAGTGTGAGCTTATTGCCCAGCAGCCAGCGGCTATTAATGTGATTCTTCGTCCCCATGGAGCCGGTCAAATTAAAGCTGCTTAATCCGCCATCAACCTTAATTTTTACCGGTAAAGGCTCACCGGCCTGCTTATCAACCGGAGCAGGTAAGTGACTACTTACGTTTTTCAGCTCACCGTTAATATCGACTTTATAATTTGCGCTGCCGCGGTACGGAAGCTCAATCGCCACTTTACCGTCCCAGGGCACGCTGCCGCTCAGGCTGTTCTCCAGCGCTTTCGGCAACAGACCGGTACGCGCAGGCTCCCAGTTGGCGTTCATCCCGACGTTAACCAGGAACGCTTTCTCGCCCTCGGTGGTCGAGAAATCAACGTTCAGCGGCTGATTAAACCAGGTCGCGCTCATCGGTTCGCTTTTCAGATCGCCGTTTACAAAGCTGAATTTACCGCTCAGGTTTTGCAGCGTGGTATCGATAGGCTTGATAAACAGACTATTATTCTTCAGCTGGACGTCGCCTTTGGCGGTGGTCATCTCGCCGTCCAGCGGGATGTTCAAATGTAAGCGAGCGCTCACATCCCCATCCAACTGAAGCTCGTCCAGCGCCGCGCCCAGCGTCTCTTTCAACGGCGTCTCGTTAAAGTAAGGACCAACCTCTTTACCCGGGCCGTTAACATCGGCATCAATCAGCAGTTTTTCTCGCGAGTAGTCCGGTATCACCGCGTCCAGATTACTGGCCGTCACTTTGCCGAGCATCGCCTTATCGGCCTTCATCCACAGCCCGTCATTGATAAAGTTAAGATCGATATTCAGGCCGGTGAGCGCTGGCCAGTCAGGCTGAAAGGCGAAGGTGGCGTTTTTTAGCGGCACCGAGACCTGAAACTGACCTTCATTGTGCTTGTAAGGGAACAGATGGGGATTACCGCCGTAAGCCAGCGTGGCGTCGGTGGCCTGGCCGCCTTTAATCGCCCCGCTAAGATAATCCACCAGCTCTTTACCCATCAGATTTTCAGGGAAGTAGCGCCATGCCTGACCGCCATCATTGGTACTGATACCGGCCAGAATACCGAGCCAGGGTTCATCACCCTGCGGTTGCAGATAGCGGAAGCCGCCGCGGGCGCGAACGCCGGTAGCCTGCACGTCAATATCGCGACCGTCGAGCATAAAACCTTTGTCGTTCTTTATCCAACTGAGCGTCGCATCGCCTTTAGCGATCTCCAGCGGCGCGCGAAATACCGTCTCATAAGGCATTTTTGCCTGCTTTATGCTGGCATGCAGGATACCGTTCTCCACGCTCCCGGCAATGCTGCCGGAAAAATGCTCCGCGCCGGGCAACAGCTTCCACTGCTTCCAGGACATGTCGCTCCAGTCCGCTTTGAAACGCGTTTTCTCCGCCATCTGGAGAGGAATATCGAGCGCCAGAAGATTGATCTTGCCATCCGGCTGCGTTGTACGCCAGATTTCACCCAGCGACGGCGCCAGTTTATCCGCCATCGGCTGCAGCCCGGTCAGGCCGCTAAGATTAAGGTTGCTGGCGCGTATGCGCAGCTCATCGCTGCGTTGAGCATTTGTTCCGCCGACATCCTGGGCAGGTATCCACGCCATCGCCAGCGCGCCGCGCGGCCAGGGTTTATCATCCATGGAGATACGCGTGTCCGGGATGCGAAAGCCCCAGCTGTGGTTATCGCGATAGATGTGCGCGGTCAGATTATCGACCGACAGATGATGCTTATCTTTATCGCCCTGCCAGCTGGCGCCGCCTTTTTTCAGCCACACATCGCCGCTGGCGACATCGCCTTTGTCGATAGTCATCCAGCCTTCCAGGCTAAACTTCGCGCTCTGTAGGGCGATGTTGTCCTGCATCCAGCGTCCAAGCCAGGGCTTAACGTCGATGTCATCGGCCTGAAGCCAGACGCGCCCCTTATTGAGCAAACCGTCTTCGTCGCGCAGATCCATTCGCACCTGCATCACGCCATGCTGGCCGGTCAGGCTGCTGAGGCTAAGCTGTCCTTCCGCGCGATGGCGATTTTTACCGTTCAGCCAGGTAAGCTGCGGAATCGTAAGTTCTGCCCGCTGACCGGAAATCGTCAGGAAGCTCAGATGACTATCGCGAAGGGTAAAGTGATCGAACTGGCGGAGGAAAAGATCGCTGATGCGGTCAGTTTTCAGACCTTCGCCGCTGTTATTGGTTTGGATCGGCGTGTTGGTATGAACCTGTAGCTGCCAGAAGGTCAGGTCGCGAAACTGCCAGCGCATATGCAGCAGACTTTGCCATACGTCGAGCGCCAGAGTGACGCGTTTGACGGAAAGCTCACCGCCGTCGCTCAGGCCTGCCTTGATATCACGGACATCAAGCGTCGGGCCAAACGTCTGCCAGCTGGCGGTAATTTGTGAGGCATCGACCGGTACGCCAGCCATCGCCGATACTTTTTCCAGCACCTGCGGACGCCAACTGTTCAACTGCGGCAGTACGAGACGCAGACCGCTCACCAGCAGTGCGACGACAACAATCACTGTTGCCGCGGTGAGCAGTAAAATCCCGGGCAGTCGCCTCACGCATCTCTCCTTGTCAGCCTTTTACGCGCCATCCTTTTACCTGCCCCTGTCCTGAAGTGAGCCAGGCAAAACGGATGATTACATCATTACTACATCAAACTGCTCTTGATTATAGAGCGGTTCAATTTGTACTTTGACCTGCTTACCGACAAAGATCTCGACTTCCGCCAGCGCATGCGACTCTTCCCCTTTCAGCGTTTCCGCTACCGCAGGAGAAGCATAGACCAGGAATCGGTCAGAATCGTAGGCGTGGTGTACGCGCACGATTTCACGCATGATTTCGTAGCACACCGTTTCTACCGTTTTCACCGTGCCGCGGCCGTGGCAGGTCGGGCACTCATTGCACAGCACGTGCTCCACGCTTTCGCGGGTGCGCTTGCGGGTCATCTCCACCAGCCCAAGCTGAGAGAAGCCGTTTATGCTGGTTTTTACCCGATCCTTGCTCAGCGCCTGTTCCAGCGAATGCAGCACCCGCCGACGGTGATCCTCATTATTCATATCAATGAAATCAATGATGATAATACCGCCAAGATTGCGCAAACGCAGCTGACGGGCAATGGCCTGGGTCGCCTCAATATTGGTATTAAAAATAGTATCGTCAAGATTACGGTGACCGACGAATGCTCCGGTATTGATATCGACGGTAGTCATCGCTTCCGTCTGGTCGATGATCAGATAACCGCCTGATTTCAGTTCAACTTTACGCTCCAGCGCGCGCTGGATTTCGTTTTCCACGTCAAAGAGATCGAAAATCGGCTGGCGGCCGCTGTAGTGCTCCAGCTTGCTGGTCATCTCCGGAATATATTCGGCGGTAAACTCAAGCAGCGATTCGTAGGTCAGACGGGAGTCTACGCGAATACGGTCAAGATGCGCATCGGCGAAATCACGTAGCACGCGCTGCGCCAGGGCCAGTTCACCGTACAGTTGATAACGCGTCTGCTGGCGCTTTTTGCGCTCCATGACTTTTGTCCAGACGCGCTTGAGGTAGGCGGCATCTGCGGCCATCTCCTGCTCATGTACCCCTTCAGCCGCGGTACGAATAATGAAACCGCCCTGTTCGTCACAGTATTCAGACACCACTTTTTTCAGGCGCTCACGTTCCGCTTCGCTTTCAATACGCTGAGAGACGCCGACGTGCGAAGCGCCTGGCATAAAGACCAGATAGCGAGAAGGAATGGTGATATCGGTGGTGAGACGGGCGCCTTTGGTACCCAGCGGGTCTTTCACCACCTGCACCATTAAATCCTGCCCCTGGCGCACCAGTTCGGAAATATCGCGAACGGTGAACTGTTTTTGCTCTTCACCTGCCACGCATTCGGTGTGCGGCATAATATCGGAAGCGTGCAGAAACGCGGCTTTATCGAGGCCAATATCTACAAAAGCCGCCTGCATTCCCGGCAGCACCCGACTGACACGACCTTTGTAGATATTGCCTACTATTCCGCGTCGCGCTTCACGCTCAATATGAATTTCCTGAAGAATACCGCCATCAATATAAGCGACGCGCGTTTCCGATGGCGTTACGTTAACTAATAATTCAGCAGTCATCTTTATCCCTTTTCTTCACGCAGTGAGTTAAAGTTACTCAGCAACTCATACGTTTCCACCAGCGGTAAGCCCACTACGGCGTGATAGCTGCCATTTATCTTCCTGACAAAACAGCCACCCAACCCCTGAATACCGTATGCACCTGCTTTATCTAAAGGTTCGCCGCTGGCAACATAATCGGCGATATCCTGTACTGAGAGCACACGGAAAGTGACCTCCGTGACCACCAGGCAATCCAACGTCTGCTGCTTATCGGCCAGGGCCACGGCGGTCATGACCTGATGGGTTTTCCCGGAAAGCATACGCAGCATTTCGGCGGCGTGGCCGGCATCGCGCGGCTTCTCCAGCACTTCACCATTAAGGATGACAATGGTATCCGCTCCCAGTACGGGGAGATCAAGCGGCGCTAACGCCACTCCAGCCTGAGCCTTCTCACGCGCCAGACGTACAACATACTGCTGCGCGCTCTCCTGGGGACGGCGCTGTTCCTCAATACCGGGAATCACGCGTTCAAAAGAGAGACCGAGCTGAGTCAGCAGTTCCTGCCGACGGGGAGAGCCTGAAGCCAGATACAGAGTCGTCATATCAACCTTATTGCACCGCAAACTGCTGACGCACTTTACGCATTAGCAGGAAAATCCATGGCCAGAGCACACCGTTTACTACACTACTCCAGAACACTTCCGGGCGGAAAGAGACGTTGATCACTAAAAACTCTGCCCAGAAAACAATGATATCCACGGCGAGGGATAACATGACTACCACCAGCGCCTGTTGCCAGAGCGCCAGATTGCGGAACAGCTGATATTTCAGCGCGACCAGATAAGCCACAATACTTAATGATAGTGCGCGAACGCCAAGCGTCGAACCGCTAATGAGATCGAGGATTGCGCCCATCACAAAGCCTGTGCCGACGTTAACCCGATGGGGCAACGCAAGAATCCAGTACAACAGGATGAGAAATACCCAGTTTGGCCGGTAAACGCTAATGTCCGCCGGCCAGGGCATAATCTGCAACAAGAGTGCAATAAGGAACGAGAGCCAGATAACCCAGCGTCCCTGGCTACGGTAGCTTGCCACTATTGCCCCCCTGCAGGCAGAGGCTGCTGTGGCATACCGGTTGCTGGCGCCGGCATCTGCGGCCCCATCGCATCCGGCGCAGGCAGAACCTGCGGCATCATCTGCATCAGGCGCTCGTTCGCTACGCGATGAACCTCTTCCGGCGTCATGGGATTAGCTCCGTTGCGATCGGCGCCCCACAGCAGCAGCAGATAGCGCAAGCGCTGCAGACCGGCGGTCGGACGGGCCTGAATCACCGTGTACGCGCGCTGCGTATCCAGCTTAACGGAAGAGACCACGCCCACCGGATACCCTTCCGGGAAGCGGCCGCCGAGCCCCGAAGTCACAAGGACGTCGCCGACGCGAATATCAGTATTGGCCGGCAGATGTTCCAGCTGCAGATCGTCAGTACAACCGTTGCCTGCCGCAATCACGCGAATATCGTTACGCAGCACCTGAATCGGTAACGCATGAGTGGCATCGCAAATCAGCAGCACGCGGCTGGTCAGCTTCGCCACCGCGACCACCTGGCCGACGACGCCTTTATCGCTGATGACCGGCTGACCTTCATATACGCCGTTAACGCTGCCTTTATCGATAACAACCTGATCGCTGTATGGGTCGTTAACCGTTGAGATGACCTGGGTCACCATTTTTTGCTCGTCCTGACGCAGCGGAGAGCCCAGCAGCTCGCGCAGACGCGCGTTCTCCTGTTTATACTGACCCAGCATCAATAGATCGCTGTTTTTTAACAGCAGTTCCTGGCGCAGCGCGCGGTTTTCCAGTTCGAGCTGGTCGCGGGTGGCCAACGTTTGCGAAACGCTATCCAGCAGTTCCCGGGGACCATTAGAGACAAAGTAGAAAGGGCTGACGGCAGTATCCATGTACGTTCGAATCTGGCTGAACGTACCCAGGCGGCTGTCGGCGATTATCACGCCAAGCGCCACCAAAACCGCCAGAATAAGGCGAATCTGTAGCGACGGGCCACGGCTAAAAATTGGCTTCATAGGCTATGCGTATTCTCGTGTCAGTTAAGACCGGGGCAGCCGTAAGCCAGCTACCCGGATCTCAGGCTGACTACTCTTCGCTGAACAAGTCGCCGCCGTGCATATCGATCATTTCCAGTGCCTTGCCGCCGCCACGAGCGACGCAGGTCAGTGGATCTTCTGCAACTACGACAGGAATTCCTGTCTCTTCCATTAACAGGCGGTCAAGGTTGCGCAGCAGCGCGCCGCCGCCGGTCAGAACCATACCGCGTTCGGAGATATCGGAAGCCAGTTCCGGCGGGCACTGCTCCAGCGCGACCATCACCGCGCTAACGATGCCGGTCAGCGGCTCCTGCAGCGCTTCGAGGATTTCATTGGAATTCAGCGTAAAGCCGCGTGGTACGCCTTCAGCAAGGTTGCGCCCGCGAACTTCGATTTCGCGAACTTCATCACCCGGATAAGCGGAACCGATCTCGTGTTTGATACGTTCTGCGGTCGCTTCGCCGATCAGGGAGCCATAGTTACGACGCACATAATTAATCACCGCTTCGTCAAAACGGTCGCCGCCGATACGTACGGAAGAGGAGTAGACCACGCCGTTCAGGGAGATGACCGCCACTTCAGTCGTCCCGCCACCGATATCCACAACCATCGAACCGGTTGCCTCGGAGACCGGCAGGCCTGCGCCGATCGCAGCCGCCATCGGCTCTTCAATCAGGAAAACTTCACGGGCGCCAGCGCCCTGTGCGGATTCACGAATCGCGCGACGTTCAACCTGAGTCGCGCCAACCGGCACGCACACCAGCACGCGCGGGCTCGGACGCATAAAGCTGTTGCTGTGCACCTGTTTAATAAAGTGCTGAAGCATTTTTTCGGTAACGAAGAAGTCGGCAATAACGCCGTCTTTCATTGGGCGAATAGCTGCAATGTTGCCCGGTGTACGCCCAAGCATCTGCTTCGCTTCATGACCCACCGCTGCGACGCTTTTCGGCGATCCGGCACGATCCTGACGAATGGCCACCACGGAAGGCTCATTCAATACGATGCCTTGTCCTTTTACATAAATCAGGGTATTCGCGGTACCCAGGTCAATGGACAGGTCATTGGAAAACATGCCACGAAATTTTTTTAACATACTAAGGGATAATCCTGAAAGCTGGGGCGGAAAACAAAATCCGCTTACTTTACCAACCACGCGCAGCAGCGACAAGGCGCAAAAATCATCTGCTGCGGTGAAAATTAGTGCAGTTCGTTACCTTTGTTACAAATTTGACTGAGTCCGTCCGATGCCGAAATCTTCAGCAGCGCTCCGCGCTTGAATCTGCAACCTGTCAAAGGTCATTCACTGGCATTTACATTGCGACAATCCGGCAGGTAGACAAGCACACCCCCATCACTATGGCGCGCATTATTCTACGTGAAATCACGCTAAACGGCAGATCAAACAGAGTATCTTTGCGAATATTTTTTCACATTTGTGTCAAGTGGCTGTGAGGCGGCAAAAAATTCCCCCTGACCGCCGGTGACACCGCATTGAGACAGCACCTGCCACTCGCTACGGCTGAGCACGCCGGTTGCGAAAACCTGAACCGGCATTCCCTTACAGGCTTCCACCAGACTCTGCACCAGCAGCTGATTCTCACTGCGTTTTTCTATATTGCGCGATAACCCCGAATGCAGCTTGATAACCTCAACGTCGAGCTGCTTAATCCAGCTGGTTCCAACCAGCGTCAGACCAGCCTGAACTACGGCAACTCGAACACCTAAAGCATTAACCAACCGCATAACCGGCTGCAGGCGGCCGATATATTGACAAACATCCGCCTCTGCAAGTTCAAAAATAATACGCCGACGTTGCGATTTTTCGCATTGCATCAAAGTATCGCGCAGCCAGCGCTGGAAGCGGGGGCGAATTAATGACTCAACCGTCACCTGTAGCGCGAGATTTTCTTCCGGCCAGAAGCCTAAAAACGGCAGCAACCGGGTGATTTGCAGGCGGTCATACTCTTCCGCCAGACCGAACTGCAGTACCATCGGCATATATTCCGCCGCGATAACTTCTTCCTTGCCATCGTAAAGACGACACATTAGCTCGCGGTGGTGTACGCGACCGTCACGCGTTACGGCAGGTTTTTGGTAGAGACGCGGTCCGCCGCGGCTGAGCATTTGCTCGATAAGCGTGCGCCAGCGGACGTTGCCGCGTCCCTTTTCCGGGAGAGAGTCATCGTAGACGGCCCAGCTGTTGCTACCCTGCAATACCGCATTGCGCGTTGCCGCTTCCGCATGCTCCATCACCTGGGCTGCCGTTTGTCCGCTACGGAAGGCGCAGATCCCGATATGCATCATGTCGTCACGATCGAGAATTCGCGTTGGCGGCAGGGCATCCATAGCCTTCAATAGCAATCCGGCGATGCTATCCGCCTCTTTTAACGTGCGATGAGGGAGCAGAACGGCAAAATCGCTTCGGTGATAGCGGGCCAGCAGCGCGCCGGGATAACGCATAATAAAGGTGGAAAGCATGTTGATCAGCGTAAAGTAATGCTCTTCAGTCGCTGTACGCCCCCAGTTATCGCGCAGCAGGTCGAAATCCGGCAGGCGGATCATCATAACAATACCATACGACCCCACCTTCTCCTGATCTTCAAGCAGCGTCGACAGCTGATTATCAAAGAACAATCGGTTACTTAGCCCGGTTTTTGAATCCTGCGCAACGTAAGAACGAATCAGGGTATCCATGCGGCTTCGCTGATCGCTGGCAAACTGCAGTTCTGATAGCAGCGTATCTAACGCACTGCTGGTGTTGACTGGCCATTCATGTACCGACCCGCGCACCTGCGGGCCGCGTTCGCCGTTAAGAATACGCACAGAGCGAAGCTCCAGTAGCTCCTGGCCCGCCAGCTGACGACGGATCCAGCGCACGGAAAAAAAGATAATCAGCACCATGAAACCAATGGCGATGGAAAGCGGCGCGGTAACGTGCAGCGAGCGGAAATAATTGGCCATCGGATCCAGATAAACCAGATGGATAACCATGCCCGGGTGCTTGAGCGACGGCACGGTGATACTACGGAACTGATTGCTGCTGCCTAACGGACGATAGTTATCGTTGCGGGAATGGCTATAGACTGATTTGCCATTAAGCTGAAAATCAACGTGCACGACTTCGACCGGCGTCATCAGCTCATCCATCTGCGGTTCTAACTGGTCAAAAGATATAGAGACCAGGCGGTTATCCAGCATCGTCGCCACTGCCTGAACGCGGTTGGTCATTTTTATCTGAATACCGTTATAAAAACTCAGCGAAGCGCCAATCAGCGTGACAAAGATAGTCAGGCTGGTGAGTAACGTGACAAAGGCTGAGAATTTCGTCGTTAATCGCATCCCTGTGTTAACTCCGCGAGTGAATGAGTGCCCGATAAACATCCGGGCTCCAGTGCTGGCGCCTAAACTAAAGTAAGCACTAACTTTCTAAAGAGCGACGCATACTACCAAAGCTGGCGTATCTGGCAATTTATTGCGTTACATCGGTGTAATAATGCCGTTAGCGAGTATAGTCTGCAGAAAAATTTTTCCAATCATCCAACCTACGAGGACCGGCGCATGCAGGCTTTAATCTTAGAACAGCAGGATGGCAAAACTCTCTCTTCGGTGCAAACCATTGACGCCAGCCAGCTGCCGCAGGGCGATGTGACAGTGGATATCGAGTGGTCCAGCCTCAACTATAAAGATGCGCTGGCGATCACCGGTAAAGGAAAAATCATCCGCAACTTTCCGATGATTCCTGGCATCGATTTTGCCGGTTCGGTCCACAGCAGCGAAGATCCTCGCTTTCATGCGGGCCAGCAGGTGCTGCTCACCGGATGGGGCGTTGGCGAAAACCACTGGGGCGGTCTGGCGGAACGCGCTCGCGTTAAAGGCGACTGGCTGGTAGCAATGCCTCAAGGACTGAATGGGCGTAAAGCCATGACCATTGGTACCGCGGGCTTCACCGCCATGCTGTGCGTGATGGCGCTGGAAGATGCCGGAATTCGTCCTGAAGATGGCGAAATTGTAGTTACCGGGGCCAGCGGCGGCGTCGGCAGCACCGCAGTCGCTTTGCTGCATCAGCTGGGGTACAAGGTAGCGGCGGTTTCCGGGCGCGAAAGCACCCATGAATATTTGAAAGCCCTCGGCGCGCAGCGCATCCTTGGCCGAGATGAGTTCGCCGAAACCCGCCCGCTGGAAAAGCAGCTGTGGGCCGGCGCTGTTGACACGGTTGGCGATAAAGTACTGGCAAAAGTACTGGCGCAAATGAACTACGGCGGCTGCGTTGCAGCCTGCGGCCTCGCTGGCGGATTTGCGCTGCCGACCACCGTGATGCCGTTTATTCTGCGCAATGTACGCCTGCAGGGCGTTGACTCGGTGATGACCCCGCCCGCCCGCCGGGCTGAAGCCTGGCAAAGGCTGGTTCGCGATCTGCCGGAATCGTTCTATGCGCACAGCGCAACCGAAATCACCCTCGCCGAAGCCCCTGAGTTTGCTGAAAAGATTATGACCAATAAGATTCAGGGCCGCACGCTGGTTAAAATCGCCTAATCTGCAATTTTTCGTGACATATTCGCAATAACGCCTCGCCTCCGTCATGCTTAGAAAAAACGCATGACGGAGGATGCTATGAAACCCAAAAAACTGACAGAAGCCGACGTTACGGCAGAATCCGTTTTTATGCTGCAACGTCGCCAGGTCCTGAAAATGCTGGGCATCAGCGCGACCGCCCTTTCCCTTACCCCCTCCGCGCAAGCCGATCTGCTGGATTGGTTTAAAGGCAACGATCGCCCGCCGGCGCCGGCGGGCAAAGCGCTAACGTTCGAAAAACCGGCGCAATGGCAAAATAACCTGCCGCTCACGCCGGAGGATAAAGTTGCTGGTTACAACAACTTTTATGAGTTCGGTCTGGATAAAGCCGATCCGGCGGCGAATGCCGGCAGCCTGCGCACCGATCCCTGGACGCTGACGATCGGTGGCGAAGTGGCAAAACCGCTCACGCTCGATCATGACGACCTGACCAGCCGATTCCCGCTGGAAGAACGAATTTATCGAATGCGCTGCGTAGAAGCCTGGTCGATGGTGGTTCCGTGGGTCGGTTTCCCGCTCCATAAGCTGCTGTCGCTGGTCGAACCCACCAGCAATGCTCGCTACGTTGCATTTAAAACGCTTTATGCTCCTGAGCAGATGCCGGGTCAAAAGGACCGTTTTATCGGCGGCGGTCTGGCGTATCCCTACGTTGAAGGACTGCGGCTCGATGAAGCAATGCATCCTCTGACGCTGCTCAGCGTGGGCGTGTATGGCAAGGCGCTGCCCCCGCAGAACGGTGCGCCGGTTCGGCTCACCGTGCCCTGGAAGTACGGCTTCAAAGGGATTAAGTCCATCGTCAGTATTGAGCTCACCCGTGAGCGTCCGCCCACCACCTGGAATCTGGCCGGGCCCGAAGAGTATGGCTTCTACGCCAACGTTAATCCGCATGTCGATCATCCCCGCTGGTCGCAGGCGACTGAGCGTTTTATCGGCGCCGGCGGCGTACTCGACGTTAAACGCCAGCCAACGCTGCTGTTCAACGGCTATGCCGAAGAAGTGGCGTCGCTCTATCGGGGCCTGAATTTGCGGGAGAACTACTAGTGCGCCTGAATGTAAAGCAGATAACCTGGCTGAAAGTGCTTCTCCATCTGGCTGGCTTTTTGCCCGTTGTCTGGCTGTTCTGGGCCGGGCAGCAGGGCTATTTCAGCGCCGACCCGGCAAAGGATATTCAGCACTTTACCGGTAGGATGGCTCTTAAATTCCTGCTGGCTACCTTGCTTGTTTCGCCGCTAGCGCGCTACGCTAAACAGCCGTTATTGATACGCACCCGGCGCTTACTTGGCTTATGGTGCTTTGCCTGGGCTACGCTGCATTTAACCAGCTATACGCTGCTCGAACTCGGGATTAACAATCTGGCGCTTTTGGGTTCAGAAGTTATCAGCAGGCCTTACCTGACGCTGGGTTTACTCAGCTGGCTGATTCTGCTGGCGCTGGCGGCGACCTCCACCCAGGCGATGCAGCGGAAATTAGGCCGCCGTTGGCAAACATTACATAACTTCGTCTATGTTGTCGCGATCCTTGCGCCGATTCACTACCTGTGGTCGGTGAAGATTTTATCCCCGCAGCCGATCATTTATGCGCTGCTGGCACTGCTGCTTTTAGCATGGCGATACAAGAAGTTTCGCCAGTGGTGGCGCTGATTCCGGATATGTGCAGTTTCCCGCAGTTCTTTTATCAACCGCCCCACTTTACACGATAGCGGTTGATAATCTTCCCTGATAAGACCAGTATTTAGCTGCCAAATGCTACGAAATCGTTATAATGTGCGACTTTGGTTTTCCTTACGGGCTTTTTGAGTCCCGAAAAGGTGACAATCGCGTATCGAAGGTATATTTTGTTTTTTACCCGAGAATGGCAGAAGATGGCCGCATGTTGGCCGGTAAGTTTCGCTTTTTGCTTTCGGGCAGCCGGAGCGTAACCTGTCGACTTATGCCCAATGGCGGCGTCATGAATCAGCAGTAATTCATATGCTTTACAGACGGTGCTAACACGCCTGTCACAATCACACTAAACAAAGAGTACGGAACCCACTCATGGATATTCGTAAGATTAAAAAACTGATCGAGCTGGTTGAAGAATCAGGTATCTCCGAACTGGAAATTTCTGAAGGCGAAGAGTCGGTACGCATTAGCCGTGCCGCGCCAAACGCAGGTTTCCCGGTGATGCAACAGGCTTATGCCGCACCGATGATGCAGCAACAGCCGGCTCTGTCTAACGCAGTCGCAACTGCGGCCACTCCAGCAATGGAAGCCCCTGCGGCAGCGGAAATCAGTGGTCACATCGTACGTTCCCCAATGGTTGGTACTTTCTACCGCACCCCGAGCCCGGACGCGAAAGCCTTCATCGAAATCGGTCAGAAAGTTAACGCGGGCGATACCCTGTGCATCGTTGAAGCCATGAAAATGATGAACCAGATCGAAGCCGATAAATCCGGCGTGGTGAAAGCCATTCTGGTCGAAAGTGGTCAACCGGTAGAATTTGACGAGCCACTGGTCGTCATCGAATAACGAGGCGAACATGCTGGATAAAATTGTTATCGCCAACCGCGGCGAGATTGCATTGCGTATCCTGCGTGCCTGTAAAGAACTGGGCATCAAGACCGTTGCTGTGCACTCAACGGCGGATCGCGATTTAAAACACGTATTGTTAGCGGATGAGACGGTCTGTATTGGCCCGGCTCCGTCCGTAAAAAGTTACCTCAATATCCCGGCTATCATTAGCGCAGCTGAAATCACCGGCGCGGTGGCTATTCACCCGGGTTATGGTTTTCTGTCCGAAAACGCTAACTTCGCTGAGCAGGTTGAGCGTTCCGGCTTTATCTTTATCGGTCCGAAAGCAGACACTATTCGCCTGATGGGCGACAAAGTCTCTGCCATTACCGCAATGAAGAAAGCGGGCGTTCCAACCGTACCGGGCTCTGACGGCCCGCTGGGTGAAGATATGGACGTTAACCGCGCCCATGCCAAACGCATTGGCTACCCGGTGATTATCAAAGCCTCCGGCGGCGGCGGCGGTCGCGGTATGCGCGTCGTGCGCAGCGATGCTGAGCTGGCTCAATCCATCTCCATGACCAAAGCGGAAGCAAAAGCCGCTTTTAACAACGACATGGTGTATATGGAGAAATACCTGGAGAATCCTCGCCACATCGAGATCCAGGTACTGGCTGACGGTCAGGGCAACGCTATCTATCTGGCTGAGCGCGACTGCTCCATGCAGCGTCGTCACCAGAAGGTCGTCGAAGAGGCACCGGCGCCGGGCATTACTCCGGAACTGCGTCGCTATATCGGCGAGCGTTGCTCCAAAGCGTGCGTCGATATCGGCTATCGCGGGGCGGGTACTTTTGAGTTCCTGTTCGAAAACGGCGAGTTCTATTTCATCGAAATGAATACCCGTATTCAGGTAGAACACCCGGTAACCGAGATGATCACCGGCGTCGATCTGATTAAAGAACAGCTGCGCATCGCTGCTGGTCAGCCGCTGTCCATCAAGCAGGAAGAAGTTATGGTTAAAGGCCATGCGGTGGAATGCCGTATCAACGCTGAAGACCCGAACACCTTCCTGCCGAGCCCGGGTAAAATTACCCGCTTCCACGCGCCGGGCGGTTTTGGCGTACGCTGGGAGTCTCATATCTACGCAGGCTACACCGTACCTCCGTACTATGACTCAATGATCGGCAAGCTGATCTGCTATGGTGAAAACCGTGATGTCGCGATTGCCCGCATGAAAAATGCGCTGCAGGAGCTGATTATCGATGGCATCAAAACCAACGTAGATCTGCAGATCCGCATCATGAACGACGAACATTTCCAGAATGGTGGCACCAATATCCACTATCTGGAGAAAAAACTCGGATTGCAGGAGAAGTAATTCTCTTACTGCTGCAAAAGGCCGGATAATCCGGCCTTTTTTCTTTTTCTCTCCTCTCCGCTTTTCCATGCGGTACAATCCCCGCTTTCTTCATCCTCAAGGGACAAAAAATGGACAAACGTTTTGTTCAGGCCCATAAAGAGGCGCGCTGGGCGCTGTGGCTAACCCTTCTTTATCTTGCGGCCTGGCTGGCTGCCGCCTATTTGCCGGGCGTCGGTATTGGCATAACCGGCCTGCCGCACTGGTTTGAAATGGCCTGCCTGCTGGTACCGCTGGTGTTTATCCTGCTGTGCTGGGCAATGGTAAAACTGATTTATCGCGATATTCCTCTGGAGGATGACGATGCAGCTTGAAGTCATACTGCCGCTTGTCGCCTACCTGCTGGTGGTGTTTGCTCTCTCCATCTATGCGATGCGTAAGCGCGTAACGGGTTCCTTCCTGAACGAGTATTTCCTCGGTAGCCGCTCGATGGGCGGCATTGTATTAGCCATGACGCTTACGGCTACCTATATCAGCGCAAGCTCGTTTATAGGCGGCCCCGGCGCGGCCTATAAATATGGTCTCGGCTGGGTACTGCTGGCGATGATCCAGCTTCCTGCTATCTGGCTCTCGCTGGGAATTTTGGGTAAGAAATTCGCCATTCTGGCGCGACGTTATAATGCCGTAACGCTGAACGATATGCTCTTTGCCCGCTATCAAAGCCGCCTGCTGGTCTGGCTCGCGAGCCTGAGCCTACTGGTTGCTTTTGTTGGGGCAATGACGGTGCAGTTCATCGGCGGGGCGCGCCTGCTGGAAACCGCGGCGGGCATCCCCTACGAAACCGGCCTGCTGATTTTTGGCGTCAGTATCGCACTTTATACCGCGTTCGGCGGTTTTCGTGCCAGCGTCCTCAATGACACCCTCCAGGGGATGGTAATGCTGATAGGAACGATTGTTCTGCTGGTTGGCGTCGTGCATGCGGCTGGCGGGCTACATAATGCGGTAGAAACGCTGCAAACTATCGATCCTAAGCTGGTCTCTCCGCAGGGGGCTGATGATATTCTTTCTCCCACCTTTATGACCTCTTTTTGGGTGCTGGTCTGCTTCGGGGTGATTGGCCTTCCGCACACCGCCGTTCGCTGCATCTCCTATAAAGACAGCAAAGCGGTTCACCGGGGAATTATCATTGGCACAGTAGTCGTCGCGATCCTGATGTTTGGTATGCACCTTGCCGGAGCGCTCGGCCGCGCGGTGATCCCGGATCTGACGGTGCCGGATCTGGTCATCCCTACCCTCATGGTGAAAGTATTGCCGCCATTTGCCGCCGGGATCTTCCTCGCTGCGCCAATGGCCGCCATTATGTCGACGATCAACGCTCAACTGCTGCAAAGTTCCGCTACGATCATTAAAGATCTGTATCTGAATCTGCGCCCCGAGCAGATAACAAATGAAACCCGGTTGAAGCGGATGTCGGCAACGATCACCCTGCTGTTGGGCGCTTTACTGCTGCTGGCAGCCTGGCGTCCGCCTGAGATGATTATCTGGCTCAACCTGCTGGCGTTCGGCGGCCTGGAGGCCGTGTTCTTATGGCCGCTGGTGCTGGGCCTGTACTGGGAACGAGCGAACGCGAAAGGCGCATTGAGCGCGATGATCGTCGGCGGCGTACTCTATGCCATACTCGCCACTTTTAATCTTCAGTACCTGGGCTTCCATCCGATAGTGCCCTCGTTACTGTTAAGTTTATTGGCTTTCCTGGTCGGAAACCGCTTCGGAACCTCCGCCCCGCAAGCCGCCGTATTGACTACTGATAAATAAAGAGTTTTGCCATGCCATGGATCCAACTGAAACTGAACACTACCGGCGCGAACGCGGAAGAACTGAGCGATGCGCTGATGGAAGCGGGTTCCGTTTCCATTACTTTCCAGGATACGCACGACACGCCGGTATTCGAACCTCTGCCGGGCGAGACCCGTCTGTGGGGCGATACTGATGTTATCGGCCTGTTTGACGCTGAAACAGACATGCAAGAAGTGGTCGCGATTCTGGAGCAGCATCCGCTGCTGGGCGCCGGTTTCGTGCATAAAATCGAACAACTGGAAGATAAAGACTGGGAGCGCGAATGGATGGATAACTTCCACCCTATGTGCTTCGGTAAACGCCTGTGGATCTGCCCGAGCTGGCGCGATGTGCCGGATGAAAACGCCGTTAACGTGATGCTCGATCCGGGCCTGGCGTTTGGTACCGGTACGCATCCCACAACGGCAATGTGTCTCGAATGGCTGGATGGACTCGATCTCTCAGGCAAAACGATCATCGATTTTGGCTGCGGCTCAGGTATTCTGGCCATTGCGGCCTTAAAGCTGGGCGCAGCGAAAGCGATTGGTATTGATATCGATCCGCAGGCAATTCAGGCCAGCCGCGATAACGCCGAGCGCAACGGGGTCTCTGAACGCCTGGAACTGTATCTGCCTAAAGATCAGCCAGAGGCGATGAAAGCCGATGTCGTGGTCGCAAACATTCTGGCTGGCCCATTACGCGAGCTAGCCCCGCTTATCAGCGTGCTGCCGGTTACAGGCGGTCTGCTGGGGCTTTCCGGCATCCTTGCCAGCCAGGCGGAAAGCGTTTGTGAGGCATACGCCGACCTCTTTAATCTCGATCCCGTCGTGGAGAAAGAGGAGTGGTGCCGGATTACCGGTATTAAAAAGTAATCTCTCCTTGTGGCCTCATCGCAGGCCACAACTTTTCGCGTTTTCTGTACAAAATCATTCGCCCAATAAGAATAAGATGATGCGGTAACATATTGTAGTTACCAATAAAATCATCATCTTATTCATTGGACGAATTATATGAAAACATCTTTAGGCAAGGCGGCATTGTTGGTGTTAAGCATGATGCCCATTACGGTTTTTGCTTCCCATTGGGGCTATGAAGGCGAAGGTTCGCCGGAGCACTGGGGAGCGCTCAGTGAAGAGTACAAAACCTGCCAGAGCGGCATGAACCAATCTCCCATCAACATCGATACCACGTTCAAAGCGCACCTGTCACCGCTGGAAACCCACTATATTGATGGCCCAATTACGCTCATCAACAATGGTCACACCATTCAGGCCGGGTTAAAAACTACCACAGCGGACACCATTACAATTGACGGTACGCCATTTACCCTTCAGCAGTTCCATTTCCATGCCCCGAGCGAAAATACCGTTCACGGTAAGCACTATGCGATGGAGATGCACCTGGTCCATACCAACGCTCAAGGAGCCATCACTGTCGTAGCGGTGATGTTTGACCAGGGGGCGGAAAATAGCGAGCTGAACAAACTGTGGGCCACTATGCCGGAAAAAGCGGAGCAGAATGCGAAGATCAGCACGCAAATGGACCTCAACGCCCTGCTTCCTGCGGACAAGACATACTGGCGATTCAGCGGCTCTCTGACTACTCCGCCCTGCTCTGAAGGGGTAACCTGGATTGTCCTTAAGCATCCGCTAACGTTGTCTGCCGCGCAGCTGGCAAAATTTAGCCACACCATGCATCACGATAATAATCGTCCGGTGCAGCCGCTGAATGGTCGCGTCGTCATTGAGTAAACATCAGATACGCTTCACGATCATGTTCTGAAATGAGAGCTAACTCACATAAAGCCAAGATAATTTGCTGATTAATTCAGCAGATTATCTTGTCCACACCCCGGGCCGGGAAGAAAAAATGAGAAGTTATGCAAAAATATATGTGTAGATAAATTCATCACATATTTTTAATGCAATGATTTATAAAGCTAATTATTCATGAGCATCGACCTGGACGGCGATTCTTTGATCCACCTCAGTGGATTGCTCAAAGTTTGGCCTTTCATCTCGTGCAAAAAATGCGTAATATACGCCGCCTTGCAGTCACAGTATGGTCATTTCTTAACTCATGCGCATCGGACACTACCAGCTCAGAAATCGACTTATCGCAGCGCCTATGGCTGGCATTACTGACAGACCATTCCGGACGCTGTGTTACGAGATGGGAGCAGGGTTGACCGTATCCGAGATGATGTCCTCCAACCCGCAGGTCTGGGAGAGCGACAAGTCCCGCTTACGGATGGTGCACGTTGATGAGCCCGGTATTCGTACCGTGCAAATCGCCGGCAGCGTGCCGGAAGAGATGGCTGCAGCCGCCCGTATTAACGTGGAAAGCGGCGCCCAAATTATTGATATCAATATGGGGTGTCCGGCTAAAAAAGTGAATCGTAAGCTTGCAGGTTCAGCCCTCTTGCAGTACCCCGACCAGGTGAAGTCGATCCTGACGGCGGTCGTCAAAGCAGTGGACGTTCCCGTAACTCTCAAGATTCGCACCGGTTGGGAACCGGAACACCGTAACTGTGTAGAAATTGCCCAACTGGCTGAAGAATGTGGCATTCAGGCTCTGACTATTCACGGACGCACCCGCGCCTGCTTGTTTAACGGAGACGCTGAGTACGACAGTATTCGGGCAGTTAAGCAGAAAGTTTCCATTCCGGTTATCGCGAATGGCGACATTACTGACCCGCTTAAAGCCAGAGCCGTGCTCGACTATACGGGGGCTGATGCCCTTATGATAGGCCGTGCGGCTCAGGGAAGACCCTGGATCTTTCGGGAAATCCAGCACTATCTGGACACTGGAGAGCTGCTGCCCCCGCTGCCCCTGGCAGAGGTTAAGCGCTTGCTTTGTGCACACGTTCGGGAACTGCATGGCTTTTACGGCCACGCAAAAGGGTACCGAATCGCACGCAAACACGTATCCTGGTATCTGCAGGAACACGCTCCAGATGACCAGTTTCGGCGCACATTCAACGCCATAGAAGATTCCAGCGAACAGCTGGAGGCGTTGGAGGCATACTTCGAAAATTTTGCGTAATAGAAATAAAGAGCTGACAGAACTATGTTCGAACAACGCGTAAATTCTGACGTACTGACCGTTTCTACCGTTAACTCTCAGGATCAGGTAACTCAAAAGCCCCTGCGTGACTCGGTTAAACAGGCACTGAAGAACTATTTTGCTCAACTGAACGGTCAGGATGTTAATGACCTGTATGAGCTGGTACTGGCTGAAGTAGAACAGCCCCTGTTGGACATGGTGATGCAATACACCCGCGGTAACCAGACCCGTGCTGCCCTGATGATGGGCATCAACCGTGGTACTCTGCGTAAAAAGCTGAAAAAATACGGCATGAACTGATACTAATCAGTTAAGTGTTTGATATAAAAGGCGCTCTTCGGCATGGGGAAGCGCCTTTTTTATTGCATCCGTTTTAATGATTGACTATCGCCTGTAGCCCGCGGGTTCCGCAAAGGACCGACATAATATTATCAACCAAAGCGGGAGCCTGATGATACAGGTCGAATTTTCCGGGCTCTACGAGCCAGTTTTTAATAATACCGACAAATGCGCTATGTAATACAATTAATGAAATTTCAACGTTGGTTTCCTCTGGTAATAATCCGTTACGAATGCAGAGCTGTAAAACACTGCGAATAACGGGATAGCTAAAACCAATTTTTTTGCGAATCTCAGCCTCGGATATCATCTCGCTGGAAAACTCACACTTCTGATACAGAATTTGCATTAGCGCACGTTGACGGGGATTAATGGCGATATATTGCAGACCGATAATAAATTTTTCTCGTAGCCTGCTGAGCGGGTCCTGAGCGTGTGAAGAGGTAAATTCATGTTTAAGCAGATCACGTAACGGAAGCTGCTGTTGCCACATTTCATTAAAGAGTTCCGCTTTGCTGGAAAAGTGCCAGTAGACTGCTCCCCGCGTCACGCCAGCAGCATCAGCGATATCGGCTAACGTTGTACCGGTCACGCCGCGTAGGGCAAACTGTTGAATGGCTGACTCAATCAAAAGCTGCCGCGTCTTTAACGCATCTTCTTTCGTTCTTCTAGGCATACGGTGCTCCGCTCTACGCCAGATTAAGAGTGTGGGAAATAAGTGAATACGTATAAACCTAACATCTGACAATGAATATTGTTTAGCAAAAATACAGATAAGTTAAATCTCAAGTGAAATGCAAATAAATACACCACAAGAATAATTAAAAGAAATTTATTCACCGATTAAATATCAGTGTAAGCAAATTTTAAATTGAGATCATTCTCAAAACATAATCACCGATATTTTGTTTTTGCGTGCCTTGCTGATGGCTAAAAAATAACTATTTCTTACATCCACCGTTTTTTATTTGTAGGATACCAAACCGCATTTTAATTCATTATTTCTTGCACAGATTCGTGGCCAAGCCTGGCTCAAAATCTATAAGGAACAGCAATGACACGTCACGTCAGGGTTACACTTTTATCCAGCCTCATCATCCCGGCCCTCCTGCTCAGCGGCTGTGATGATTCAGGCGATCGGCAACCGCATGCGCAGATACCTCAGGTCTCCGTTTATGTGGTGAACAGCGCGCCGCTGTCCGTGACCACGGAGCTACCTGGCCGGACATCAGCTTACCGCGTAGCGGAAGTTCGCCCGCAGGTTAGCGGCATTATCCTGCATCGTAACTTTGTCGAAGGTAGCGATGTCGCCGCTGGACAGTCTCTCTATCAAATCGATCCGGCGACCTATCAGGCAGCTTATAACAGCGCAAAGGGTGATGAAGCGAAAGCAGAGGCCGCAGCGGCTATCGCCCATTTAACGGTCAAACGTTATGCGCCTCTTCTCGGCACAAAATATATCAGTCAGCAGGAATACGATCAGGCAGTAGCGACGGCCCGCCAGGCGGATGCCGATGTTATCGCAACAAAAGCCGCCGTTGAAAGCGCGCGCATTGATTTGGCGTACACCAAAGTGACTTCACCTATCGGCGGTCGCATCGGCAAATCCAGCGTAACCGAAGGCGCACTGGTGACAAATGGTCAGGCTGATGCAATGGCGACGATACAGCAGCTCGATCCTATTTATGTTGATGTTACCGAGTCCAGTAATGATTTCATGCGCCTGAAGCAGGAGAGTCTGCAGCAGGGCAGTGGCACTAAAAGCGTGCAGCTGATTATGGAAAACGGTCAACCTTATGCGCTGCGGGGCACCCTGCAGTTCTCCGATGTTACGGTAGATGAGAGCACCGGCTCTATTACGCTGCGCGCAATCTTCCCCAACCCACAGCATACTCTGCTGCCAGGAATGTTTGTTCGCGCTCGCATCGACGAAGGTATTTCACCAGACGCTATTCTCGTTCCTCAGCAGGGGGTAACCCGTACGCCGCGCGGTGATGCCAGCGTGATGCTCGTCAATGACAAAAACCAGGTTGAAACGCGGCCAGTCACCGCCTCGCAGGCGATTGGCGATAAGTGGTTAATCACGAGCGGTCTGAAAGCCGGTGAAAAGGTCATTGTCAGCGGTCTGCAGAAAGTGCGTCCCGGCGTCACGGTGAAGGCCGAAGAGGATACCGCGACGACTGTCGCGCAATAAGGTACGAATCCCTATGTCTAAGTTTTTTATCCATCGCCCGGTTTTCGCCTGGGTGCTGGCAATCATCATGATGATTGCCGGCGGCCTCGCGATTATGCAGCTCCCGATAGCACAATACCCGACCATCGCACCGCCTGCGGTCGCTATCTCCGCCACCTACCCTGGCGCGGATGCCCAAACCGTACAGGATACGGTGACTCAGGTTATCGAACAGAACATGAACGGTATTGATAACCTGATGTATATGTCCTCAACCAGCGATTCCGCCGGCGGCGTGACCATTACGCTGACCTTTACCTCGGGTACGGATCCGGATATTGCGCAAGTTCAGGTACAGAATAAACTCCAGCTGGCAACGCCGCTACTGCCTCAGGAAGTACAGCAGCAGGGGATTAGCGTCGAGAAATCAAGCAGTAGCTTCTTAATGGTCGCTGGTTTCATCTCCGATAACCCCAGCACCACTCAGGATGATATCTCTGACTATGTGGCCTCGAACGTCAAAGATACTATCAGCCGCCTTAACGGCGTGGGTGATGTACAGCTCTTCGGCGCACAGTATGCAATGCGCATCTGGCTGGATGGAAACCTGCTGAATAAGTACAATTTGACGCCTGTTGACGTCATTAACCAGCTTAAAATCCAAAACGATCAGATTGCTGCAGGGCAGCTTGGCGGCACTCCGGCCCTTAAAGGCCAGCAGCTAAATGCATCCATCATTGCCCAGACGCGACTGAAGGACCCCGCAGAATTTGGCAAAGTAACTCTGCGAGTGAACGCCGACGGGTCAGTCGTGCATCTGAAAGATGTGGCACGCATTGAGCTGGGCGGAGAAAACTATAACGTCGTCGCAAGAATCAATGGCAAGCCAGCTTCAGGCCTGGGAATTAAACTTGCGACCGGCGCTAATGCCCTTGATACCGCCGCGGCGATAAAAGCGAAGCTTGCCGAACTGCAGCCGTACTTCCCACAGGGGATGAAGGTCGTCTATCCTTACGACACCACGCCGTTTGTGAAAATCTCTATCCACGAGGTGGTGAAGACGCTATTTGAAGCCATCATCCTCGTCTTCCTTGTGATGTATCTGTTCTTACAGAATATCCGGGCTACTCTGATCCCCACTATCGCGGTTCCGGTCGTTCTGCTTGGCACCTTTGCCGTGCTGGCAACATTCGGTTACTCCATCAATACACTAACGATGTTTGGCATGGTGCTGGCAATAGGCCTGCTGGTCGACGATGCTATCGTGGTAGTGGAAAACGTCGAACGCGTGATGGTAGAAGAGAAGCTCTCCCCAAAAGAGGCGACGGAAAAATCGATGTCGCAAATCCAGGGGGCATTGGTGGGTATTGCCATGGTGCTATCGGCGGTGTTTGTCCCCATGGCCTTCTTTGGCGGCTCTACGGGGGCGATTTATCGGCAGTTTTCTATCACCATCGTCTCCGCGATGGCGCTGTCCGTACTGGTGGCGCTGATCCTGACCCCAGCGCTTTGTGCCACCTTACTGAAACCCGCATCAGCCGATCATCATGAGAAAAAAGGATTTTTTGGCTGGTTTAATGCGAAATTCGATCGTAGCGTAAATCACTACACCAACAGCGTGAGTGGGATCCTGCGCTGTACCGGGCGCTATCTAATCATCTATTTGCTAATCGTTGTGGGTATGGCGGTATTGTTTATGCGCCTGCCCACCTCTTTCTTGCCGGATGAGGATCAGGGGGTATTTATGACCATGATCCAGCTCCCTTCAGGCGCAACGCAGGAACGCACGCAGAAGGTTCTTGATACGGTTACCGATTACTATCTGCATAAAGAGAAGGCGAACGTTGAAAGCGTCTTTACCGTTAACGGCTTTAGCTTTAGCGGCCAGGGCCAAAACTCCGGTATGGCGTTTGTCAGCCTGAAGCCATGGGAAGAGCGCAGCGGCGCAGAGAATGGCGTTGAGGCAATCATCAAACGGGCTACCGTTGCCTTTAGTCAGATTAAAGATGCTATGGTCTTTCCTTTCAACCTGCCGGCAATTATCGAGCTGGGTACGGCTACCGGTTTTGATTTTGAGCTTATCGATCAGGGTAACCTGGGCCATAGCGCATTAACCCAGGCCCGTAATCAACTTCTGGGTATGGTGAGAGAATACCCTGACCAGCTGGTACGCGTTCGCCCCAACGGGCTCGAAGACACGCCGCAATTCAAGCTTGATGTCGATCAGGAGAAAGCTCAGGCTCTGGGTATTTCGCTATCCGATATCAATGAGACCATTTCCGCGGCGCTAGGGGGCTACTACGTTAACGACTTTATTGACCATGGACGCGTGAAAAAAGTCTACGTTCAGGCCGATGCTAAATTCCGTATGCTGCCGAGCGATATCAATAATATGTACGTTCGCAGCGCGAACGGCGAGATGGTCCCGTTCTCCGCATTCGTGACCTCGCGCTGGGTTTATGGTTCACCGCGCCTGGAGCGCTACAATGGTTTACCCTCTATGGAAGTTTTGGGGGAAGCGGCGCCGGGGAAAAGTACCGGTGATGCGATGATTTTAATGGAACAGCTAGCCAGCAAGCTTCCTGCCGGTATTGGTTACGACTGGACGGGAATGTCCTATCAAGAACGTTTATCGGGTAATCAGGCGCCAGCCCTGTATGCCATTTCGCTGATTGTCGTCTTTCTGTGTCTTGCGGCGCTTTATGAAAGCTGGTCGATTCCCTTCTCTGTCATGCTCGTCGTACCATTAGGCGTTGTTGGAGCATTACTCGCGGCGTCGTTACGCGGGCTTAATAATGACGTTTATTTCCAGGTAGGTTTATTAACCACTATTGGCCTCTCTGCGAAAAACGCGATTCTTATCGTTGAGTTTGCCAAAGACCTGATGGATAAAGAAGGCAAGGGCATTATCGAAGCCACACTGGAAGCATCCCGTATGCGTCTACGTCCTATCCTGATGACTTCCCTTGCTTTTATTTTGGGTGTTCTGCCTCTGGTTATTAGCCATGGCGCAGGCAGCGGAGCTCAAAATGCAGTAGGTACCGGAGTTATGGGCGGAATGTTGACGGCAACATTGCTGGCTATATTCTTTGTCCCGGTCTTCTTTGTGGTAGTAAGGCGGCGCTTTACCAGGCACATAGACTAAATATTCTTTCCAGGGCACCCATCCGGTGCCTTTTTTCTTGCCTGAAAAATAAATACCTATCTCACTGATATTAAATATATTTATTATTCTTTAACCTACCCTCGCCCCGCAACCCACATTATTTACTCATAATCATCTGTCTTTCTTAATAATATTTACGTTAGTCATAAATTGAGATTATTTACTCTGGCGGCCAACTATATTTCTGATGATAAAATAAGCTGTTCCGTATGTACGTGGGTTCGCCACTACAGCGAAGCGGATTATTTAGAGGTAACATCATGAACAAATTTATTATAGTGGCATTGCTGGCTACGCTACTTGCCGGCTGTGCACATGACTCTCCGTGCGTACCGGTTTATGACTCTGAAGGTAGACTCGTCCATACCAATACTTGTGTGAAAGGAACAACTCAGGATAACTGGGAAACCGCTGGCGCGATTGCCGGCGGCGCAGCCGCGGTAGCTGGCCTGACGCTCGGTATTGTAGCTTTAACCCGTTAACGCCTTCTCTTCTCTGCCATAAAAGGTACCGGAGGGTTATCCGGTACCGCTTCCCCGAAGGTAAGTTCCGCGATGCTTAACGGTATCACCCGCGACTAAAGGCCGGGCAAAGCCCCTCCCCTCAGATAACGTCAAACGGATAAATTGCCATTACCAGCCAGGAAAAAGGATATTTACGCAGGAGCGAAAACGCAAAAAGCCCATCCTGACGGATGGGCTTTTTACTTGTTTGATGCCTGGCAATGCCCTACTCTCACATGGGGAGACCCCACACTACCATCGGCGCTACGGCGTTTCACTTCTGAGTTCGGCATGGGGTCAGGTGGGACCACCGCGCTATCGTTGCCAGGCAAATTCTTTTCAAATCGCCGAACTTTAACCTAAAAACTGGTGCTGATACCCAGAGTCGAACTGGGGACCTCACCCTTACCAAGGGTGCGCTC